>NZ_JBZWBG010000015.1:0-183609 GCF_058680555.1 Pseudomonas sp. YA1
GCATGTAGGCGCGCATTTCATCAGGGCTCGGGAGTTGCAACACCACTCCATGAAGCCGGATATACGGATGCAGTCGTACACAGGTTTGAAATCAAGACAAACACTGGCAAACCGGGAGGGGTCCATATACGAATAACCGCGTGCGGTTATCCGCCGTGGCGGAGGCCGGGTGCAGCGCCGGAGTAGGTCGCTGCCCTCAGGAGGGCAGGGCGTCGCCCTGGCGGCGGCGATCGCGTTCGCCGACCCAGTAGGCGATCAGCTCGCGCAATTGCGACAGCTCCACCGGCTTGGCCATGTGCCCGTCCATGCCGACCAGCCGCGCGCGTTCCTTGTGCTCGCTGAGGATGTGCGCGGTGAGCGCCACCACCGGGGTATGCGGGCGCTGTTCGTGGGCTTCCCAGGCGCGTAGCTGTTCGGTGGCGGAGAAGCCGTCGAGAACCGGCATCTCGCAGTCCATCAGCACCAGGTCGTACTGGGTCGCCTTCATCGCGCTGAGCGCCTCCTGGCCGTTGCTGGCGGTGTCCGGCTGCAGGTTGAGCTTGTTCAACATGCCGCGGATGACCTTGGTGGAGATGCTGTTGTCCTCGGCGACGAGGATCCGGAAATCGCTCGGCAGGCTCGGCGCCTGCGCTTCCTTGGCCGGTTGCAGGTAGTTGGTGACGCCGCTGACGCCGCGCTGGGCGAGTTCGTCGGCGAGGGTCGCCTTCAGCGTGTAGCCGGCCACCGGCTTGGCCAGGATGCGCTTGATCCCGGCGTTGCGGGCGATGATCTTGCTCGGCGCGTTGCTGATCCCGGTGAGCATGATCAGCAGGATGTCGTGGTTGAGGTTGGGGTCTTCCTTGATCTTCGCCGCCAGTTGCATGCCGGTCATGCCGGGCATGTCCTGGTCGAGCAGGACCACGTCGAAGTACTCGCGCAGGTGCGCCTTGGTGCGCAACTGGGCCAGCGCCTCCTTGCCGGACGACACCGCGCTGACGTTCAGGCCCCAGCCGCTGCACTGCTGCACCAGCACCTTGCGGCAGGTTTCGTTGTCGTCCACCACCAGCAGCCGGGCGCCCTGTAGCGGGCCGTCGAGGTCGGCGGTGGGGTTCTCCAGCTGCTGCGGGTCGAGCGGCAGGGTCAGCGACAGGGTGGTGCCCTGGCTGCTGCCGGACTGGATGCCGAACTCCCCGCCCATCAGCCGCACCAGTTGGCGGGCGATGATCAGGCCGAGGTGGCTGCCGAGCTTGCTGGCGGAAAGGAAGTCGCCGCTGTGCAGCTCGGCGGTGAGCAGCGCCTCGCGCTCCTTGGCGTCGAACGGGTGGCCGCTGTCCTGCACGGCGATGCGCAGGCGCGGTGTCTCGCCCTGGTCGTCGAGGGCCACCACCAGCAGGATTTCGCCTTCCTCGGTCTGCTTGAACGCGTTGTCCAGCAGGCTCAGGACCACCTGGCGCAGGCGCGTCGGATCGCCGCCGATGACCCGCGGCACCTGCGGCTGGGTGAAGCTGATCAGCTCGATGCGCTGCTGCTCGGCCTTGACCCGGAAGATATCCAGGCAGTCCTCGATCAGCGCGTTGAGGTCGAACTGCACTTCGTCCAGCTCGATCTGCCCGGACTCCAGCTTGGAGATGTCGAGGATCTCGTTGATCAGCGTGAGCAGCTCGTTGCCGGCGCTGTGGATGGTCTGCACGTAGTCGCGCTGCTTCGCCGACAACGGGGTGCCGAGGAGCAGTTCGGTCATCCCCAGCACGCCGTTCATGGGCGTGCGGATCTCGTGGCTGATCTTGGCCAGGAACTCGGCCTTGGTCTGCAGTTCCGCGGTGTGCGCCGCCTCGCTGGTGCGCTGTTGCAGGTTGAGCTGCTGGATCAGCCGCTGGCGTTCGGTGAGCGAGACGCTCAGGACCAGCCCGGCGAGGGTGGCGAAGCTGAACACGCCGAGCACCAGCCAGCCCGGATCGAGTTGCTTGGTGCCGAACAGTACCGGCAGGAACACCATGAAGCCGGCGTTGAACACGATCATCCCGGCAACGATCAGGCGCGCCGGCTGGTAGCCGCGATACCAGTGCCAGGCCGCGATCAGCGGGACGCTGAGCGAACTGAGGATCACCAGCAGGTAGATCAGCCAGCTGAACCAGAGTTGCTGGGTGAAGGCGATGATCGCGCCGACCGCCAGGATCAACAGCGCCTCGCCTTGCAGGAGGCGGTTCAGGCGGCTTTCCGCGGTGCCGCGGAAGAAGCTGCAGGCGAACCACAGCAGGCTCACCGCGGCGCCGAGGGCGCCGAGGTCGGCGGTCAGCGACTGGTTGAACTTGAGTCCCGGCAGCCAGAACGCCACCAGCCCCAGGTTCGCCGCGGCGCAGACCGCCAGCGCCGCGTGCACCGCCGCCAGCCACAGGCTGCTGGCGCTGCGCGAGTAGGCGAAGCGGATCAGGTTGTACATCAGCAGCAGGAGCATGCCGCCGAGCAGCATGCCGAAGGCGTAGGCGGGCTTCTCCAGGCCGACCAGGCCGGCTTCGTCGATCTGGTCGAACCAGGCCATCAGTGGATGGTTGGAGGTCATCCGCACGTACAGGGTCATCGGCTTGCCGTCGACCGGCAGCGAGAACAGGTAGGAGCGCGAGGGCAGCGGGCGCTCCTGGAACGGTCGCGACTCGCCGGTGTGCTGGTCCCGCACCAGTTGGCCGTCCTGCACCAGGTAGTAGTCCAGATACTGCACCCGCGGGGCGAAGATCCACAGCCAGCTCGGCACCTTCTGCGCGGGAAGCTGGACCTGCAGCCAGACCGCCTGGGGGCTGGCGGGGAAGATGAAGGAGCGCTTGGCCAGCGGGCGGAACTGCTCCTTGCGCTGGAGGACGTCGGCGATCCGCAGTTGCGCGCTCTCGTCGCGCAGCAGGCGCCAGTTCTGGTTGGCGCTGGGAGTAGTGGCGGTGGTTTGCAGGGGAACGCTGGAAACGCCGGCGTCGTCCGCGACCGCCGGCGACATCGGACCGAGCAGAAGCAGCAGGAAGCTGACGAGTAGTCCTATGGCGATCCGAAGCCGTACCACGGCGAAGTCCCTTCGAAGGTGAATGGCCGGATTATAGCCAAGTGGCCGTGGCAACGGCATAGGCCGCGGAAGCGCCGTGCGGCGCCCGCGGCCTCGGGCCCGGTCAGGACTCGCCGCGCTCGCGGGCGATGGCACGGTAGCCGATGTCCTTGCGGTAGAAGCAGCCGTTCCAGCGGATCTTCTCGGCCAGGCGATAGGCCTGTTGCTGGGCGGCGGACACGCTCTCGCCGATGGCGGTGGCGCAGAGAACGCGGCCTCCGGAGGTGACCACCTGGCCATCCTTCAGCGCGGTGCCGGCGTGGAACACCTTGCCGTCCAGCGCGGCGGCCTCGGCCAGGCCTTCGATGACCTCGCCCTTGGCGTAGTCGCCCGGATAGCCGCCGGCGGCCAGTACCACGCCCACGGTCGGACGCGGGTCCCAGGTCGCCTCGACCTTGTCCAGCGCCTTGGCCAGGGCGGCCTCGACCAGCAGGACCAGGGAGGACTCCAGGCGGACCATGATCGGCTGGGTTTCCGGATCGCCGAAGCGGCAGTTGAATTCGATGACCTTGGGCGCGCCGCTCTTGTCGATCATCAGGCCGGCATAGAGGAAGCCGGTATAGACGTTGCCTTCCTCGGCCATGCCGCGCACGGTCGGGTAGATCACTTCGTCCAGCACCCGCTGGTGGACCTCGGCGGTGACCACCGGGGCCGGCGAGTAGGCGCCCATGCCGCCGGTGTTCGGCCCGCTGTCGCCATCGCCGACGCGCTTGTGGTCCTGGCTGGTGGCCATCGGCAGCACGTTCTGGCCGTCGACCATGACGATGAAGCTGGCCTCCTCGCCATCGAGGAACTCCTCGATCACCACGCGCGAGCCGGCGTCGCCGAAGGCATTGCCGGCGAGCATGTCGCGCACGGCGGCTTCGGCTTCGTCCAGGTTCATGGCGACGATCACGCCCTTGCCCGCGGCCAGGCCATCGGCCTTGATGACGATGGGCGCGCCCTGCTCGCGCAGGTAGGCCAGGGCCGGCTCGACCTCGGTGAAGTTGCGATAGGCGGCGGTGGGGATCCGGTGGCGGGCGAGGAAGTCCTTGGTGAAGGCCTTCGAGCCTTCCAGCTGGGCGGCGCCGGCGGTCGGGCCGAAGATATCCAGGCCGCGCTCACGGAACAGGTCGACCACGCCTGCCACCAGCGGCGCCTCGGGGCCGACGATGGTCAGCTGGACGTTCTTCGCGGCGAAGTCGGCCAGTTGTTCCAGGGCCAGTACGTCGATGGCGACGTTCTCGCATTTGGCCTCGGTGGCGGTGCCGGCGTTGCCCGGGGCGACGAAGACCTTCGCCACGCGCGGGTCCTGGGCGACCTTCCAGGCCAGGGCATGTTCGCGACCGCCGCTGCCGATGATGAGTACGTTCATGGGGTTCTCCTGACGCAACGGCGGATAACGCGCCGCGTTATCCGCCCTGCGTGAAATTCGTGGGTAGGGCGGACGACCGCGATGCGGTCAGCCGCCGTGATACTCAATGGCGGAAATGGCGCATGCCAGTGAACACCATCGCGATATCCGCCTCGTCGGCCGCCGCGATCACTTCGTTGTCGCGCATCGAGCCGCCCGGCTGGATCACCGCGGTGATGCCGGCCTTGGCCGCGTTGTCGATGCCGTCGCGGAACGGGAAGAAGGCGTCCGAGGCCATCACCGCGCCTTTCACTTCCAGGCCGGCGTGCTCGGCCTTGATCGCGGCGATCCGTGCGGAGTTGACCCGGCTCATCTGGCCGGCGCCGACGCCGACGGTCTGGCGGTTCCTGGCGTAGACGATGGCGTTGGACTTGACGAACTTGGCCACCTTCCAGGCGAAGATCAGGTCGTGGATCTCCTGCTCGGTGGGCGCGCGGCGAGTGACGATCTTCAGGTCCTCGGCCTTGATCATGCCGATGTCGCGGCTCTGTACCAGCAGGCCGCCGTTGACCCGCTTGAAGTCCCAGCCCGGGGCGCGCTCGGCTGGCCATTCGCCGCATTCGAGCAGGCGTACGTTGGCCTTGGCGGCGACCACCTCGCGGGCGGCGGCGGAAATCTTCGGCGCGATGATCACCTCGACGAACTGGCGCTCGACGATGGCCTTGGCGGTTTCGCCGTCCAGCTCGCGGTTGAAGGCGATGATGCCGCCGAACGCCGATTCGCTATCGGTGGCGTAGGCCAGGTCGTAGGCCTTGCGGATGCCGCCTTCGTCTTCCGGCACCACGGCGACGCCGCAGGGGTTGGCATGCTTGACGATCACGCAGGCCGGCTTGAGGAAGCTCTTCACGCATTCCAGGGCGGCGTCGGTGTCGGCGACGTTGTTGAACGACAACTCCTTGCCTTGCAACTGGATGGCGGTGGAGACGCTGGCCTCGCCCTTCTTCGCCTCGACGTAGAACGCCGCGCTCTGGTGCGGGTTCTCGCCGTAGCGCATTTCCTGGGCCTTGACGAACTGGCTGTTGAAGGTGCGCGGGAAGGCGCCGCGGTCGGCGGTGCCGAGGGTGTCGCGGGTCTGGTCGATGGTACCCAGGTAGTTGGCGATCATGCCGTCGTAGGCGGAGGTGTGCTCGAACGCCTTGAGGGCCAGGTCGAAACGCTGGGCGTAGGTCAGGCCGCCGGCCTTGAGGGATTCGATCACGGCGGCGTAGTCGCCGGCATTGACCACGATGGCGACATCCTTGTGGTTCTTCGCCGCCGAACGGACCATGGTCGGCCCGCCGATATCGATGTTCTCGATGGCGGTAGGCAGGTCGCAGTCGGGCCTGGCCACCGTGGCCTCGAAGGGATACAGGTTGACCGCCACCAGGTCGATCGGCTTGATGCCGTGCTGCTCCATGACCGCGCCGTCGAGGTCGCGGCGACCGAGGATACCGCCATGCACCTTCGGGTGCAGGGTCTTCACCCGACCGTCCATCATTTCCGGGAAGCCGGTGTAGTCGGCCACTTCCACGGCAGAGATGCCGTTGTCCCGGAGCAGCTTGTAGGTGCCGCCGGTGGAAAGGATTTCCACGCCGAGGGCGACCAGCTCACGGGCGAAGTCGACGACGCCGGTCTTGTCGGAAACGCTGATCAGCGCGCGGCGGATGGGCAGGCGGGTGGTTTGGTCGGTCATTGCAAGGGTCCTGAGGGCTGGCTTCCGGCCGCGGGTGCCGGCCGGGACGCGCGCCCTTGGCCGGAGCCCGCCGCCGCTCTTAAAGAAGGTCGTATTGCTTGAGTTTCTTGCGCAGGGTCCCGCGGTTCAGGCCGAGCAGCTCGGAGGCCTTGGTCTGGTTCCCCTTGACGTGGTTCATGACGGTTTCCAGCAGCGGCGCTTCGACTTCGCAGAGCACCATGTTGTAAACGTCCGTGACCGGCTGCCCTTCGAGGTGGGCGAAGTAGTTGTGCAATGCCTTCTCCACGCTGTCGCGCAGGGTCTGCCCTTCTTGCGTCGGCGTGGTGAGGTGCTGTTTCAGGTTGGCGTTGTCGCTCACGGGCGTTGTTCCACTCACTAAAGTCTCGGTCGTCATCGTTGTCATGCGGCCACCCCTGTTCCGTTGTTCTGGCGCTCGGCGAAGAACTGCCTGACGCTGGCGCACTGCGCATCCGTGTCCTGCAAACGATTGAACTGGGCGCGGAATTCCCTTGCGCCCGGCAGAGTCGCGAGATACCACCCCACATGCTTGCGGGCGATCCGCACACCCATTTCTTCCCCATAAAAAAGGTGCAGCTCCGCGAGGTGTTCGAGCAGGATGCTCTGCACTTCGGGAAGCGGCGCCGCCGGCAGGTGCTCGCCGGTCCGCAGGTAATGGTCGATCTCGCGGAAAATCCACGGTCTTCCCTGGGCGGCCCGACCGATCAGCAGGGCATCCACCCCGGTCTGCTCGATGACTTTCCTGGCCTTCTCCGGCGAATCGATGTCGCCATTGGCGAACACCGGTATCGACACGGCCTGCTTGATCGCCGCGATGGTCTCGTACTCCGCCTCCCCGGTGTACAGGTCGGCGCGGGTCCGGCCATGTACCGCAAGAGCCTGGATCCCCGCCTGTTCGGCGAGCCTCGCGACGCTGACGCCGTTACGGTTGTCCCGGTCCCAGCCGGTCCGGATCTTCAGGGTGACCGGTACGTCGACCGCCCTGACCACGGCATCGAGGATCTCGGCGACCAGCGCCTCGTCCCGCAGCAGGGCGGACCCCGCTGCCTTGTTGCATACCTTCTTCGCCGGGCAGCCCATGTTGATGTCGATGATCTGCGCACCGAGTTCCACATTGCGCTGCGCGGCCTCGGCCAGCATGGCCGGATCGCCGCCGGCGATCTGCACCGAGCGCGGCTCGTCCTCGCCATCGTGGATCAGGCGCAGGCGCGACTTGCGGCTGTTCCACAGGCGGACGTCGCTGGTCACCATCTCCGATACCACCATCCCGGCGCCAAGGCGACGGCAAAGCTGACGGAACGGACGATCGGTCACCCCGGCCATCGGCGCGAGGATCAGTCTGTTGGGCAGTGTATATGGGCCGATGCGTACCACCGACATGGGGCTTCCCTGTCTTGCGGTGCTGCGAAAAAAGGGAGGGCATGATACCCGCTCTGGATGACCGGATAAAGGCTGTTTTGGATAAATTCTGAACAGCCGATTCCTTAGTTCTTACAGTTGGAAGACGAGCGGCACTTGCGCCTGGCGCTCCGCGCGAGCGGGTGGGCGTAGCGGCCCGGCGGCGACCGGCGAGGTCTTTCCGGTCACTCCGGGGAATGGAAGCTCAGGCTGTAGTTCACCGCCTTCGGACCCGGGTCGAGGATGTCCAGCGACACGTGGATCGGTACCTGCGGTGGCATTTCCGTTCGTCCGGCCAGCTCGCCGCCGAGGTACTCGCCGGGCTTGAAGCGGCGATTGGCGATGAGGTGGCCGTTGAGGTCGGCGAAGCGCAGTTCCAGCAGCGGGAAAGGCTGCGAGAAGCTGGCGCGGTTGTAGATGATCGCGTCGACCACCAGCGCGCCGCTGAATTCGGGATGGCTGCGGACCACCAGGTTGCTGCTCCTGATCTGCTCCACGTCGACCTTGGAGGGAAGGGTGCAGCCGATTTCCGGGCAGAGCTGGGCGAACCAGGGGCGATAGGCGTCCTGGCGCGCCAGCTCGTCGAAATGGTAGGCGACGTACTGAGCGGCGAGACCACCCAGCGCCAGCAGGATCAGCAGCAGCCAACCGAGACGCCGCGGCCATTGGCGCCGGGGCTTCTCCCAGGCCAGTTGCAGCGGCTCGTCGCGCAACTGGTCGAGACTCTCGACCGGCGCCTCGTCCGGCTTGCGGGCGCTGCCCAGGGGCGCGACGGACTGTTCCTCGGCGCTTTCCTCGTCGTCTTCATCCAGGGCGCTCAGGCCGTGGCGGCGCTTGCCGAGGCTGGGCTCGTCGTCATCGTCCTCATCGAGGCTGAGGCGAAGTTCCGGCGGATCCTCGGCGCGGCGCAGCGGCACGAAGGATACCCGCTCTTCCGCCAGCGGTTCGCCGAGGCTCGGTTCCTGGCGCGGGTTGCTGCGCGCCGGCTGGGCCGGTTCGGCATCGGCGATCAGCGCCTCGGCCCAGCGTTCGTCGTGTGGATCGCGTTCGTCGTCGCGGCGCGCCAGCAGGCTCTCCGCCGGTCGCGGGGCCTTCTCGATGCTGGAGAACTCCTGGTTCAGCTCGAATTCGTCGAGCTTGGCCAGTTCCTCGTCGAGGTTGAGGCTGTCCAGGTCGAGGTCGTCATGGATCCACAGGGTTTCGTCGCGCGGGCGCGCTGCCGGGGGCGCGGCCGAGGTGGCGGCCGCGACGCTGGGCGCGGGTGGCGGAGCGGCGGCCGGCTTCGCTTCGGCTGCCGAAGGAGCGTTCGCGCGCGGCGCGCCACCGACCTGGTGTTGCAGGGCGTTGAAGACTTTCAGGCAGGTGCCGCAGCGGACCGCGCCATTGGCGGCGCCCAGTTGCGCGTCGTTGACGCGGAAACTGGTGCTGCAATGGGGACATTGGGTGATGACGCTTTCGCTCATGCGGCGATCCGTAGGAAAAATCCGGCGGCTAGTCTACCCCAAGCTTCTTGCACGAAGGCAGTGGGGCGGGATCAGTGGTGGCTGGCGGTGCGCCATCAATCGGCGCGGCGGCGGCCGCTGATGCGGATCCAGCCTTCGCGCTCGGCGGTCGGGTCGAGATCGAAGTGTGCGGAGTAGGCCGCGCGGACCTCCTCGGCCTGCTCGGCGAGGATGCCGGACAGCGCCAGCAGGCCACCGGGACGTACCAGGCCGGTCAGTTGCGGGGCGAGGGAAACCAGCGGGCCGGCGAGGATATTGGCGACCAGCACGTCGGCCTGTCGCTGCGGCAGGTCCGCCGGCAGGTAGACCGGGAACCGCGCGGGCTCGATACCGTTGCGCGAGGCATTGTCGCGCGAGGCTTCCAGGGCCTGTGGATCGATGTCGGTGCCGACCGCCCGTTCGGCGCCGAGCAGCAGCGCGGCGATGGCGAGGATTCCCGAGCCGCAACCGAAGTCGAGCACCTGCCGGCCGGCCAGTTCCTGGCCGTCGAGCCATTCCAGGCACAGCGCGGTGGTCGGGTGGGTGCCGGTGCCGAAGGCCAGGCCCGGATCGAGCAGCAGGTTGACCGCGTCCGGCTCGGGGGCGGCGTGCCAGCTCGGCACGATCCACAGGCGGCGGCCGAAACGCATCGGCTGGAAGTTGTCCATCCAGCTGCGTTCCCAATCCTGGTCGGCGATTTCCTCGACATGGTGCTCGGGCAGGTCGCCGCCGGTAAGCAAGGCGAGGTGGGCGAGCAGGGCGGTCTCGTCGGTGTCCGCTTCGAACAGCGCCAGCAGGTGGGTGCGCGACCACAGCGGGGTGGTGCCGAGGTCCGGCTCGAAGATCGGCTGGTCTTCGGCGTCCATGAAGGTCACGGAGACGGCGCCGACTTCGAGCAGGGCGTCTTCGTAGGTTTCGGCCTGTTCCGGGGTGATGGCCAGGCGAACTTGTAACCAGGGCATGGGGCGACCTCTGTTGCGGCTGTAAACGAAACGGGCCGCCCAGGGGGCGGCCCGTTTTCCACCGCGCAAGCTTACTCGACGGCGGACGCCGCCGCCACTCTCGGCCCGTGCCGGGCGCGGAAACGACAAGGGCCGCCCGGAGGCAGCCCTTGTGCGCAGCGACTGACGGATCAGTGCTTGTCCATACCCAGTTTCTTCTCCAGGTAATGGATGTTCACCCCGCCCTTGCAGAAGGCGGCGTCGCGCACCAGGTCCTTGTGCAGTTCGGTATTGGTCTTGATACCGTCGACGATCAACTCGTCCAGGGCATTGCGCATCCGCGCCAGCGCCTCGTCGCGGTCGGCACCGTAGGTGATGACCTTGCCGACCAGCGAGTCGTAGTTCGGCGGTACGCTGTAGCCGCTGTAGAGGTGCGAGTCGACGCGCACGCCGTTGCCGCCGGGGGCGTGGAAGTGCTTGACCTTGCCCGGGCTGGGCATGAAGGTCTTCGGGTCTTCGGCGTTGATCCGGCATTCCAGCGCATGGCCGCGGATGACCACGTCCTCCTGGCGGATCGAGAGCTTCTCGCCGGAGGCGATGCGCAGCATCTCCTTGACGATGTCGACACCGGTGACCATCTCCGATACCGGGTGCTCCACCTGCACGCGAGTGTTCATCTCGATGAAGTAGAAGCGGCCGTTCTCGTAGAGGAACTCGAAGGTACCGGCGCCGCGGTAGCCGATCTCGATGCAGGCCTGGACGCAGCGGGCGAAGACTTCCTGGCGGGCCTTCTCGTCGATGCCGGGGGCCGGCGCCTCTTCGATCACCTTCTGGTGGCGGCGCTGCAGGGAGCAGTCGCGGTCGCCGAGGTGGATGGCGTTGCCCTGGCCGTCGGAAAGCACCTGGACTTCCACGTGGCGCGGGTTGGTCAGGAACTTCTCCAGGTAGACCATCGGGTTGCCGAACGCCGCGCCGGCCTCGGTGCGGGTCAGCTTGGCCGACTTGATCAGCTCGGATTCGTCGTAGACCACGCGCATGCCGCGACCACCGCCGCCGCCGGCGGCCTTGATGATCACCGGGTAGCCGACCTCGCGGGCGATCGCCAGGGCGGTCTCTTCATCTTCCGGCAGCGGGCCGTCGGAGCCCGGCACGGTGGGGACGCCGGCGCGCTTCATGGCGTCCTTGGCCGAGACCTTGTCGCCCATCAGGCGGATCACCTCGGCGGTCGGGCCGACGAAGGTGAAGCCGGAGCGTTCGATCTGCTCGGCGAAGTCGGCGTTCTCGGCGAGGAAGCCGTAGCCGGGGTGGATCGCGGTGGCGCCGGTGACCTCGGCCGCGGCGATGATCGCCGGGATCTGCAGGTACGACTGGGTGGCCGGGGCCGGACCGATGCACACCGATTCGTCGGCGAGCGACAGGTGCATCAACTCGCGGTCGGCGGTGGAGTGTACCGCCACCGTCTTGATCCCCAGCTCCTTGCATGCGCGAAGGATGCGCAAGGCGATTTCGCCGCGGTTGGCGATCAGCACTTTTTCCAACATCGCAGGTTCCCCGCGGCTTAGACGATGGTGAACAGCGGCTGGTCGAACTCAACCGGCTGGCCGTTCTCCACCAGGATCGACTCGATGGTGCCGCTAACTTCGGCTTCGATGTGGTTCATCATCTTCATGGCTTCGACGATGCACAGGATGTCGCCTTTCTTCACGCTCTGGCCGACTTCGACGAAGTTGGCCGAGGTCGGCGAGGCGGCGCGGTAGAAGGTGCCGACCATCGGCGAGCGAACCACGTTGCCGTTCAGCTTCGGCGCGGCCGGGGCGCTTTCCGCGGCAGCGGCGGCCGGAGCGGCGGCTGCCGGCGCTGGCGCGGCGACCGGAGCGGCGAAGGCCGGAGCCTGTGCGTACACCGGCTGGGCGGCGGTCTTGCTGTGGCGGCTGATGCGTACCGACTCTTCGCCTTCGCGGATTTCCAGCTCGTCGATACCGGACTCTTCCAGCAGCTCGATCAGTTTCTTGACTTTACGAATGTCCATTAGCGCTAGCACTCCCAGTGAGGTCAGGGGCGTTGAAGTTGTTCAAGGGCGGATTCCAGGGCCAGGCGGTAGCCTGTGGCGCCGAGACCGCAGATCACCCCTACCGCCACGTCGGAGAAGTAGGAGTGATGCCGGAAAGGTTCACGTTTGTGCACGTTCGACAGGTGCACTTCGATGAATGGGATGCTCACCGCAAGCAGCGCGTCACGTAACGCGACGCTGGTATGGGTGAATGCCGCCGGATTGATGATGATGAAGTCCACGCCTTCGTCGCGCGCGGCATGGATCCGGTCGATCAGTTCGTATTCGGCGTTGCTTTGCAGATGCAGCAGGTGGTGGCCGGCTTCGCGGGCGCGGCGCTCGAGGTCCTGGTTGATCTGCCCGAGGGTGGTCGAACCGTAGGTGCCGGGCTCGCGGGTGCCCAGCAGGTTCAGATTCGGCCCGTGCAATACAAGGAGGGTCGCCATTGTCTTGTTGATTGTCCTGTACAGGCTGCAAACGGCAAGCGGGCACTATGCCGGAATTTCCGTATGACTGTCCAGTCACTGTTAGATTGCAGTAGATCGCCGCATGTTGACCGGCAATTGCGGCAGAAGTATGTCAGCGCATGTCACTGCCGGGCAGCGGCCCGGCGCAGTCGTTCGGCGAGCCCGGCGGCGTCGATCTCTCCGATGACGCGCAAGTCGCTCCATTCGTCACCGCCCGGGGCGAAGAACAGGATCGCCGGCGGACCGAACAGGTTGTAGCGGTCTAGCAGGCCGCGCTGGGCCGGGTTGCTTTCGGTGATGTCGAAGCGCAGCAGGCGGTAGGCCGGCAGTCGTGCCTGCACCGTGGGATCGGTGAGAACCTGGCGCTCGATGACCTTGCAACTGATGCACCAGTCCGCATACCAGTCCAGCAGCACCGGCTTGCCGGCCTGACGTGCCTCGGCCAGGGCGGCGTCCAGCTGCGCCGGGGTGGTCAGGTTCTGCCATTCGCCGGGCGTGCTCGGTGGCCCGGCGTGGATCGACGGCACCGAGCGGCCCAGCGGATGGATCGGGTCCGACTCGCCCTGCAGGGCGCCGATCCAGGCGGCCACCGCGTAGGTCAGGAACATCAGGCCAAGCAGTTGCAGCAGGCGGCGTGCGGCGCTCTTCGGGGTGAATTCGAGGGCGCCCAGGGCCAGGCCGGCGCCGCCGGCGAGCATGCCCCAGAGCATCAGCGCCACCGGGCCGGACACCACCCGCTCCAGGAGCCACACGGCGACCGCCAGCAACAGCACGCCGAAGGCGTTGCGCACGCCGTTCATCCAGGCTCCGCTCTTGGGCAGCAGGGCGCCGCCGCCGGCGCCGAAGACCACCAGTGGCGTACCCATGCCCAGGCCGAGGGCGAACAGTTGCAGGCCGCCCCCCCAGGCATCGCCGCTGGCGCTGATATAGAGCAGCGAGGCGGCCAGCGGGGCGGAGACGCAGGGCGAGACCAGCAGGCTGGAAAGCACGCCGAGGGTGGCCGCGCCGAGGATCGAGCCGCCGCGCGCATCGCCGGCCAGGCGGTCGAGCGGTTCGCGGATGAAGCCGGGCAGGCGCAGCTCGAAGAAGCCGAACATGGCCACGGCGAACAGCGCGAAGAACGCCGCGAATGGCACCAGTACCCAGGGCGACTGCAATTGCGCCTGGAGATTGAGGCTGGCGCCGAACATGCCCATCAGCGCGCCGAGCAGGGCGAAGCAGAGCGCCATCGGCAGCACGTAGGCGAGCGACAGGACGAAGCCGCGACCACCGCCTGGCCGGCCGCGCAGGACCACTCCGGAGAGGATCGGCAGCATCGGCAGCACGCAGGGGGTGAAGGTCAGGGTCAGGCCGGCGAGGAAGAAGAACAGCAGGCTGCGCTTGCCCTTGTGTTCGAGCGGGTCCTTGCTGGCCGCGTCGTTCGCGGCTGGCGTCGCGGCACCGCCGTCGATGTCGAAGCGCCTGGTTTCCGGGGGGTAGCAGAGGCCCTTGTCGGCGCAGCCCTGGTAGGTCACCACCAGGGTATAGGGCTGCCGGGCCGGGTTGTTCAGGGGAATCTCCAGGTCGACGATGTTGTAGTAGACCTCGGTATCGCCGAAGTACTCGTCGTGGTGCTGCTTGCCCGCCGGCAGTTGCACCTGGCCGAGGCTGACCTGGGCTGGCTCGACCTTGAACTGGAAGCGGTGGCGGTAGAGGTAGTAGCCCTCGGCGTTGACGAAGCGCAGCAGCACGTGCTGCGCGTCGCTGCGCTCGACGCTGGGCTTGAACGCCTGGTCGACCTTGAGGAAGTCGCCGCCATCGAGGCCGCCGCCGAGGGAGGCGCCGGGACGGCTGTCGAACAGGCCCGCGCCGGCGGGCAGGGCGACCAGCAGGAGGATCAGGGTCAGCAGGCGGCGCATGGATATCTCGTCGGATCAAAAGCCGGAATGATAGCGGAAAGCCGGGCCCGATCGAGCCCCGTGCGGCTGATCAGGTCCTGCCCCGGTTCCGCTGAGCGGTATCCGACCGGTCCGAAGCCAGACGGTTCCCCTGGCGCCTTGCGGCACGTCGCCGCAGGGTCACAGGCGGAAGGCCTGCACCGTGGTGCGCAGGTCGCCGCCCAGTTGCCGCAGTTGCTCGCCCTGTTCGCGGCTATGGCCGATCAGCCGCAGGTTTTCCCCGCCCAGGGCGTGGATGCGTTCGCTGTGCGAGCGAATCTCGCCGACCGCCTGGCTCTGCTGGGTCGAGCCTTCGGCGATGCGTTCGGCCATCACGCCGATGGTATGGATCGCGGCGACCACTTCGTCCAGTGCGCCCTCCGCCGCGCCGGCCTGTTCGGCGGTGCGTTCGGCATGCTCGACCTGGCTGCGCATGGCCTCCACCGATTGCCGCGCGGCCTGTTGCAGGCGGCCGATGAGCTGCTGGATCTCCTCGGTGGCGCCGGCGGTGCGCTGGGCCAGCGAGCGGACTTCCTCGGCGACCACGGCGAAGCCGCGGCCCTGGTCGCCGGCGCGGGCGGCCTCGATGGCGGCATTGAGGGCGAGCAGGTTGGTCTGTTCGGCGATCGAGCGGATCACCGTCAGCACGCTGCCGATGGTCGCCGACTCCTCGGCCAGGCGCTCGATCGACTGGGCGTTGCCCTGCACCTCGTCGACCAGCTCGCGCAGGCCGCCCAGGCTCTCGCCGATCACCCGCTGGCCGTGCTCCACTGCCTGGCCTGCGCTGCGACTGGCGTCGGCGGTCTGGCTGGCGTCTCCGGCGACCTGCTGGATCGCCGCTTCCATGTCGCCGAGGGCGTCGCGGATCTGCCCGGTATCGCCGGCCTGGCGCTCGACCCCGGCGTGCAGGCCGCTGCTGACCTCGGCCAGGGTCTGGCTGCTGCCGGCGACCTGTTCGGCGCGGCGGTGGATCGCGCCGACCAGCTCGGCGAGGAAGCTGCGCAGGCGGTTCAGCGAGTCTTCCAGGTTGCGCAGGTCCTCGGTGCGGGTACGCAGGGATATGGGGCGCGAGAAGTCGCCGTCGGCCCAGGCCGAGAGCGCCGGCACCAGTTGCCCGAGGACCCGCGCCAGGCGCCTTTGCAGGCTGTCGATGGCGAGGGCGATGAGCAGGATCAGGGCGATCATCCCACCCTGGATCAGGCGTACCTGGCCTTGCAGGCGCTGGCGCTCGCCGCGCACCTGCGGCTCCAGGGTGGCCAGGGCCTGGCGCACCGCGTCCAGTCTGGTGCCGGTGTCGGCGGACAGTTGCTGGCGTCGCTCGATCAGGTCGCGGGTGCGGCGCAACTCGTCCGGATAGCGTTGCAGCAGGCTGGCGAGTTCGCGCCGCAGCGCCACGCCGCGGTCTTCGGCATTGCCGGCGCCAGCCTCGGCGTCGCCGGCCAGCCCCATCATGGCTGCGAAGTCGTCGCTGGCCGAGCGTTGCTCGTCGAGCACGCCGAGCAGCGGCAAGGCCTCGATCCGCCCGGCCTGCTCGCGCAGGTTGGCCAGTTCGCGCTCGACGTCGCCGGCCAGGGCCGGGTTGGCGCTTTCCACCAGCTTGGCGCGGGCCAGGCTGAGGCGGGTCAGGTGCAGGCTGGCGAGCAGCAGCGGGGTGCGGTAGGCGCCGGCCTGGGGCTGCTCCGTCGCGGCGTCCAGGTAGGCGGACCATTGTTCCAGGTTGCCGGCGAGGTCGCGCTCGGCCTGTAGCAGCAGGCCCTGCGGGTCGCCGGCGAGCTTGCCGGCGGCGAGCAGATCGCCGGCGCTGAATTCGCGCAACTCCGCGAGGCTTGGTGCGAGGGTCCGGGCGAGGTCCGGCGGTAGCTCCGGCAAGGCCTCGGCGAGGCTTTCCAGGGCCTGCAGCGCGGCCTGCTGGCGCACGGCGTCGCCGCTGCCGAGGTACTGGCGGACGTTGCGCGCGACCTGTTCGTCGAAGCGCTGCGACAGCTCCAGGTACTGGTCGAGCAACTGGAACGGGCGCTCCATGGCGCGTTGCGACCACCACAGGGTGATTCCCAGGGCGAGGCAGACGGTGAGCAGGAGCAGGGTGTTGAGATTGGTGAGTTGCTTGAGGCGCATGGCGGGTCTCGTCCGACTACGGAGCGGCGAGACCGCAGGTTATTTCCGTTTGGTTACCGGGTGATGACAAAGAGCCATTACCGGGCGTCGGGACGATATACCTCGATCCGGTTGCGTCCGCCGTGCTTGGCCCGGTACAGCGCTTCGTCGGCCTGCTTGGCCATGCTCTTGATATCGAGGTCCGGGGTCAGCTCGGCGATGCCGCAACTGAAGGTGCAGCGCAGGTCGGTCGGTTGCGCCGGGTAGTGGATCTCGGCGAAGCGCTGGCGAATCTCGTCGAGCACCAGGCGCGCGGCGTCCAGATCGGTGTCCGGGAGGACCACGGCGAACTCCTCGCCGCCATAGCGGCCGATGTGGTCGGTCTTGCGCAGGCGTTGCTTGAGAAACAGCGCCAGGCCCTTGATCACCCGGTCGCCCATGGGGTGGCCGAAACGGTCGTTGACCTGCTTGAAGTGGTCGATGTCGAGCATCGCGAAGCTCAGCGGACGGCCATCGCGACGCGCGCGCAGGCGAGCGTCCTCGAGCAGTTGCAGGGTATGGGTGTGGTTGTACAGGCCGGTCAGGCTGTCGCGCACCATCCGCGCCTTCAGGCTGCGCGCGCGGCTGGCGCGGGTGCGCACGGTGGCGATCAGGTGGCGCGGGCGGATCGGCTTGGTGAGGAAGTCGTCGCCGCCTTCGCTCATGGCGTCCAGCTGCTTGTCCAGGTCGTCCTCGGCGGACAGGTAGATGATCGGCACGCTGACGTGGCGTTCGTGCTGGCGGATCACCTTGGCCAACTCGGTGCCCAGGCACTCGGGCATGTACATGTCGAGGATGATCAGGTCGGGCTGGAAGTCGCTCAGCTCAGCCATCACCGACAGCGGCTCGGTGAGCGCGCGGGTGATGATCCCGGCGCTGTTGAGGACCATCTCGGTGTGCAGCGCCTGGGCCCGGGAGTCGTCGACGATCAGTACCCGGTAGGGTTCGTAGAAGCTCAGGCGGCTGAGGGTCTCGATCTTTTCCAGCACGCTGGAGGCGTCCAGGGTGCCGGTGAAGAATTCCTGGCCGCCGGCGCGGGCTGCGGCCAGGCGGGTCGGGGTGTCGGTCTCGCTGTCGCTGAAGAACAGCACCGGCAGCTTGTGTTCGAGGCCGGCCTGGGCCTCGCTGGCCAGTCGCAGGCCCATGTCGGGGCCGGCGAAGTCGACTTCCATGACGATCGCCGCCGGGTAGCGTTCGCGCATGCTGGCGCGGAAGGCGTCGGCGGTCTCGCAGCTCAGCGCCTGCAGACCGAAGAACTCCAGTTGCTGGGCCAGGCGCTCGGCGCGTTCGCGGTCCTTCAGTGCCAGGTAGACCGGTTTGCGCAATGGCGGCAGGACGGTGTGCTCGAGCTGGTCGCCATGCCGCAGGCCGGTGCGCGACAGGCGCTGCATCAACTGGTTGAGTTCGCTGATCGACTCGCTGGAAAGCCGGCCGCGGTTGGCCTCGACGACGTCCAGGGTACGGTCGATGGCACCGGCTAGTTGGGCATGCTCGGCTTGCTCGAAGCGTTCGGCGTAGCGCTGCAGGCGCAGGGTGGCGTCGGCCAGTTCTTCCATGCCGTCGCTGTTCCACTCCGCGCGGGTCAGGCGTTGCCAGACCTCCAGAACCTGGCGCGCCTGGTTGATCACTCGCTGGGCGAAGTGGTGCTTCAGGCGGTCCAGGGTCGGGTCATCGTGCTCGGTCATCATGACGCGCTTCTTTCGTGGTCTTCGCGGCAGAGCGTCGCCGCGAATGATGGCTCTATGCTATCACCTATCGCCATGAAAGCCAGCGGCCGTTGGGCGGCTGACGAGAGGAGCCTTTTCTTTTCCAAATGTCATCCCCACCTGTTGGTGGGTGCCTTTGTGCGACGGACTACGGCATGCTTATGCCTGTTTCGGAAAATTCTCACTGAGCATTCCGGCACAAAACCGGCTTCCACTACGCTGAAAGCCGACGATGCCGAGGTTTTCGGCGTCCTGGAAGGGTTGGCGCTTGGCACGGAACGCGTTCGCCATGGTCCAATCCCCCATCTATCGAGCTGTTTTAAGGACCCTTGCCATGCTGGACTGGAAGAAGCGTCGTGGGACCATGCGCGATCGCGTGGACAATTCCGTGGATGATGTGCGTACCTACTTCGGCGGCCCCTGGCTGGTGCGCGTGGTGGGAGGCCTGCTGGGCGTCTACCTGCTGGTGGCGATGCTGGTCGGCTGGTACTGGAGCCAGGAACCCGACCTGTTCCCCGTGCAGCAGGACGCCCAGGCCGCCGCCGAGCGCGCCGGGCGGCAGATGGTCACCGGCTACACCACGGTGGAGACCCTCAAGGAAGTGGTCGACACCCTGCTGACCAAGCCGGGCGGCTACATCTCCAACGACATCTTCCCGCCGGGCATCTGGATGGACAACATGCCCAGCTGGGAGTATGGCGTGCTGGTCCAGGTGCGCGACATCAGCCGGGCGCTGCGCAAGGATTTCGCCCGTTCGCAGTCGCAGTCCACCGAGGACGCCGACCTGGCTCGCGCCGAGCCGCGCTTCAACTTCGACAACAAGAGCTGGGCGCTGCCGGCGTCCGAGTCGGAGTACCAGGAAGGCATCAAGTCGCTGGACCGCTACCTGGCCCGCCTGTCCGACCCGAACCAGCCCAACGCGCAGTTCTATGCCCGCGCCGACAACCTGAACAACTGGCTGGGCGACGTCGCCACCCGCCTGGGCTCGCTGTCCCAGCGCCTGTCGGCGAGTGTCGGCCGGGTCAAGCTGAACACCAACATCAAGAACCCCGAAGAGGTACAGCCGGGCGAGGCGCCCAAGGTCGAGGAAGTGGTCCAGGAAACCCCCTGGCTGCAGATCGACAACGTCTTCTACGAGGCCCGTGGCCAGGCCTGGGCGCTGTCGCACCTGCTGCGCGCCATCGAGGTCGACTTCGCCGACGTGCTGGCGAAGAAGAACGCCACGGTCAGCGTGCGGCAGATCATCCGCGAGCTGGAGGCCGCGCAGGAGCCGCTGTGGAGCCCGATGGTGCTGAACGGCAGCGGCTACGGCATCCTGGCCAACCACTCGCTGGTGATGGCCAACTACATTTCCCGCGCCAACGCCGCGGTGATCGACCTGCGCCAGCTGCTTTCCCAGGGCTGACCCATGGCCGCGCCGATCAGCGCCGAAGAGGTGGCCCACCGGGCCGCCTCCGACGCCGAACTCATCGCCTGGGTCGACGAGCAGGACCGCCCGCTCGGTAGCCTGCCGCGCGCGGAGCTGCGCGAGCGCGGGCTGATCGGTCGCGGCACCTTCATCCTGCTGTTCAACTCCGCCGGCGAGCTGTGCGTGCAGCGCCGGACCCTGAGCAAGGCGGTCTATCCGGGGTACTGGGACCTCGCCGCCGGCGGCATGGTCCAGGCCGGCGAGCCCTACGCCGACTCCGCCGCCCGTGAACTGGAGGAAGAGCTGGGCATTCGCGACGCGGTCCTGCGCGAACATGGCCGCTTCTTCTTCGACGAACCGGGCAACCGGCTCTGGTGCGCGGTGTTTTCCGCCGTCTCCGATGCGCCCTTGCGTCTGCAGGCGGAGGAAATCTCCGAAGCCCGCTTCATCCGTCCCGAACTGGCGCTGGAAGAGGCTCGCAGCCTGCCGTACTGCCCCGATTCCCTGCAGGCGTTGCGCCTGTACCTGGATGCCTGAGCCGCGGATGTCGCCATTTCACCGATCAATGGCGCATTTTCGCTCTTAGCATTTGCTCGCAATGCTGCTAAATTGCGCGACCTTTTCGGGCGGTCCCCATGCCGCCCCTGCGCAGCCCCTGCCTGAGTGGGGCGTCGCGGTCGGCTCCCGCCGGCCATCGTTGTTGACCTGGCCCGTCGAGGCCATTCTGGGGGAAACGCCCGGTGGTCAAAAAAGCTTCGTCCCTGTCCGCCCTCGGCGGGCTGGTGTATTCCACGGATGGCGGCCGGCATTGCCCGGACTGCCAGCAACCCAAAGACGCCTGCATCTGCGGGCAGGTCGTAGCGCCTGTCGGCGACGGGATCGCGCGCGTGCGCCGCGAGACCAAGGGCCGCGGCGGCAAGACGGTGACCACCATCAGTGGCCTGCCGCTCGCCGGCGATGCGCTCAAGGAGCTGGCCAGCGCGCTGAAGCGGCGCTGCGGCACCGGCGGCAGTCTCAAGGACGGCGTGGTGGAGATCCAGGGCGAGCATGTCGAACTGTTGATCGACGAACTCCTCAAGCGCGGTTTCAAGGCGAAGAAGTCCGGCGGCTGACCGCGTTCTCCCCTGCAGAGAGCGGGCAGGTCCGGCACCGCGAGGCCGCGCCAGCCCTTTCCCTAGATGGGAGACTGCGGATACCCGCATGAGCGGATTTCCTCGGCTTTCCTAAACTACCGCCCAGTGTGGCGGTCAACACGGCAACGTCACATCCTCCGGCTAGCCTCCACCACAGGCGTGCCGGCCCAGGGCCATCCGGAGATCCCGGCGCCCGCCCGACCCCGAACATTGAGGAGATCACCGCGCATGGCCGCTCGACGGACTCGCAAAGACGATGGCAGCAACTGGACCGTGGCCGACAGCCGCGGCGTATACGGCATCCGCCACTGGGGTGCGGGTTATTTCGCCATCAACGATGGCGGCAATGTCGAAGTGCGTCCGCAGGGCGCCGACTCGACGCCCATCGATCTCTACGAGCTGGTCGGCCAGTTGCGCGAGGCGGGCCTGAGCCTGCCGCTGCTGGTGCGCTTCCCGGATATCCTGCAGGACCGCGTGCGCAAGCTCACCGGCGCCTTCGACGCGAACATCGAGCGCCTCGAATACCAGAGCCGCTATACCGCGCTGTATCCGATCAAGGTCAACCAGCAGGAAGCGGTGGTGGAGAACATCATCGCCACCGAGAACGTCTCCATCGGCCTGGAGGCAGGCTCCAAGCCGGAACTCATGGCGGTGCTGGCGCTGGCCCCGAAGGGCGGCACCATCGTCTGCAACGGCTACAAGGACCGCGAGTTCATCAAGCTGGCGCTGATGGGGCAGAAGCTCGGGCACAACGTGTTCATCGTGATCGAGAAGGAATCCGAGGTGCAGCTGGTGATCGAGGAGGCCGCCAACGTCGGCGTGCAGCCCCAGGTCGGCCTGCGCGTGCGGCTGTCCTCGCTGGCTTCGTCGAAGTGGGCAGACACCGGTGGCGAGAAGGCCAAGTTCGGCCTTTCCGCCGCCCAGCTGCTGTCGGTGGTCGAGCGCTTCCGCCAGGCCGGTCTCGACCAGGGCGTGCGCCTGCTGCATTTCCACATGGGCTCGCAGATCGCCAACCTGGCCGACTACCAGCACGGCTTCAAGGAAGCCATCCGCTACTACGGCGAGCTGCGCGCGCTCGGCCTGCCGGTGGATCACATCGACGTCGGCGGTGGCCTCGGCGTCGACTACGACGGCACCCATTCGCGCAACGCCAGCTCGATCAACTACGACATCGATGACTATGCCGGCGTGGTGGTCGGCATGCTCAAGGAGTTCTGCGACGCCCAGGGCCTGCCGCATCCGCACATCTTCTCGGAGAGCGGCCGGGCGCTGACCGCGCACCATGCGGTGCTGATCACCCAGGTCACCGACGTCGAGCGGCACAACGACGACGTGCCGAAGATCGTCGATCTCGACGAGCAGCCGGAGATCGTCCGCTGGCTGGCCGAACTGCTCGGCCCGACCGATGCCGAGATGGTCACCGAGACCTACTGGCGCGCCACCCACTACATCGGCGACGCCGCCGCGCAGTATGCCGACGGCAAGATCAGCCTGGCGCAGAAAGCCCTCGCCGAGCAGTGCTACTTCGCTATCTGCCGGCGCCTGCACAACCAGCTCAAGGCCCGCCAGCGCTCCCACCGGCAGGTCCTCGACGAACTCAACGACAAGCTCGCCGACAAGTACATCTGCAACTTCTCGGTGTTCCAGAGCCTGCCGGATACCTGGGCCATCGGCCAGGTGCTGCCGATCCTGCCGCTGCACCGCCTGGGCGAGGAGCCGGATCGGCGCGCGGTACTGCAGGACCTGACCTGCGACTCCGACGGCAAGATCACCCAGTACGTCGACGAGCAGAGCATCGAGACCAGCCTGCCGGTGCATGAGGTGAAGGAGGGCGAGGACTACCTGATCGGGGTGTTCCTGGTCGGCGCCTACCAGGAGATCCTCGGCGACATGCACAACCTGTTCGGCGACACCGACTCGGTGAACGTCTACCAGCGCGCAGACGGCGGCATCTATCACGCCGGCATCGAGACCCACGACACCATCGAGGACATGCTGCGCTACGTGCACCTGTCGCCGGAGGAACTGATGACCCTCTACCGCGACAAGGTCGCCGGGGCCAAGCTCACCGCCCGCGAGCGCAACCAGTACCTGGATGCGCTGCGCCTGGGGCTGACCCGCTCGGCGTACCTGTCCTGACTGGCTAGCCCGTCGGCGACGGGAAGCGAACCAGGCAATGGCCGGCTGGCGCGAGGCGCCCGCCGGCCATTTCGTTTCAGATCCTGCTCGTTATGTGGGAATTCCGCGCAACCCCTTCATTTCCGCTTCCCTGCCGGCGGTGGACGTCGGCGTGGTTGCCTGCTGTGTCCGGCGGATAACGCTTCGCGTCATTCGTCCTACCCGTGGGGGGAAGGGCCGGACGTTTCCAGTGGCTCCTGGATGCTCCGCGCCTCAGAAGTACTTCAACCAGGCGATATCCCGCCGCCGCGCCTTGAAACCGGCGAACCAGTTCACCGCCGGGTACAGCACCACGGCCAGCAGGATGCTGCACAGCCATAGCGCCGGCACCGAGGAGAAACCGAAGTAGTCGCCCCGGTTGGCGCCCCAGATCGCCAGCGCCAGCAGGTACAGCAGCTTCAGTAGGTAGAGATGCAGCAGGTAGAAGAACATCGGCGCTCCGCCGAACGCCACCAGGGCCTTGCCGCGACCGTTCCAGTCCAGGCGTTCGAACCAGGCCAGGAGCAGCAGGCCGATTCCCAGGGTGAGGGCGAGGAACAGCAGCGACGGCGGATACTTGGTGACGTTGAAGAAGCCCATCAGGGTGATCGCCGGCGTCTCGCCGAAGGCCCAGGGTTTCTCGCCATAGCCGTTGAGCAGGCGCAGCAGGATGAAGCCGAGCAGCAGCCCGCCACCGCCCGCCAGCAGGTAGCGTCGGCGCGTGGTTGCCGGCGTGGCGCCGCTGAACCAGTTGCCTGCGGCATAGCCCAGGGCGATCACACCGATCCACGGCAGCAGGGGGTAGGAGGTGCGCAGGCGCAGGGCGTCGCCCGCTTCGATCCAGCCGCGGTCGTGGAGCACCGCCCACGGCAGGTGCCAGGCCGAGCCGGGAGCGAAATGCAGCGGATCGAGCAGGTTGTGGCCGGCCACCAGCAGCACGCCGAGCGCCGCGAGCAGAGGGCGCGGCAACCAGAGCAGGGCGGCCAGGGCGAGCATGCTCAGGCCGATCGCCCAGATCACCTGGAGATAGATCACCGTCGGCGGCAACTGGAAGGTCCAGGCGAAGTTCACCAGGGTCAGTTCCAGCGCCACCAGGAACAACCCGCGCTTGAACAGGAACGCCGAGACCGCCCGGCGTCCCTGGTGCTTCTCGCCGTAGAGGAATGCCGACAGGCCGGTGAGGAAGACGAACACCGGCGCGCACAGGTGCGCCAGGGTGCGGCTGAGGAACAGCGCCGGCTCGGTGCTGGCGACGTCCATCGGGTCGCCGACCTGGCGGTGCAGGAAAAAGGTCTCGCGGACATGGTCGAGCAGCATGAACAGCATCACCAGGCCGCGCAGGGCGTCGATGCTGTGCAGGCGGGAGGAATTGGAGACGGAGTTGGGCATGGCTGGGCTGGTCGTCGGAAAATAGGGATGAGTATCACAGCCTGGCGGCGAGAAGCGAGATAGAGCCGGGCATTGTATTGCGAGGTCGGAATCGAACTGGTAGCGTTATAGTATATCATTTCTTTTCTGGTGCGATTTCCCATGAGAGTCAGTGTGTCGCTTGTCCTCGGTGTCGGCCTCGGTTGCAGCAGTCCGGCGCTCTGGGCGGAAACGGAAAGTCCCGCGGAGCTGGAGGTCCTCACTGTCACCGCCGAAGCGGAGCGCGCGGAGGGCCCGGTGCAGGGCTACCGGGCCAATCGGTCGGCCAGCGCGACGCGCACCGACACCCGTATCGAGGACATCCCGCAAGCCATCAGCGTGGTGCCGCGCCAGGTGCTCGACGACCTTGACAGCGCTCGTATCGAACGGGCGCTGGACTTCGCCGGCGGGGTCTCGCGGCAGAACAACTTCGGCGGCCTGACGATGTTCGAGTACAACGTCCGTGGCTTCACCACTTCGGAGTTCTACCGCGACGGCTTCAGCGCCAACCGCGGCTATATGAACGCCCCGGACAGCGCCACCATCGAGCGCGTGGAAATCCTCAAGGGACCGGCCTCCAGCCTGTACGGGCGCGGCGATCCCGGCGGCACGGTGAACCTGGTGACCAAGAAGCCCCAGGCCGAGCGCTTCGCCCGCTTGCATGCCAGCGCCGGCAGCTGGGACCGCTACCGCTCGACCCTGGACCTGAACACGCCGCTGGACGAAGACGGCGACCTGCTCTACCGGATGAACCTGGCGGTGGAGGACAGCAAGGGCTTCCGCGACTACGCCGACGGCCAGCGCCTGCTGGTGGCGCCATCGTTCAGCTGGCAACTGGACCCGGACACCTCGTTGCTGGTGGAAGCCGAGGTGGTGCGCAACCGCCAGGTCTTCGACCGCGGCACCGTGGCGCCGCACAACCACCTGGGCAGCCTGCCGCGTTCGCGGTTCTTCGGCGAACCGGACGACGGCAAGATCGACAACAACAACGAAACCCTCCAGGCCACCCTGCGCCATCACCTCAACGAGCAGTGGAGCCTGCGCCTGGCCAGCCACTACAAGCATGGCCACCTGGACGGTTACGCCTCGGAGAACTCCAGCCTCGCCGCCGACGGCTACACCCTGCGCCGGGAGTACCGCTACCGCGACTTCGAGTGGCACGACAGCATCACCCAGCTCGACCTGCTCGGCGATCTCCATACCGGCTCGATCCGCCACCAGTTGCTGATGGGCCTGGAGTACGAGCGCTACCACAACGACGAACTGATCCTGCGTAGCATCCCGTCGCGCAACCCCTATGCCATCGACATCCGCCGGCCGGTCTACGGCCAGCCGAAACCACCCTTCGGACGCGACGACCGCAACCACGAGGAAGTCGACGCGATGGCCCTCAACCTGCAGGACCAGATCGAGTTCAACGAGAAATGGCGCGGCCTGCTCGGCGTGCGCTTCGACCGCTACCGCCAGGACATGAACGCCACGCGCCTGAACAATGGCCGCTTCCGCGACACCAGCTCGCAGCAGACCCAGCGTGCCGCCACCCCGCGCATCGGCGTGCTGTACCAGGCGACCCCGGAGGTCGGCCTGTTCGCCAACGCCTCGAAATCCTTCAAGCCCAATGGCGGTACCGACATGGCCGGCAAGGCCTTCGACCCGGAGGAGGGGCGCGGCTACGAGGCGGGGGTGAAGCTCGACCTGCTCGATGGCCGGCTGGGCTTGACCCTCGCCGCGTTCCACCTGAAAAAGAAGAACGTGCTCACCGCCGACCCGAGCAATCCCGGTTACCAGCAGACCGCCGGCGAGGCGCGCAGCCAGGGCTTCGACCTGCAGTTCAGCGGCCAGCTCACCGAGCAGTTGCGGCTGATCGGCGCCTACGCCTATATCGACGCCGAAGTGACCAAGGACGAGAACATCGCCCGTGGCAGCCGCCTGCTCAACGTGCCGAAGCACAGCGGCAGCCTGATGGGCGTCTACGAGTTTCGCGAAGGCTGGCTGCACGGCGCCGACGCCGGCGCGGCGCTCAACTATGTCGGCGAGCGCGCCGGCGACAGCAGCGACAGCGGCTTCGAACTGCCGGCCTACACCACCGTCGACCTGCTCGCGCACTATCCGCTGGCGAGCAATGCGACCCTCGGGGTGAACGTCAACAACCTCTTCGATCGTCGCTACTACGAGCGTTCCTATAACAACGTCTGGGTCGCCCCCGGCGAGCCGCGCAACCTGACCATGAGCCTGACCCTGAACTACTGAGCCCTCTACCGCCGCCAGGAAGCCATGCCATGCAAGGACGCACACCGCTGCTGGAAACCCTCCGCGAACTGGAATGCGAGATTCGCCTGCTCACCGTCTATGCCCGCGAGTGTTGCGGCTGCTACGAGATCCTCAGGCGCAAGCTCGACCGTCTGAGCGGACTGATCGGGGAGGATTGCAGCCGGGCGCAGTGGCAGGCCGATTCGGACGACCCTGCGTTGCAGGCGCTCGGCCTGCGCCTGCGCGGCGCGGCGGTGCAGGCCCTCTGCGAACTGGAGAAGCACCTTTGCCAGGGCGTGCTGCATGAACCCGGCGAGATGGGCCGCTACCTGGGTAGCCTGCTGGAATCCATCCGCGGCGAACTCGACAGCGCCGGGATAGATGCCGATGCACGGGTCCTGTTCGTCGGCTCCGGTGCCCTGCCGACCTCGGCCCTGGTGCTGGCGCGGGAGGTCGGCGCACATTTGTGCTGCCTGGACATCGACGAGGAGGCCCTGGGCTATGCCCGCGAGATCGCCCGCTGCCAGGGGCTGGAGGCGCGCATGCAGTTTTCCTCGCTGCCGCCGGCGGAACTGGCGTTTTCCCGCGATGCCACGCATTTCCTGATCGCTTCGCTGGTGCAGCAGAAAAGCGCGGTACTGGCGCAGATCCGCCAGGTCATGCGCGCCGACGCCAAGGTCCTGCTGCGTCACGGCAGCGGCATCAAGGGACTGTTCAACTACCCGGTTGAGCCGGCCGAACTGGAGGGCTGGCGGGTTTGCGCGGAGCGGGTCAGCCAGCCGCTGTACGACACCCTGATCCTGGAGAAGGCCGGTCGATGAACGCCGCTGATGAGAGCCTGGGCAACGTCCTGCTGGTCGGTCTGGGCGCGGTGGCGATCCAGGTCGCGCTGGACCTGCGCCGCCACGGTGCCGGTCGCCTCGGCGCGCTGAACCATCCCGGCCGGCGCAGCCAGCGGATCGCCGAGGCCCTGGCGCGCGGCGCCTGCCTGCAATTGGAAGGGCAGGGGCAGCATCGCTGGCTGTCCGGCAACGCCGCGCTGGACGTCTTCCACCAGGACCCCGCTGAACTTCGCGACGATTGGCAGACCCTGGTGCTCTGCGTGCCGGCCGACAGTTACCTGGACGTGGTCCGCGGGTTGCCCTGGGAGCGACTCGGCGGGGTGCGCACGCTGCTGCTGGTGTCCGCCTTCATCGGCGCCAACCTGCTGGTGCGCAGCGCCCTGCCGGCGGGGTGCCAGGCGACCGTGCTGAGCCTGTCCAGCTACTACGCGGCGACCAAGGTGATCGACGAGACACAACCGCTGCGGGCCCTGACCAAGGCGGTCAAGCGCAGGGTCTACCTGGGTTCCAGCCGGCCGGACTGCCCGGCGCGGGAGACCTGGCGGCGAGTCCTGGCCGGCAGCGGGGTGGAGGTGGTACCCCTGGCGACGCCGGAAGCGGCGGAGGGCCGCAACGTCACCACCTACGTGCACAGTCCGTTCTTTCTCGGCGAGTTCGCCCTCGCCCGGATACTTTCCGAGCAGGGGCCGCCCGGTTTCATGTACAAGCTCTACCCGGAGGGACCTATCACCCCCGGGGCAATCGGCGCCATGCGGCGGCTGTGGTGCGAGCTGAGCGAACTGTTGCGGCGGATGGGCGCCGAGCCGCTGAACCTGCTGCGGTTCCTCAACGACGACAACTACCCGGTGCACGAGACGATGCTGCCGCGCGCGGCCATCGACGGCTTCGCCGAGGCTGGCGCCGAGCGCCAGGAATACCTGCTGTTCGTGCGCTACGCGGCGTTGCTGGTCGATCCGTTCTCTCCGGCCGACGAGCAGGGTCGCCACTTCGACTTTTCCGCCGTGCCGTTCCGCCGCGTCAGTCGCGACGAGGATGGACTCTGGCGGCTCCCGCGGGTGCCGCTGGAGGACTACCGCAAGCTGGCGCTGATCGTCGCGCTGGCCGCCCACTTCGACCTGGCCATGCCGCAGGCGCGCAGCCTGCTGGCGAGCTACGAGAACGCCGTGTCCCGATTCATCGATTGCCAAGGAGCGAGCCAGTGCCATCCAAGCCTGTATCCGATCGACAGCCGTCCGGCGGCGGACGCCATCTATCGCCAGTGGTGCTCGACCTGCTGAAGAGCGGGGTGCTGCTGGCGGTGCTGGCGTCCTTCACCTTCAGCGTGATGAACGCCCTGGTCAAGGAAGCCAGCGCCACCCTGCCGGCTGCCGAGATCGTGTTCTTCCGCAGCGCCATCGGTACCCTGCTGATCTACCTGCTGATGCGCCAGGCCGGTGTCGCCCTGTCGCGCCAGGGCTTGCCGATGCTGCTGGTGCGCGGGGTGATGGGGGCGCTGTACCTGGTCTGCTATTTCTACGCCATCGCCCACATCCCGCTGGCGGACGCGAGCATCCTGGCGCACATGTCACCGTTCTTCGTCATCCTCTTCTCCGCGCTATTCCTCGGCGAGCGGATTCCCCGTGCGGTCTATTGGCTGTTGCTGGTGGTGGTGCTCGGCGCGCTGATGATCGTCAAGCCGTTCAGCTATTCCAGCTACTCGGTATACGCCGTGGTCGGCCTGCTCAGCGCGGTGTTCGCCGCCGGTGCCTCGGTGGCGATCCGCCAACTGAGCGCGCGGCACCATACCTACGAGATCGTCTTCTACTTCCTGGCGGTGGCCACCCTGGTGGCCATCCCGCTGATGTGGAACGACTTCGTGGTGCCGGCGACGCTGCGCGAGTGGGGGCTGCTGCTGGCCATCGGGGTGGTGTCGCTGCTCGGCCAGGTGTTCCTAACCCGCGCCTTCAGTCACGAGAGCGCGACCATCGTTGCGGTGACCCGCTATATCGGCATCGTCTTCAACGCCGGCTGGGGCTGGCTGTTCTGGAGCGAGGTGCCGGACGCGCTGACCATCGCCGGCGGCGTGCTGATCGTGGTGGCGTGCATCGCGCTGTCGCGGACGAAGAAGGGCTGAGCCTCCGGCGCGACCGGCTCCCCGCTGCTTCGCGCCGGACCGCGCCTAGAGTACGTAGCGCCAGATCGCCACGAAGTGGAGGAGGCTGCCGGCGATCACGAACAGGTGCCAGATGCCATGCCAGTGGCGGAAGCGGTGGTCATAGGCATAGAAGACGATCCCTACGGTATAGAGCACGCCGCCGGCCGCCAGCCAGGTGAAGCCGGCGCTGCCGAGGGCGGCGAGCAGCGGTTTCACCGCGATCAGCACGATCCAGCCCATCACCGCGTAGATCACCACCGACAGCACCCGCGCCTCGGAGCGTGGCTTGATCTCCTGGAGCATGCCGAGCACGGCCAGGCCCCAGACGATGCCGAACAGCGTCCAGCCCCAGGGACCGCGCAGCGTGACCAGGCAGAAAGGCGTGTAGCTGCCGGCGATCAGCAGGTAGATGGACAGGTGGTCGAGCTTGCGCATCACCACCTTCGCTCGCCCGCGCACGCTGTGGTAGGCGGTCGAGATGCTGTAGAGCAGCGTCAGGGTGACGCCGTAGACGCCGACCCCGACGATCTTCCACGGACTGCCGTTGAGGCTCGCCTGGACCGTCAGCCAGACGGCGCCGGTGCAGGCGGCGACCGCACCGATCAGGTGGGTCCAGGCATTGAGTCTTTCACCGTGATACATGACGCATGATCCTCCCGCGATGGACAACGCCATGGTAGGGCATGTCGGGGTGGTGTGGGTCCTGACCTTTTATTGGCGTTTTCCGTGACGGTTGCATGAAGGTTCTCCTCATCCCTCCCTGCTCGTTGGAACGGATAAAGGCTTGACGGTTTTAATTATGATCATAATATTAAATGTGTAATATAAATAACCGCTGTCAGCGGTCAGGCTTTTTTCCAGCGAGAACCCACATGAACGAACAGATTGGCAATGGCGTCGCCCTGATCACCGGCGCCTCTTCCGGAATCGGCGCGACCTACGCCGAGCACTTGGCCCGCCGTGGCCACGACCTGTTGCTGGTGGCGCGCGACCGGCAACGCCTGGAAGCCCTGGCGGATCGACTTCGCCAAGCCCACGGGGTCAGGGTGGAGATCCTGCGCGCCGACCTGTCCGAGCGCGACGATAGGTTGCGGGTCGAGCGACGGTTGCGCGATGACGCCTCGATCGCGTTGCTGGTGAACAACGCCGGCGTGGCGATGAACGGTCCGCTGGCCGATGCCGACATGGACCGGGCGGAGCGGATGATCGCCCTCAACGTAGTGGCCCTGACCCGCCTGGCTGCCGGTGCGGCGGAGGGGTTCCGCCGGCGTGGCGGCGGCGCCATCGTCAATCTCGGTTCGGTGGTGGCGCTGGCGCCGGAGTTGTTCAATGCCGTCTATAGCGCGACCAAGGCCTACGTGCTGAGCCTGAGCCAGTCGCTGCAGCACGAGCTGGCCGGCAGCGGCGTTTACGTCCAGGCGGTGCTGCCCGGCGTCACCCGCACCGAGATCTGGGAGCGCAGCGGCACCGGAATCGCCGGGATTCCCGCGGAGATGGTGATGGAGGTCGAGGACCTGGTGGAGGCGGCGCTGGTCGGTTTCGATCGGCGTGAAGCGGTGACCATCCCGTCGTTGCCGGATGCGGCCGATTGGCAGGCGCTGATGACGGCGCGGGCCAGGCTCGCGCCCAATCTGTCGCGGCAGCGGCCGGCCGAGCGCTACCTCGGCTGAGGCCCTAGCGCTCCATCTGCTCCAGCAGCTTCTTGCGCGTCGCTTCCAGTATCCGTTGCGACAGCGCCTCATCCTGCACGCTGCGCGACAGTTGCAGCGCGCCGACCAGCGAAGCGAGCAGCAGCACGGCGCGCTCGCCTGCGTCCTCGCCCTCCAGGGCCGCTTCGATCATCGCCAGGCGCTTGCGCACGATGCTGTCGGTGGTCGGGCTCGGCGTGCCGCGCTGGCCGAGTTCCGCCGACAGGGTCGGCAACGGGCAGCCGGCGCCGGGGTTATCGCGGTGACGCGGCGACAGGTACTGCTCTATCAGCAGCGCCAGCGGTCGTTCCGCCTCCGCCAGGGGCGCGGTGACTTCGTCGAGTTGCGCCGCGGCATGCCGCAACGCGGTTTCCACCAGGTCGTCCTTGGACTTGAAGTGCGCGTAGAAGCCGCCGTGGGTCAGGCCCAGGGCTTTCATCAGCGGTTGCAGCCCGGTGGCGCCGACGCCGTCCTGGCGGAACAGCCGGGCAGCCTCCTCGACGATACGCCGGCGGGTCTTCTGCTTGTGGTCTTCGGGATAACGCATGGCTTCGATACCTTGGAATGCAGGTCGTCATCTTAACGCCTGGCGGCCTTCCCTGGCGAAGCCGCGTTCATCCGGCCATGTGCAGGACCAGGCAGGTGGTCGAGCCGACGGCGTAGAGACGGTCGTCGACATCGTACAACCGGCCCTCGGCGACCGCCGTCGAGCGGCCGAGGTGCACCACCCGGCCTTCGGCGCGTACCGGGCCGACCTTGTCGGTCAGCGCGCGCAGGTAGCTGATCCGCAGGTCGGTGGTGGTATAGCCCTGGCCGGCCTGGAGCCGGGTATGGATCGCGCAGCCCATGCAGGAATCCAGCAGCGACGCGGCGTAGCCGCCGTGCACGCTACCCAGCGGATTGTAGTGGCGGCGGTCCGGGGTGCCCTGGAACAGGAAGCGCCCTTCGGACCACTCGATGGGAACGAAGTCGACCAGTTCGCCGTAGGGCGGGCAGGGCAGCTCGCCGCTGCCGATGCGGTCGAAGAACTCCTGCGGGGAGAGCGCGGCGACTTGCGCCAGCTCCAGGGTTCCGCTGGCGCCGAGGCGGGCGCGGGCGGCCCGCTCGGTGGCGATCCAGGCGTTCAGGCGGTCTTCGCGGCCGGGCTGTTCCATGGTGGTGCTCCTGTCGTGGTGGGAAAGGGTTGCAGGAAAATTACGGTCATCATATAAGCTTTGTATGAAGAGTGAAATACAATCGCTTTCGATCCCTCTACGCGGCGTTTCCTCTATTTGCGCCGGCGTCACCTACGCTGAGGGAGCCGTGGCGGGACAACCGAGGAGCAGGATGATGGAAAGCTATGACGTGATCGTGATCGGCGCCGGTCCGGGGGGCTACAACGCTGCCATTCGCGCCGGCCAGCTAGGCCTGAAGGTGGCCTGCGTGGAGGGTCGCGAAACCCTCGGCGGGACTTGCCTGAACGTCGGCTGCATGCCGTCCAAGGCCCTGCTGCACGCCTCGGAGCTATACGCCGCGGCGAGCGGTGGCGAGTTCGCCCGGCTCGGCATCCGGGTCAGCCCGGAACTGGACCTGGCGCAGATGATGAAGCAGAAGGACGAGAGCGTCGCCGCCCTGACCCGTGGCGTCGAATTCCTTTTCCGCAAGCACAAGGTGCAGTGGATCAAGGGCTGGGCGCGCTTGCAAGGCGAGGGCCGGGTCAGCGTGGCCCTTGCCGACGGCGGCCACGCGCAACTGGAGGCGCGCGACATCGTCATCGCCACCGGTTCGGAACCGGCGCCGCTGCCCGGCGTGCCGGTGGACAACCAGCGCATCCTCGACTCCACCGGCGCCCTGGAGTTGGCCGAAGTGCCTCGCCACCTGGTGGTGATCGGCGCCGGCGTGATCGGCCTGGAGCTTGGTTCGGTCTGGCGCCGGCTGGGCGCACAGGTCACGGTGCTGGAGTACCTCGAGCGGATCTGCCCGGGGCTGGATGGGGAAACCGCAAGGACCCTGCAGCGCGCCCTGACCCGCCAGGGCATGCAGTTTCGCCTCGGCACCCGCGTGGTCGCCGCGCGCAGTGGCGAGCAGGGCGTCGAACTCGACCTGCAACCGGCCGCCGGCGGCGCTACGGAATCGCTGCAGGCGGACTACGTGCTGGTGGCCATCGGCCGGCGCCCCTATACCGAAGGACTGGGGCTGGAGACGGTCGGCCTGGCCAGCGATCGTCGCGGCATGCTGGAGAACCAGGGACAGCGCAGCGCGGCGCCGGGCGTCTGGGTGATCGGCGACGTGACCTCGGGACCGATGCTGGCGCACAAGGCCGAGGAAGAGGCGATCGTCTGCATCGAGCGGATCGCCGGGCATGCGGCGGAGATGAACGCCGAGGTGATTCCGTCGGTCATCTACACCCAGCCGGAAGTGGCCAGCGTCGGCTTCGGCGAGGAGCAGTTGCAGGCGGCGAGGCGCGAGTACAAGGTCGGACGCTTCCCGTTCAGCGCCAACAGCCGGGCGAAGATCAACCACGAGAGCGAAGGCTTCATCAAGATCCTCTCCGATGCCCGCAGCGACCAGGTGCTCGGCGTGCACATGGTCGGGCCGGGTGTCAGCGAGATGATCGGCGAAGCCTGCGTGGCCATGGAGTTCAGCGCCTCGGCGGAGGACCTCGCGCTGACCTGCCATCCGCATCCGACCCGCTCCGAGGCGCTGCGCCAGGCGGCGATGGACGTGCATGGCCGGGCCATGCAGAACTGAGGGCTCAGCCGCGCATGCCGAAGCCGCGTGCCATCAGCGTAGCCAGCAACGGAATGACCAGCAGCAGGAGCAGTTGCAGGCGCACCGCCAGGACCACCCGCCGGCCCCGGGCCGGCGTCACCGCCGGCACTTCGCCGGCCTTGAGGGCGCCGCGCCAGCCAAGGAAGGTAACGGTCGGCAACAGCGAGACCAGGGCAGCGAGGACGAATAGCCCGACCTTGGCGTGGAACAGGCCATTGTGCAGGTAGTAGTCGACGCCCTTGCCGTACCACAGCACCCGCGCCAGCCCGCTGGCCAGTACCGCCAGGGCGCAGAGGCCGTAGCCGCGGTCGATCGCCGCCAGGCTGCGGGCGCGCTCCAGGTCCAGCGGCAGGCGCAGCAGGCGGTGCTGCAACACCAGCAGGGCGAACAGCAGGAAGATCGACAGGTAGTGCAGGTAGGCGACGATTGCCTGGGCCATGGCGGCGCTCCTCGGGGTGGGATGGGCACAGTCAAGCAGACCCCGGGCCAATGTGCCTGACGGCGCTTCCGGTATTCCCCGAGAATGCGTCTAGAATCGAGCTGGCCATTTTCCGGAGCCCGCCATGACCCCGCTGACGCCCGAGCAGACCCATGCCTACCTGCACCATATCGGCATCGACGATCCCGGTCCGCCGAGCCTGGCGAATCTCGACCGACTGATCGACGCGCATCTGCGCCGGGTCGCCTTCGAGAACCTCGACGTGCTGCTCGACCGCCCCATCGAGATCGACGCCGACAAGGTTTTCGCCAAGGTCGTCGAGGGCAGCCGCGGCGGTTATTGCTTCGAACTCAACTCGCTGTTCGCCCGCCTGCTGCTGGCCCTCGGCTACGAGCTGGAACTGCTGGTGGCACGGGTACGCTGGGGACTCCCGGAGGACGCGCCGCTGACCCAGCAATCGCATCTGATGCTGCGTCTGTACCTGGCGGAGGGCGAGTTCCTGGTGGATGTCGGCTTCGGCTCGGCCAATCCGCCGCGAGCACTGCCTTTGCCGGGCGACGAGGCGGACGCCGGACAGGTGCATTGCGTGCGCCTGGTCGACCCGCATGCCGGTCTCTACGAAAGCGCCGTGCGCGGTCGCAGCGGCTGGCTGCCGCTGTACCGCTTCGACCTGCGCCCGCAGTTGTGGATCGATTACATCCCGCGCAACTGGTACACCTCTACCCACCCCCACAGCGTGTTCCGCCAGGGCCTGAAGGCCGCCATAACCGAGGGCGACCTGCGCCTGACCCTGGCCGACGGGCTGTTCGGCCAGCGCGCCGGCAACGGCGAGACGCTGCAGCGCCAACTGCGCGACGTCGACGAACTGCTGGACATCCTGCAGACCCGTTTTCGCCTGCGCCTCGACCCGGCCTCCGAAGTGCCGGCGCTGGCGCGACGGCTGGCGGGACTGATCTCCGCCTGAGTGCTTTTGGCCGGTGTCTTTTCGCCGGACTCCTGCGGGAATTTTCCGATGTTCCATAGAAGCCTGAACGAAACGGCTTTTTCGGTTGACCTCGTCTGGCAAGAGGTCTATAAAACCCCCGCCCGCAGAGCCGGGCACTTTCTTTCCCCCTACGAAGAGAGCCATGGACAGTATTCCCAGTAGTCGTCGCCCGGCCCAGCAGATGCCGGCTGGTGCGATGACCCAAACCAACGCACGACGGAACCCGCAACGGGTCGGTCGGTTGAGCGGCATCCTGGGCTGACCCACTGCTTCTCACCCGTGTCCGGCACGCCGGGTACAGGTGAGTCATGAACTTCGAGAATTCGGTATCCCCCGGCGTATCCGCCTTCGTGGCGAAGATGCGCGTGCGCGCCGCGCAGTCCCCCGGCGCGATCCTTCCCGGCCACGGCCATCCTGCGAGCCTCGCCTGGCGTGTCAGCCCGGCCGGCGGTCGCCTGGAGTATCGCCGCCTGGAGACGCAGGTCGAAGAGAACCCTGAGAGCGGTCGCCGCCCGATGCGCGGCTGACGCTTTCTCCTGCCTAACCCTTCGCACAAGGAGCCTGCCATGGACGAACCACCAAGTCGGCCTGCTGCGTGCCGCCTGAGCGGCCGCGCGCAGTGGGCCTTACCCGGACAAGCCGAACATTCTTCCCACCGATCGCGAACATCGCGACCCGGCACGCCTTTGCCTGTCACCTGACCGGCAACCGACTCGTGTCGCCGTCGCGCAGCTCGCGACAGGAGACCGAGTCATGAGCGTAGCGACCCAACGCAATACCCAGCTCGACACCGAGCGCCGCAACGACCGACTGTCCATGCGCGCCGCCCGCGAAGCGCAGAACAGCCTGGAAACCACCCTCACCAACGTCCGTGGTCGCCAGGACGGCCTCGACCAGGCCGAGGCCGCCGCCCGGCTGCACGCCGACGGCCCCAACGAAGTGGCCCACGACCGTCCGCCACACGTCCTGGTGCAACTGCTGCAGGCGTTCAACAACCCCTTCATCTACGTGCTGATGACGCTCTCCGCGATCAGCTTCTTCACCGACTTCTGGCTGCCGCTGCAGGACGGTGAGGAAACCGATCTCACCGGCGTCATCATCGTCCTCTGCATGGTCCTGGTCAGCGGCCTGATGCGCTTCTGGCAGGAATACCGCTCGGGCAAGGCCGCCGAGGCGCTCAAGGCCATGGTGCGGAACACCGCCACCGTGCTGCGCCGCGACGAGCGCGGGATGCGCGGCGAGCTGCGGGAAATCCCCATGGGCGAACTGGTGGTCGGCGACATCGTGCGCCTGTCCGCCGGCGACATGATCCCCGCCGACATCCGCCTGATCGAATCGCGCGACCTGTTCATCAGCCAGGCCGTACTCACCGGCGAGGCGCTGCCGGTGGAGAAATACGACACCCTCGGCGCGGTCCGCGAGAAGTCCGCCAAGCGGATCGCCGCCGACCAGCAGGACCTGCTCGAACTACCGAACATCTGCTTCATGGGCACCAACGTGGTCAGCGGCACGGCCACCGCGGTGGTGGTCGCCACCGGTGCGCGCACCTATTTCGGTTCGCTGGCCCGTTCCATCGTCGGTTCGCGGGCGCAGACCGCCTTCGACCGTGGGGTGAACAGCGTCAGTTGGCTGCTGATCCGCTTCATGCTGGTGATGGTGCCGATCGTGTTGCTGATCAACGGCTTCACCAAGGGCGACTGGACCGAGGCGTTCATGTTCGCTCTCGCCGTGGCGGTCGGCCTGACCCCGGAAATGCTGCCGATGATCGTCAGCGCCAACCTGGCCAAGGGCGCGGTGGCGATGTCGCGGCGCAAGGTGGTGGTCAAGCGTCTTAACGCGATCCAGAACTTCGGCGCCATGGACGTGCTCTGCACCGACAAGACCGGCACCCTGACCCAGGACCGGATCATCCTCGAGCATCACGTCGACGTTGCCGGCCGGCGCTGCGACCGGGTCCTGCAAATGGCCTGGCTGAACAGCTTCCACCAGTCCGGGATGAAGAACCTGATGGACCGCGCGGTGGTCGCCTTCGTCGAACAGAACCCGCGCATCACGCCGCCGGATGCCTGGCACAAGGTCGACGAACTGCCCTTCGATTTCGTCCGTCGGCGTCTCTCGGTGATCCTCGAGGGCAAGGGCGGCGAACACCTGCTGGTGTGCAAGGGCGCGGTCGAGGAAATGCTCGAGATCGCCACCCGCGTGCACCAGGACGGCGTCGACCTGCCGCTCGACGAGGAACGCCGCCGGGCCCTGCTGGCGCTGGCCGAGCAATACAACCGCGACGGCTTCCGCGTGCTCCTGCTCGGCACCCGCAGCCTCTCGCGCACGGAGTCCCAGGCCCAGTACGGCGCCAGCGACGAGCGCGACCTGGTGATCGCCGGCCTGCTGACCTTCCTCGATCCGCCGAAGGAAACCGCCGGCCCGGCCATCGCCGCGTTGCGCGAGAACGGCGTGGCGGTGAAGGTGCTCACCGGCGACAACCCGGTGGTCAGCGCGAAGATCTGCCGCGAGGTCGGCCTGGACGTCGGCGAGCCGCTGCTCGGTCGCGACATCGACCTGATGGACGATGCCACCCTGCAACGCCTGGCCGAGGAGCGCACGGTGTTCGCCAAGCTGACGCCGCTGCAGAAGTCGCGGGTGCTCAAGGCCCTGCAGGGCAACGGACACACCGTCGGCTTCCTCGGCGACGGCATCAACGACGCCCCGGCGCTGCGAGATGCCGATGTCGGCATCTCGGTGGACAGCGGCACCGACATCGCCAAGGAATCGGCCGACATCATCCTCCTGGAAAAAAGCCTGATGGTCCTGGAGGAGGGCGTGATCAAAGGTCGCGAGACCTTCGGCAACATCATGAAGTACCTGAACATGACTGCCAGCTCCAACTTCGGCAACGTGTTCTCGGTACTGGTGGCCAGCGCCTTCATCCCCTTCCTGCCGATGCTGGCGATCCACCTGCTGCTGCAGAACCTGATGTACGACATCTCCCAGCTGTCGCTGCCGTGGGACAAGATGGACAAGGAGTTCCTCGCCAAGCCGCGCAAGTGGGACTCGAAGAACATCGGCCGCTTCATGGTCTGGATCGGCCCGACCTCGTCGATCTTCGACATCACCACCTACGCGCTGATGTGGTTCGTGTTCGCCGCCAACAGCCCGGAAATGCAGTCGCTGTTCCAGTCCGGCTGGTTCATCGAGGGCCTGCTCTCGCAGACCCTGGTGGTGCACATGCTGCGTACCCAGAAGATTCCCTTCATCCAGAGCACCGCGGCGCTGCCGGTGATGCTGATGACCGGGCTGGTGATGGCGCTGGGCATCTACGTGCCGTTCTCGCCGCTGGGAGCGATGGTCGGCCTGCAGCCGCTGCCGTGGGAGTACTTCCCCTGGCTGGTGGGCACGCTGCTCTGCTACTGCGTCACCGCGCAGACCATGAAGACCCTCTACATCCGCCGCTTCGGCCAGTGGTTCTGAGCGATCGGCCGGGCTTCGTCCCGGCCTTTCCCGGCGCGTCGGCAAGCCTCGCCGCGCCGCGCAACGCACACCGGACCCACACATGGAGAGACGCATCATGACCCTGCACGACCGGCGCCCGCGGGCGCCCCTTTTCCAACCGCTGCCGGCCGCGCTGCGACGCGCCCTGTCCTGGCGCCTGGGCTTCGTCGCCGCCGCGCTCGCCTGCGTCCTGCTGCTGGCGCTGCTGTCCGAGGCTCGCGCCGCGGGCGGCGCCTACCGGGTCGACGACGGCGAGATCGATCCCGTCGGCGAATGCAACCTGGACGCCTGGCACCAGCGCGAACGCCACCACGGCAACCGCTACCAGTCGGTGCTGTCGCCCGCCTGCACCTTCTCCGCCCTACCATCGGTGCAGCTCGGCGCGGCGCTGGTGCGCGAGGGCGACGCCGGCGATCGGCACAGCCGCCTCAGCCCCGAGCTGAAGACACCGCTGCTGGCCCGCGACGACCTCGGCCTGGCGTTGGCCCTGGCGCTCTCGGCGGATCTCTACCTGGACCGCCGGCACGCCTTCGAAGGCGCCGGCTTCAACCTGCCGCTGAGCTACCAGCCGTTCGAGGCCCTGCGCCTGAACGCCGGGGTCGGCCTGGGGCATGCCTACGCCGAGGGCGAGCGCCGGCATCGCTGGAACTGGGGCGTGGGCATGGAATACCGCGTCGGCCAGCCGTTGACCCTGATCGCCGAACGCTTCGGCGAGTCGGCCGGCGACAGCGGCTGGCAGGCCGGACCGCGGCTGCACCTGGGCGAACGGCTGGACCTCGACCTGCTGGTCGGCGGCCACCTGCGCGGCGAGCGCGAGCGATGGCTGGTCTCGGGAGCGACCTTGCGTTTCTGAGCCCAAGGGCGTGCCGCGCTGCGGCGCGCTCCTCCACCGAGGAAGCAGCCATGAACGTCGTACGCAAATGCCTGGGCGCGTCTCGCCGCGCGCTCTGTGGCCTGGCAGCACGGCTGCTGGCGAAGGCCGCGCACCTGCTGATGGTGGTCAGCGTGCGCGCATACGCCAGCGGCCGCCTGAGCCAGGTCGAAGTGAAATACCTGCTGGACTGCTCGAGCGCGCTCAACCGTGCCTCGCTCAGGCTGGCCATGGGTCAATGAGCCCGTTCCCTTCACGATCCATTCCGAACCGGGAGTTCCGCCATGCTGGGAACCATCCTCCTGATCAACCTGGCCGGTGCCGTGGCCCTCCTGTTGTGGGGCACGCACATGGTCTCCAGCGGCGTGCTGCGCGGTTTCGGCACTGCGCTGCGCAACTGGCTCGGCCGCCACCTGGGCAACCGCTGGCTGGCCCTGCTCGCCGGGCTCGGCATCACCGGCCTGCTGCAGAGCAGCACCGCCACCAGTCTGATGGCAGCGTCCTTCACCGCCAGTGGCACCCTGGGCCTGGCGCCGGCGCTGGCAGTGATGCTCGGCGCCAACGTCGGCACCACTCTGGTGGTGCAACTGCTCAGCTTCGACACCTCGTTGCTGGCGCCGCTGGCCCTGCTGTCCGGCCTGCTGCTGTTCCGCCTGGGCGACGGTCCGCGCCTGGAGAGCCTTGGCCAGTGCCTGATCGGACTCGGCCTGATGCTTCTGGCGCTGGCGTTGCTCGGCCATTCCCTGCAGCAGATCGAGGCCTCGCCAGCCTTTGTCGCGGTGATCCACGGCCTCGAAGGCGATCCGCTGATCGCCCTGCTGCTCGCCGCGCTGCTGACCTGGGCCTGCCATTCCAGTGTCGCGGTGGTACTGCTGGTGGCGTCCCTGGCCCAGGCCGGACTGGTCTCGTTGCCCATCGCCCTGGCCCTGGTGCTCGGTGCCAACCTCGGCGGCGCCTTGCCGGCGCTAGGGGTGGCCGGTAGCCGGGTGGCGCGGCGCTTGCCGTTGGGCAACCTGCTGGTGCGCCTGCTCGGTTGCCTGCTGGTGCTGCCCTGGCTGACGGCGCTGGCGCAGCCGGCCAACGCACTCGGTGGTGCGGCGGCGGTCTGGTTCCACAGTGCTTTCAACCTGGCCCTGGCACTGCTGGCGATCGGCTTCACCGGACCACTTGCGGCGCTGCTCGCGCGCCTGTTGCCGGAAGAGGCGCAGTCCGACGAGCCGGGCATGCCGCGCTACCTCGACGAAGCCGGGCTGGAGGTGGCCAACATCGGCCTGGCCAACGCTACTCGCGAAGTCCTGCGGCTGGCCGACATGGCCAGTCTGATGCTGCGCGCCACCAGCGGCCTGTTGCAGCGACCGGAGGCGAAGGTGGTGGCGGAAATCCGTCGCCAGGACCAGGCCCTCGACCAGTTGAGTGCGGCGATCCGCGCCTACCTGGCAGACCTCGGCCAGGACGGCCTCGGCGACAGCGACGCCGATCGTGCCCAGGAAATCCTCCTGTTCGCCATCAACATCGAGCACATCGGCGATCTCGTCGCCAACAGCCTGCTGCCCCTGGCGATGCGTTGGGCCGGGCGCAGTCGCGCCGGCAGCGAGTTCGAGCTGGGCCGCATGCTGCCGTTGCAGGCGGCGATCGAGGAGAGCCTGCACCTGGCGATCAGCGCGTTCCTTCGCGAAGACCTGGACGCCGCGCTGCGCCTGGTGGCGCGCAAGAAGTTGCTGCAGCGACTGGAGGCCGATGCCAGTCGCGAGCGCTTCCGTCGCCTGCGCGACGATCGCGGTGCCTGGGTGGAGTCCGGTGACGTGTTCCAGCGCATTCTCCGCGACTACCGACGCATCCACCATCATGTCACCGCCCTGGCCTATCCGCTGCTCGAACGCAGCGGCATCGATCCGATGGCGAAGCGGCCGGACGAGCCAGGGCAAGGGGAGGGATCGGCATGCGCCTCCTGATCTGCGCCGGACGCCATTTCAAGGACGCCGAACGCCTGCGCCTGGCGCTCGACCAGTGCCACGGCCTGCAACCGGTGGCGCTGCTCGGCCACCTGCTGCATGCCGGCAGCGGCCTGCCGGACGAGGCCGAGCGCTGGTGCCGCGAGCGTGGCGCGGATTCGCGCGCCTACGATTATCCGGAGCGCAGTGGCAGCGACAACGCCCTGCGCGAGTATGGCGAGGCCGTCCTCGGCGATGCCGCGCCGGACCTGGTGCTGGTGTTTCCCGGCGGGCGCCTGGCCAGCGAACTGATACAGGTCGCGCACGCTGCCGACGTCCCGCTGATGCTCGCCTATCGCCCGCTGTCGGCGCCCTGAGCGGCGAACCAGCCATCGCGGCGGGTCAGGCGCCAGCCGTAGGCGGCCAGGACCAGCCCGCGCAGCAGCATGAAGGCGAGGAACGCCAGCCATAGCCCGTGGTTGCCCAGCCCCTGCAACAGCCAGCCGAGGGGCAGGCTGGCGGCCACCGCGACGAGCATCGCGTTACGCATCTCGCGGGCGCGGGTGGCGCCGATGAACAGGCCGTCGAGCAGATAGCTCCACATCCCCAGCAGCGGCAGGCAGGCCAGGTACGGCAGATAGGCGTAGGCGACTTCGCGGACGCCGGCGATGTCGCTCTGCAGGTCGATGAACAGGTGGCCGAACAGGGCGAACAGCGCGGCGAACGCCAGGCTTGCCAGCAGCGACCAACCACCGGCCACCACCAGCGCGCGGCGCAGGGCGGTTCGGTCGCGGGCGCCGATGGCGTGGCCGCAGAGCGCCTCCACCGCGTGGGCGAGACCGTCGAGGGCGTAGGACGTCAGGAGCAGGCCGTTGAGCAGCAGGGCGTTGGCGGCTACCGTGGCGTCGCCGAGGCGGGTGCCCTGTACGGTGAGCAGGAAGAACACCAGTTGCAGGGCCAGGCTGCGGATGAAGATATCCCGGTTGACCATCAGCAGCGGTAGCCAGGACAGCCAGTGGCGCAGGCGTTGCCACTGCGCCCGCCCGGGGCGCCGGGCCAGGTCGCGGCGGGTCAGGGCCAGGCCGAGCAGGGCGCCGCTCCATTCCGCCAGCACCGAGGCGCGGGCCGCGCCTTGCACGCCCCAGTCGAGGCCGTGGACGAACCAGAGCACCAGGGCGATGTTGCTCAGGTTGGTGGTCAACAGGATCGCCAATGGCGCCCGTGCGTTCTGCGTGCCGAGGAACCAGCCGACCAGCGCGTAGCTGGCCAGGGCCGCCGGCAGGCCGAGCAGGCGGGTATGGAAGAAGGCGCGGGCCTCGCCGGTCAGTTCCGCCGACGGTTGCATCAGTTGCAGGGCCCAGCCGCTCAGGGGCAGGGCCAGCGCGCCGAGCAGCAGGGCCAGGAGCAGCGCCATGCCCAGGCCCTGGGCGAGGATCAGGCGCAGCGCGCCGCCATCGTCGCGGCCGGCGGCCTGGGCGGCGAAGCCGGTGGTGCCCATGCGCAGGAAGCCGAGCACGCCGACCATCAGGGTGTACAGGCTGCCGCCCACGGCTACCGCGCCGAGCTGGTAGGCGTGCGGCAGGTGGCCGACCACCGTGCTGTCCACCAGGTGCACCAGGGGAACGGAAACGTTCGACAGAATCATCGGCCCGGCCAGCGCCCAGACCCTGTGGTGGGTCGGGGCGTGGCGCCAGGCATCGCGCAACAGGCTCATGGGGTCCTCCGGATCGGCCGGGCAGTATAGCGACGGCGGCGAGGCCTGCGGAAAACCCGTTTTTCATATCCGGTAACAGACCTCTGCCTGCCGTGTATTCCTTGTCCGACGCGGCTTCCAGGCCTGCCGCGGGGAACCCTGCGAAAACCTGTCAGGAAGCTTGCGCAGCGCTAACCGCGGGGCTTTGCGCACCTTCCTAGAATGCCGGCGTCGGTTGTTTCCAGAGGAAGCCATGCATGCTCCTGGGGCGTTTCGTCTCGGTCGGCGCCGGTGCCACCGCCGTTCATTACCTGGTGCTGACCCTCCTGGTCGAGGGCTTCGCCGTCGGCGCCGCCGTGGCCGCCGCGACGGGAGCAGGCTGCGGGGCTCTGGCTGCCTACCTGGGGCATCGCTGGAAGACTTTCCGCCACCGTGGCCCGGTGTTCCGTTCGCTGCCGCGCTTCTTCGCCGTCAGCCTGCTTTGCGTACTCGGCAACGCCGTCCTGGTGTTGCTGCTCGGCGACCTCGCCGGACTCGACTATCGCCTGGCCCAGCTCGCCGCGACCGGCGCACTGCTGTTGGCGACCTATCACCTTCATCGACTCTGGACCTTCTCATGATGATCGAACCTTCCCTGGCGTCGAAGCTCGAGGCCCCCTGCCTGCTCAGCGTGGTAGTGCCGGTGTTCAACGAGGAGGCGGTGCTGCCAGCCTTCCACCAGCGCCTGGGCGCCGTGCTCGGCGACCTTGGCGACGATTGCGAGGTGCTCTATGTCGACGACGGCAGCACCGACCGCAGCGCGACGATCCTCGCCCAGCTACAGGCCGCCGACCGCCGGGTGGGCGTGGCCCGCTTCACCCGTAACTTCGGCAAGGAACAGGCGATGAGCGCCGGGCTCAAGCTGTCGCGCGGCGCCGCGGTGATCGTCATCGATGCCGACCTGCAGGATCCCCCGGAACTGATCCCGCAGATGCTCGACGCCTGGATCGGCGGCGCCGAAATGGTCAACATGCGCCGCCGCAGCCGGGCCGGCGAAAGCTGGCTGAAGCGCGCCTCGGCGAGCGCCTTCTACCGGCTGATCAACCGCCTCAGCGAGGTGCCGATCCCGCGCGACGTCGGCGATTTCCGCCTGCTCGACCGGCGGGTGGTCGATGCCCTTTGCGAGCTGCCGGAAGGCAATCGCTTCATGAAGGGACTGTTCGCCTGGGTCGGTTTCCGCCAGGTCGATATCGCCTATAGCCGCGCCGCTCGCGTCGCCGGCCACAGCAAGTGGCGCTACTGGCGGCTGTGGAACTTCGCCCTGGAAGGCATCACCGGGTTTTCCACCGCGCCGCTGAAGGTCGCCGGCTACCTCGGCCTGCTCAGCCTGCTGGCGGCCCTGGCGACCCTGCTCGCCGGGATCTTCGGCCAGCAGGAGATCCACGAACACTGGCCGGTGATCGCCGCGCTGTTCCTGATCGGTGGCCTGCAACTGCTGGCCATCGGCGTATGCAGCGAATACCTCGGGCGGATGACCATGGAAGCGCGGCGCCGCCCGCTCTACCTGATCGACCGCTACCTGCCGGCGCAGGTCGGCGGGGCCAATCCGTGAGGGCGCTGCGCGGCTGGCCGCTGGCCTGGTTCCTGCTCGCCCTGGCCTTCGCCATCCGCCTGCTGAGCCTGGGCAGCTATCCGCTGATGGACACCACCGAGGCCCGCTATGGCGAGGTGGCGCGGAAGATGGCCGAACTGGGCGACTGGATCACGCCCTGGTACGACGTCGGCGTGCCGTTCTGGGGCAAGCCGCCGCTGGCCTTCTGGCTCAGCGCCGGCGGCCAGCTTCTGCTCGGCGCCAACGAGTTCGCCAGCCGCCTGCCGCACTGGTTGCTGGGCGTGCTGGTGCTGTGGCTGGTATGGGACTGGCAGGCTCGCGACGATCGTCGGCAGGCGCGGATCGCCTGCGTCCTGCTGGGCAGTTCGGCGCTGTTCTTCGTCGCCTCCGGGGCGGTGATGACCGACATGGCCCTGGCCCTGGCCCTGGTCCTGACCATGCGCGGCTTCTGGCTGGGCCTGCATGGCGCGGAGGGAATCCGGCGCCGCGAGGGCTGGCTGATGTTCCTCGGCCTCGGCCTCGGGCTGCTGGCGAAAGGACCGCTGACGCTGATCCTCGCCGGACTGCCGATCGGCCTGTGGGCCTTGCTGGAGTGGCGCTGGCGCGCGCTCTGGCGGGGCCTGCCATGGATCCGCGGAAGCCTGCTGATGCTCCTGGTGGCCGCGCCCTGGTACCTGCTGGCGGAGTTGAAGACGCCAGGCTTCCTCGAGTACTTCCTGCTCGGCGAGCATTGGCAGCGCTTCGTCACCGCCGGCTGGGACGGCGACCGCTACGGCAATGCCCACGCCTATCCCTACGGCAGCGTCTGGCTGTTCCTGCTGGCCGCCGCGTTTCCCTGGAGCCTCTGGCTGCCGCTGCTGCTCTGGCTGGGCTGGCGCCAGCGCGGGGAGGTGGTCGATGGCGTCGCCTCGCGCAGGCGCTACTGGCTGTTCTGGGGACTGGCGCCGTGCCTGTTCTTCACCTTCGCCGGCAACGTCCTCTGGACCTACGTGCTGCCCGGCCTGCCGGCCCTGGCGTTGCTCGCCGCCGACCTGCTGCGCGCGCCGCTGGCGCGCAGCGCCTGGCTGCGGCGTGGCGGGCTGGCCTGCCTGGCGCTGACGCCGTTGCTGTTCGCGCTGTTCCTCGGCTCCCTGCTGCTGGGCTCGCGCGCCGAGCAGAAGTCCACCGCCGCGCTGCTGGCCAGCGACGCCGGCTGGCGCGAGCGGCCGCTGGTGTTCTGGCCGAAGCGGCCGTACTCGGCAGTGTTCTACAGCGGCGGGCGGGCACAACGGGCGGAGGACAGCGAACTGGCCGGCTGGTTGCGTCGCGACGCCCTGCTGGCGATCCGCTCGCGTTCGTTCGGCGCCTTGCCCGACGAGGTGCGCCAGCGCTTACGCTGCCGGCCGCCGGTGGGACAGTACCAGTTATGCCAGGGCGTGGCGCCGCCTGGCTGAGACTACCTCGGCCGGTAGGCGCAGTGGCCGGGACGCGGGCCGATGCGCGGGTGGTTGCGGCAGGTGTCCGGGCGGCGGGCATAGATGGTGCACAGGCGGGTCTTGCGGTCGAGGTACAGGCAGTCGCCGTTGGCCATGCGGGTGAGGGTGAAGATCTCGCGCTTGTGGTTGAAGTGCTCGATCACGCCATCCTTTTCCAGTCGCTTGGCGATTCGCTTGGCCGGTTCCTCGCGCTCGAACTCGTCGACCAGTCGCATGCGGATCAGGTCGTCGATGCGCACTTCCACCGGCAGCGTGCAGCAGGTCGCGTTGCACTCGCCGCACAGGCCTTCGCGGTATTTCACCCAGGTATCCAGGCGGTCGGGGTCGGCGGCGGCGAGCGGGATCTTCTTCATCGGCGGGCGGGGGCGGGGAAAACGGGCGCGCAATGATAGTGGCTGCGCGCCCGTTGCGCTCGTCCGGGCGATGAGCGTCAGTGCCGCGGGCCCTCCCGCCATACCGGTCGGTCCTGCTCGTCCAGCGCCCAGTGCGCGGTGCCGGCGCGCAAGCGTACGCCGCCGACCCAGCGTTCGGGGGCGCCGAGGTCGAGGCGGTAGCGCCGCCCGGCCAGGACCTCGCGGCCCGCAGCGGTCAGCGCCAGCGGCTGGCGTTCCCAGGGCAGTTCCGGCGCCGGCGTGCGCAGCAGCGCACCGGGCTCTTCCAGCAGCGCGCGGAGCAGGACGCGGAACATCAGGTCGCCGAGATAGGGCAGCGGCTCACGCCGTGCGGTCAGCTCGGCGAAGACCTGGCCGGCGCTCGGCCGCTCGCCGTCGCGGACGATCTCCAGGGCCAGCCGTTCGCTCAGCGACAGGCCGTCGCGCAGGGCCGGCAGTTCATGCAGTTGCCGACGCAGCGCCGGCCCCAGCAACGGTAGCGCCGGGGTTGGCGCGGCGGCCAGTTGCGCCCAGCGCAGTGGCACCGGATCGCGGTAGGCGTCCCAGGCCGCGCGGGCCAGCGCCAGGACTTCGGCGTCCAGCGGGCGGCGCCGAGTCCATAGCCAGGCGAGCAGCTCAGGCGCCAGTTGGCCGATGCCGACGAAGCGCTCGACGCCTGGCACGCGGTCGATCTCGATCAGTTCCAGATGCTCCGGCGGCGTCTGCATTCCTGCCAGCACCCGGACCAGGAACAACTGGTCGTAGGCATCCGCCTCGCACCAGAGCGCCACCCGCGAGTATTCGCCGAGCCGCTCGAGCCCGGCGTATTCCTGGCGCTGGCGGGCCTGGGCGTCGGCCGGGTCGAGGTCGAAGGCGCGGCTCAGGTAGTCGCTGCGCAGGGCGAGGAACTCGGGCAACGGCAGGTTCGGCACCGGTCCCATGGTCAGCGGGTCGGCGAACATCCGGAAGTCGCCGCGAAAGCCGGCGAGCTTCAGGCCGTGGGCGATGTCGTTGCCGCAGCGCAGGTGCAGGGTCGCGGCCTCGTCGCTGCCGACCAGGTCGGGGTGGCGGCTGGCGAAGGCGATGGCGTCGACATGCGCCTTGAGTCGCGGCCAACTGGCGAAGCCCAGTTCGCGCGCCACCTGCCACTGGGCGTCGGCCAGGCGCGGCTCCTGCCCCGGAAGCCCTGTACGGCTGGCCGGGTCGCGGCGCCACTGGCGCAACAGCTCCTTGGCGCGCTTGCGTTGCTGTTCGAGATTGATCCGGCCGTCGCCGAGAGTGCGGGAAAAGGACATACGATCTCCTCTGCAGCCTTGTCCGCCCTCAGGCCTGGAGTCGCATGCGCGATGCGTGGGGTGGATCGCCTGGGCGCTGCCCTTTCCGCGGACGGGAGGCGTGGAGAACGCCGAGGCCGACTATAGGCCGGCCGACGCGTCCGCGGCAAGACGCACTCAGCCCTTGCGGATCATCCAGATGCCGGCGCCGATCAGTGCCAACCCGCCCAGTTTCAGCGCGCTGATCGGTGCCTCGCGGAAGCCGGCCCAACCGAAGTGGTCGAGGCTCACGGCCATGCCCAGCTGGCCGGCGAGCACCAGCACCATGAACATCAGCGCGCCGATGCGCGGCGCGGCGAAGGCGGCGATGAAGATGAAGAACATGCCGAGGAAACCGCCGCACCAGTGCCACCAGCTCAGCCCGCGCAATGCCGCCAGGCCGGGAAACTCGCGCTGCGAGAGGGTCAGGGCGAGCAACCCGAGGGTGCCGACGAAGAACGAGATCAGTGCCGCGGCGAGGACGCTGGACACCTGCTTGGCCAACTGGCCGTTGATCCCTGCCTGCAGCGGCAGGCAGGCGCCGGCGAGCAGGGGCAGGACGAACAGCCACCAGGGGGGAGTGGGCATGGAAGACTCCTGGAACGATGACGGCGAGCGCGTCCCGCGCATGGCGAGGGACGGGCCGGAGTGGTACGGGGAGTCGCACAGTATGCACCAGGCGGGGGCGGGGGAGGAAAACGCGGGGCCTCATCGCACGCCCTCGGATTCCGCCCGGCGGGTAATCGCGAACGGTTGTTCGCCCTACGGCCGCCATGCCGCCAGCGGCGTTATCCCCCTACAAGCGCGCCGCCAGCATGGCCCCCTCGCGAATCGCCCGCTTGGCATCCAGTTCCCCTGCCACCCGCGCCCCACCGATCAGGTGGAAGCGCAGGCTTTCCGCCGCCTGGCTGATCTGCAACTCGCGCAGCGGCTCCTGGCCGGCGCAGATCACCACGTTGTCCACCTCCAGCCAGCGTTCCTCGCCGTCGACGCGGATCAACAGGCCGCGTTCGTCGATCTTCAGGTACTCCACCCCGCCGAGCATGCGTACGGCGTTGTGCCTGAGGTGCGCGCGGTGCACCCAGCCGCTGGTCTTGCCGAGCTGCGCGCCGGGGGCGCCGGGCTTGCGCTGGAGCAGCCAGACCTGGCGCGCCGGCTGCGTCGGAGCGGGTTCGCGGAGGCCGCCGGGCTGGCTGTTGTCGAGGTCCACGCCCCATTCCGCGAGCCATTCGCCGAGCGCCCGCGGCTGGCCGTCGCTGGGCGCGGCGACGAGGAAGGCGGCGACGTCGAAGCCGATGCCGCCGGCGCCGACGATGGCGACCCGCGCGCCCACCGGCGCGCCGCGCAGCACGTCCACGTAGCTGAGTACGGTCGGTCCGCCGATGCCGTCGATCCTTGGCCGGCGTGGCTGGATGCCGGTGGCCACCACCACGTCGTCGAACTGACCGTCCAGCTCGCCCTGGCGCACCCGGTGGCCGAGGCGCAGGTCGACGCCGAGGCGTTCCAGGCGCACGCGGAAGTAGCGCAGGGTTTCGCGGAACTCTTCCTTGCCGGGAATCCGCTTGGCCAGGTTGAACTGCCCGCCGATTTCCCCGCTCGCCTCGAACAGGCTGACCCGATGCCCGCGCTCGGCGGCTACGCAGGCGGCGGAGAGCCCGGCGGGGCCGGCGCCGATCACCGCGATGCGCTTCTGCGTGCGCGCCTTGCGGTAGCGCAACTCGGTCTCGAAGGCCGCCCGCGGGTTGACCAGGCAGGTGGCGCGGCGGTTGGCGAAGGCATGATCGAGGCAGGCCTGGTTGCAGGCGATGCAGGTGTTGATCTCCTCGGCCCGGCCGGCACTGGCCTTGGCCACGAACTGCGGGTCGGCCAGCAGCGGCCGGGCCATCGATACCAGGTCGGCCTTGCCGGCGGCGAGCAGGGATTCGGCGACCTCCGGGGTGTTGATCCGGTTGCTGGCGATCACCGGCACCTTCAGTTCGTGGCGCAGCCGTGCGCTGACCTCGGCGAAGGCCGCGCGCGGCACCGAGGTGACGATGGTCGGCACACGCGACTCGTGCCAGCCGATGCCGGTGTTGAGCAGGGTGATGCCGGCTTCCTCCAGGGCCAGGGCGATGCGCCGTACTTCGTCCCAGGTATTGCCGCCCTCGACCAGGTCGAGCAGCGACAGGCGATAGCAGAGGATGAAGCGTTCGCCGACGATCCGCCGGATGCCGCGGACGATCTCCAGCGCCAGGCGCATGCGGTTTTCCAGCGGGCCGCCCCACTGGTCGTCGCGGCGGTTGGTGCGCGGGCAGAGGAACTGGTTGAGCAGGTAGCCTTCGCTGCCCATCACTTCCACGCCGTCGTAGGCGGCGGCCTTGGCCAGCCGCGCGCAACGGACGAAGGCGCGGATGGTCTTGCGGATGCCGCGCTCGGAGAGTTCGCGCGGGGTGAACCAACTGATCGGCGACTTCAACGGCGAGGCGGACACCGCCATCGGGTGGTAGCCATAGCGCCCGGCGTGGAGGATCTGCAGCAGGATCTTGCCGCCCTCGGCATGCACCGCCTGGGTCAGGCGACGATGGGCGGGCACCTCCAGGGCGCTGGTGAGGCTGCTGCCGAAGGGCAGCAGCCAACCTTCGCGGCAGGGCGCGAAGCCGCCGGTGACGATCAGCCCGACGCCGCCCCGGGCGCGCTCGCGATAGTAGGCGGCGAGCTTGCCGAAGTCCCACAGGCGATCCTCCAGCCCGGTGTGCATCGAACCCATCACCACGCGGTTGCGCAGACGGGTGAAGCCCAGGTCCAGCGGGGCCAGCAGGTGCGGATAGGGAGCGGCGGCGAGCGGCGGGTAGGGGTTGCGCATGGCGCGGTTCCGGTAGCCAGGGACGCTTCACCATAGGAAGTTGCGCCGCCGCCGAATGCGGCCCGCTTGCCGGAACCGCCAGGCATTTCGGTCAAGCCGGCGGACTGGCTGATCGGATAGGTGCTCGCCGCGCTGCTCCGCTGTGGCCCCGGGTGACAGGCGGCGAAAGCTCTCCGACAGCACTTGCGGCGCGGCGGGCGGAATGGAAACGACGGCGCTGTTACCCGGGGTAATGGCGTGCGCCGGGAGCCCAACTTAAGCACGGCTCGACGCCTTTGGCGGCGCTGTCAGGCTGGGGTTCCGGCCCGCTCAGCACGTGCCTTGCCAACTGCCTGTCCAATCCGAACGGAGTCTCGACGATGAACAAGAACAAGACGTTCCTCGCGGCGGCGCTGGTAGCGCTGGCCGCCAGCCTTCCCGTGCACGCTGCGACCGACTACACCCGCACGCGCTATCCCATCGTGCTGTCCCACGGTCTGTTCGGCTTCAAGAGCGTCGGCCCGGTGGACTACTGGCACGCTATCGTGCCGGCCCTGGAGAAGGACGGCGCGAAGGTCTTCGCTACCTCGCAATCGCCGGTGAACAGCAACGAGGTGCGCGGCGAACAGCTACTGGCGCAGGTGGAGGAAGTCCTGGCCCTGACCGGCGCGGAGAAAGTCAACCTGATCGGCCACAGCCAGGGCGGCATGACCGTGCGCTACGTCGCCGGGGTGGCGCCGCAACTGGTGGCCTCGGTCACCACCATGGGCACGCCGCACAAGGGCACGCCGGTAGCCGACGCGTTGACTGGCTTCAGCGAGTTCCTCGGGCCGATCGGCACCGAGGTGATCGCCTCGGCGGTGGAGGCGTTGTTCGCGGTGGTCGACATCGTCGACGGCGGCGAGTGGGTCAAGGGCGACGCGCTGGCTGCCCTGAACAGCCTCAACACTCCCGGCACCGCGCAGTTCAACCAGCGCTTCCCGCAGGCGATCCCGGCCAGCGCCTGCGGCCAGGGCGCGGAGACGGTAGCCGGGGTGCGCTACTACTCGATGAGCGGCACCGGCTCCCTGACCAATGCGCTCGACCCGAGCTCCGCCGGCCTGGCGGTGACCGGGCTGCTGTTCGGCGAGGCCAACGACGGTCTGGTCGGGCGATGCTCCAGCCACCTGGGTAGCGTGGTGAAGGACAACTACCGGATGGACCACCTGGACGAGGTCAACCAGTTGCTCGGCCTGGTCAGCCTGTTCGAGACCGACCCGACCCAGGTCTACCGGCAGCATGCCAATCGCCTCAGGAACGTCGGACTCTGATCCATTCGCCGGGTCGCCGCAGCCGTAGGCGACCCGGCATTAGCCTTTGGTCTAATGGCACCTGGATATCACCTCCTGTTCGCGCGCCTCGCGGCGTTCGGACCCGTCCCGATTCCGCGCACCTTGCTGGACAAGGTTTGCGCCGCCGTGTAATGACTCCGGTCAAGGCAGAAAAACCCAGCGTTCGTGTAGGGTTCGCTGCCCCGTAGCCATGCCCGGCTGGCGTACCTCGCCAGGCTGGCTATCTTTTAACCAGAGACATCCGGCCATGTCCCGGGTGTCCTTTGCCTGATGCAGGAGATGCACGATGGATATGAACCGTCGGCAATTCTTCAAGGTCTGCGGTATAGGCCTTGGAGGATCGAGCCTTGCGGCGCTCGGGATGGCCCCCACGGAGGCCTTCGCCGACCAGGTCCGCCACTTCAAGCTGGCGCACACGGTCGAGACCCGCAACACCTGTACCTACTGTTCGGTCGGTTGCGGCCTGATCATGTACAGCCAGGGCGACGGCGCCAAGAACGTCGCGCAGAACATCATCCACATCGAGGGCGACGCCGACCATCCGGTCAACCGCGGCACCCTCTGCCCGAAAGGCGCCGGCCTGCTGGACTACATCCACAGCCCGAACCGCCTGAAGTATCCGGAAGTGCGCGAGGCCGGCTCCAGCGAGTGGAAGCGCATCGAGTGGGACGAAGCCCTCGAGCGCATCGCCAAGCTGATGAAGGAAGACCGCGACGCCAACTTCGTCGAGAAGAACGAGCAGGGCCAGACCGTCAACCGCTGGTTGACCACCGGCTTCCTCGCCGCGTCCGCCTCGTCCAACGAAGCCGGCTACATCACCCACAAGGTGGTGCGTTCCCTCGGCATTCTGGGATTCGACAACCAAGCGCGTGTCTGACACGGCCCGACGGTGGCAAGTCTTGCCCCGACGTTTGGCCGTGGAGCCATGACCAACCACTGGACCGACATCAAGAATGCCGATCTGGTGCTGATCATGGGCGGCAACGCCGCCGAAGCCCACCCATGCGGATTCAAATGGGTCACCGAAGCCAAGGCGCACAACAAGGCGCGGCTGCTGGTGGTCGATCCGCGTTTCACCCGTTCCGCCTCGGTCGCCGACTACTACGCGCCGATCCGGACCGGCACCGACATCGCCTTCCTCGGCGGCCTGATCAACTACCTGCTGGAAAACGACAAGATCCAGCACGAATACGTGCGCAACTACACCGATGTCTCGTTCATCGTGAAGGAAGGCTTCAGCTTCGAGGACGGCCTGTTCAACGGCTACGACGCCGAGAAGCGGACCTACCCGGACAAGTCCTCCTGGGGCTACGAGATCGGTGAGGACGGCTATGCCAAGGTCGACCCGACCCTGACCCACCCGCGCTGCGTGTTCAACCTGCTCAAGCAGCACTACAGCCGCTACACCCCGGACGTGGTGAGCAACATCTGCGGTACGCCGAAGGACATGATGCTCAAGGTCTGGGCGGAAATCGCCGAGACTTCCAAGCCGGGCAAGGTCATGACCATCATGTACGCCCTGGGCTGGACCCAGCACTCGGTAGGCGCGCAGATGATCCGCACCGGCGCGATGGTCCAGCTGCTGCTGGGCAACATCGGCATGCCCGGCGGCGGCATGAACGCTCTGCGCGGCCACTCCAACATCCAGGGCCTGACCGACCTCGGCCTGCTGTCCAACTCGCTGCCGGGCTACCTGACCCTGGCGATGGACGCCGAGCAGGACTACGACGCCTACATCGCCAAGCGCACGGCCAAGCCGCTGCGCCCGGGACAACTGTCCTACTGGCAGAACTACGGCAAGTTCCACGTCAGCCTGATGAAGGCCTGGTTCGGCAAGTCGGCGACCAAGGAAAACAACTGGTGCTACGACTGGCTGCCCAAGCTCGACATGCCGGGCGCCGGCTACGACGTGCTGCGCTACTTCGACATGATGTACCAGGGCAAGGTCAACGGTTACTTCTGCCAGGGCTTCAACCCCATCGCCTCGTTCCCCAACAAGGCCAAGGTCGGCGCCGCGCTGGCGCGCCTGAAGTGGATGGTGGTGATGGACCCGCTGGTGACCGAGACCTCGGAGTTCTGGCGCAACGTCGGCGAATACAACGACGTCGACACCGCCAGCATCAAGACCACGGTGTTCCGCCTGCCCACCTCCTGCTTCGCCGAGGAAGACGGCTCGATCGTCAACAGCGGCCGCTGGTTGCAGTGGCACTGGAAGGGCGCCGAGCCGCCGGGCCAGGCGCGTCCGGACATCGCCATCATGGCCGGGCTGTTCCACCGCCTGCGCGAGATGTACCGCAAGGACGGCGGGGCCTTCCCCGACCCGATCCTCGGCCTCGACTGGTCCTACCTCAAGCCCGACGAACCGGGCCCGGACGAACTGGCCCGGGAGTTCAACGGCAAGGCCCTGAGCGACCTGGTCGACCCGGCCAACGGCATGATCCTGGCCAAGGCCGGCGAGCAGTTGCCGGGCTTCGCCCTGCTGCGCGACGACGGCAGCACGGCGAGCGGCTGCTGGATCTTCGCCGGCTCCTGGACCCAGCAGGGCAACCAGATGGGCCGCCGCGACAACAGCGACCCCTACGGCATGGGCCAGACCCTCGGCTGGGCCTGGGCCTGGCCGGCGAACCGGCGGATTCTCTACAACCGCGCCTCGGCCGACGTCAGCGGCAAGCCATGGGACCCGGAGAAGAAGCGCCTGGTGTGGTGGAACGGCAAGTCCTGGGGCGGCACCGACGTGCCCGACTACAAGGCCGACGTACCGCCGGAAGCCGGGATGAACCCGTTCATCATGAACCCCGAAGGGGTGGCCCGCCTGTTCGCCGTCGACAAGATGGCCGAAGGCCCGTTCCCCGAGCACTACGAGCCGTTCGAGACGCCGATCGGGGTGAACCCCTTGCACCGCGACAACCGCAAGGCGATCAGCAACCCGGCGGCACGGGTGTTCAAGAACGACATGGAACTGTTCGGCACGGCCGACGAGTTCCCCTACGCGGCGACCACCTACCGGCTCACCGAGCACTTCCACTACTGGACCAAGCACTGCCGGCTGAATGCGATCACCCAGCCCGAGCAGTTCGTCGAGATCGGCGAGGCGCTGGCCAAGGAGCTGGGCATCAATGCCGGCGACAAGGTCAAGGTCTCCTCCAACCGCGGCTACATCAAGGCGGTGGCGGTGGTGACCAAGCGCATCCGCCCGCTGCAGGTGGACGGCAAGACCGTGCACCACGTCGGCATCCCGATCCACTGGGGCTTCGCCGGCATGGCGCGCAACGGCTTCCTGGCCAACACCCTGACCCCCTTCGTGGGCGACGGGAATACCCAGACGCCGGAGTTCAAGTCGTTCCTGGTCAACGTGGAAAAGGCGTGAGGTGAAACATGAGTAGTCAGGATATCCACGCCCGCTCCGCGACCACCACGCCGATGCCCTCGGTGCGGAACCAGGAGGAAGTGGCGAAACTGATCGACGTGTCCAAGTGCATCGGTTGCAAGGCCTGCCAGGTCGCCTGCTCGGAATGGAACGAGCTGCGCGACGAGGTCGGCCACAACCACGGCACCTACGACAACCCCATGGACCTGACGGCCGACTCGTGGACGGTGATGCGTTTCACCGAGTACGAGAACGAGGCCGGCAACCTCGAGTGGCTGATCCGCAAGGACGGCTGCATGCACTGCGCCGAGCCGGGCTGCCTGAAGGCCTGCCCGAGCCCGGGGGCGATCGTGAAATACGCCAACGGCATCGTCGACTTCAACCAGGACAAGTGCATCGGTTGCGGCTATTGCATCACCGGTTGCCCGTTCGACATCCCACGGATCTCGCAGAAGGACCACAAGGCCTACAAGTGCAGCCTGTGTTCCGACCGCGTCTCGGTGGGCATGGAGCCGGCCTGCGTGAAGACCTGCCCGACTGGCGCCATCGTCTTCGGCAGCAAGGAGGACATGAAGGAACACGCCGCCGAACGCATCGTCGACCTGAAGAGCCGCGGCTACGAGAACGCCGGCCTGTACGACCCCGAAGGGGTGGGCGGCACCCACGTGATGTACGTGCTGCACCACGCCGACAAGCCGTCGCTCTACGCCGGCCTGGCCGAACAGCCGAGCGTCAGCCCGCTGGTCAGCCTGTGGAAGGGCGTGACCAAGCCGCTGGCGCTGCTGGCCATGGGCGCCACGGTGCTCGCCGGGTTCTTCCACTACGTGCGCGTCGGTCCCAACCGCGCGGACGACGAGGAAGACCACGGGCAAGCCGAGGCACCGGTGCACCAGGTCGATCCGTCGGTACACACCTTTGACCCGCACGAGCGTCGTTGAGCCTGCGCGCGGGCGTTGCCGCCGGTCCTCCGCGACCCGGCGGCAGCGGCGGCGCTCTCGAGGAGTCGGAAATGAAAAATGAAATCCAGCGCTACAACGCCAACGAGCGCAGCAACCACTGGGCCGTGGCGATCCTGTTCTTCATGGCCGGGTTGTCCGGGCTGGCGCTGTTCCACCCGGCGCTGTTCTGGCTGACCAACCTGTTCGGCGGCGGTCCCTGGACGCGTATCCTGCACCCCTTCCTGGGGCTGGCGATGTTCGTCTTCTTCCTCGGTCTGGTGGTGCGCTTCGCCCACCACAACCGGGTGCAGAAGAGCGATATCCAGTGGCTCAAGCAGTGGCGCGACGTGGTCAGCAACCGCGAGGAGAACCTCCCGGAAGTCGGCCGCTACAACGCCGGGCAGAAGCTGCTGTTCTGGGTGCTGCTGCTGAGCATGCTGACCCTGCTGGTCACCGGCATCGTGATCTGGCGCCAGTACTTCAGTGCCTGGTTCGGCATCGAGGCGATCCGCCTGTCGGCGCTCCTGCACGCCTTCGCCGCCTTCGTCCTGATCGCCAGCATCATCGTGCACATCTACGCCGGCATCTGGGTCAAGGGCTCGATGGGCGCGATGCTCTACGGCAAGGTCAGCCGCGCCTGGGCGCGCAAGCACCATAACGGCTGGCTGAAGGAAGTCGGCAAGGGCGAGGAGCACTGACGCGTATAGTGTCGCCATCGCCCGACCGGAGGCCCCAGCGATGGGGCCTTTGCATTCATTCCGCGCCCCTCCGGGCGCCCGATCGTTGCGGCGCGGCCCACCGGCCCGCCGGCGCAGACCCGAGGAGTTCCCGTGTCACGCACCATTCTTCAGCCGGGGCAGATCGAAGCCGCCGCCAACATTCCCCCGCACCTGCACCAGCCGTCGCGCGACCTGTTCGCCCGCCGCGGCGAGCGCCTGCTGCAACTGGCCGAGGGGCACCCGATGGGCGACTACCTGCGCCTGGTCGCCGGTCTCTGCCGGCTCCAGCAGGCGCTGCTGGACAACCCGCCGGCGCTGGCCCCGCTCGACCCCGAGCGCCTGCGCAAGAGCCGCGAGCACGGCATGCCGCCGCTGGCCTACGACCTGCTGGTGCGCGAAGGCGCCTGGCTGCCCTGGCTGGATGCCCTGCTCGCGGGCTACCCGGCGCCGGCCAACGCCGCCGTCGGCGCGGCACTCGAACAATTGCGCGAAGCCGACGAAGGCCAGCGCAAGGCCTGGGCCATCGCCCTGCTCAGCGGTCAGTTCGACCTCCTGCCGGCGGCCCTGGTGCCGTTCCTCGGCGCCGCCCTGCAAGTAGCCTGGAGCCATTGGCTGCTGGGACTGGAGGAGGGCGCGGTGGTCGAGACCGAGAGCCGGACCTTGTGCCCCGCCTGCGGCTCGCCGCCGATGGCCGGGATGATCCGCCAGGGCGGCAAGGAAACCGGCCTGCGCTACCTGAGCTGCTCGCTGTGCGCCTGCGAATGGCACTACGTGCGAATCAAGTGCAGCCACTGCGAGGAAAGCAAGCACCTGGCCTACCTGTCCCTGGAGCATGACGGGCAGCCGGCGGAAAAAGCCGTGCTGCGCGCCGAGACCTGCCCCAGTTGCCAGGGCTACCTGAAGCAGTTCTACCTGGAGTTCGACCGCCACGCCGATGCCCTTGCCGACGACCTGGCCAGCCTGGCGCTGGACATGCGCCTGGCCGAGGACGGCTACCTGCGGCGTTCGCCGAACCTGTTGCTGGCCCCCGGCGGCGAATAGCCGAAGACGCTGCGGGCATGCGCCGACGCGTCTATGATGGGCGTGTCGGTGACCCTACCCTGTGGATAAGGTTTCTCCATGAGTTCCGTTCGCTTGCCTTCGGTCGACCGCCTGCTGCGCAGCGCGGCGGCCGCTCCCCTGCACCAGCGCTATGGCCGCGAGGCGTTGCTGGCGACCCTCCGCGACCTGCTCGACGAACTGCGCGAGCCGGCCCGACACGGTGCCCTCGCCGAGATCGAACTGAGCGAGGCGGTGCTCGCCGGGCGCGCCGGCGAACGCCTCGCCGCGCAGCATGCCAGCCGCGTGCGGCGGGTGTTCAACCTGACCGGCACGGTGTTGCATACCAACCTCGGCCGCGCCCTGTTGCCGGACGAAGCCATCGAGGCGATCACCCTGGCCGCGCGCTACCCGCTGAACCTGGAGTTCGACCTGGCCAGCGGCAAACGCGGCGACCGCGACGACCTGATCGCCGGGCTGATCCGCGAACTCACCGGCGCCGAGGCGGTCACCGTGGTCAACAACAACGCGGCGGCGGTGCTGCTGGCGCTGAACAGCCTGGGGGCGCGCAAGGAAGGGATCATCTCGCGCGGCGAGCTGATCGAGATCGGCGGCGCCTTCCGCATTCCCGACATCATGGCCCGCGCCGGCGTGCGCTTGCACGAGGTGGGCACCACCAACCGCACCCACGCCAGGGACTACGAAGCCGCCATCGGCCCGCGCAGCGGCCTGCTGATGCGCGTGCATACCAGCAACTACAGCGTCCAGGGCTTCACCGCCAGCGTGCCCACCGCGCAACTGGCGGCCATCGCCCATGGCCACGGCCTGCCGCTGCTGGAAGACCTCGGCAGCGGCACCCTGGTGGACCTGACCCGCTGGGGCCTGCCCAAGGAACCGACGGTGCAGGAAGCCCTGGCCGACGGCGCCGACATCGTTACCTTCAGCGGCGACAAATTGCTCGGCGGGCCCCAGGCCGGGCTGATCCTCGGCAACCGCGAACTGATCGGGCGGATCAAGAAGAACCCGCTCAAGCGCGCCCTGCGCGTCGACAAGCTGACCCTCGCCGCCCTCGAGGCGGTGCTCGGCCTGTACCGCGATCCGGACCGCCTCGCCGAACGCCTGACCACCCTGCGCCTGCTCAGCCGCCCGGCGGCGGAGATCCGCGCCCAGGCCGAGCGTCTGGCGCCGGCGCTGGGCGAGGCGCTCGGCGAGGGCTGGGAGGTCGCCGCGGTCGACGCCCTGGGCATGATCGGCAGCGGCGCGCAGCCGGTGGCGCGGCTGGCCAGCGCCGCGCTGTGCCTGCGTCCGCGGCAGCCCAGGCGCCTGCGCGGACGCGCCCTGCGCAACCTCGAGGAAGCCCTGCGCGGGCTGCCGCTGCCGGTGATCGGTCGGCTCGACGACGACGCCCTCTGGCTCGACCTGCGCCAGCTCGACGACGAGCCGGCGTTCCTCGCCCAGTTGCCGCGACTGCGGAGCGAGCTGTCGTGATCGTCGGCACCGCCGGGCACATCGACCACGGCAAGACCTCGCTGCTGCGTGCCCTCACCGGCATCGAGGGCGACCGCCGCCCGGCCGAGCGCCAACGCGGGATCACCATCGACCTGGGCTACCTCTACGCCGACCTTGGCGACGGCAGCCCCACCGGCTTCATCGACGTGCCCGGTCACGAGCGCTTCGTCCACAACATGCTGGCCGGCGCCAGCGGCATCGATTGCGTGCTGCTGGTGGTGGCCGCCGACGACGGCCTGATGCCGCAGACCCGCGAGCACCTGGCGATCGTCGAACTGCTCGGTATCCGCCGGGCGCTGGTGGCGCTGACCAAGATCGACCGGGTCGAGCCGCAGCGGGTGCAGCAGGTGCGGACCCAGGTCGAACACCTGCTGGCCTCCGGCCCGCTGGCGCGCTCGCCGATCTTCCCGCTCTCCAGCAGCACCGGGGAGGGCGTCGCGGCGTTGCGCGAAGCACTCGGCGGGCTCGCCGGCGAAGTCCGCGAGCGTAGCCGCGAGGGATACTTCCGCCTGGCGGTGGACCGGGCCTTCAGCGTCGCCGGCAGCGGCATCGTGGTCACCGGCACGGCCTTCTCCGGACAGGTCGCGCTGGGCGACGAACTGCTCCTCGGCAACGCCGGACGGCCGGTGCGGGTGCGCGGCCTGCACGCGCAGAACCGGCCCGCGCAACAGGCCTGGGCCGGCCAGCGCGTGGCCCTGAACATCGCCGGCGAGCGCCTCGCGCTGGAACAGATCCAGCGCGGCGACTGGCTGCTGCAGGCAGCGCTGCACGCGCCGACCACGCGGGTCGACATCGACTTCCGCCTGTTGCCCGACGAACTCCGCGACTTCACCCACTGGACCCCGGTGCACCTGCACCTGGGCACCCAGGACGTCACCGGACGCCTGGCCCTGCTCGAAGGCGAACAACTGGAGCCTGGCCACCGCGCCTTCGCCCAACTGGTGCTGAACGCGCCGATCCAGGCCCTGCACGGCGACCGCCTGGTGCTGCGCGACCAGTCGGCGCAGCGCACCCTTGGCGGTGGGCGGGTGCTCGACGGCGCCGCGCCGGCGCGCAACCGACGAACGCCGGCACGTCTGGCACAGCTCCAGGCGCTGCGCCAGGAAAGCCTGGAGGAGGCGCTGCCGACCTTGCTCGGCGCGGCCGAGAACGGCCTAGACCCGCAACGCCTGGTGCAATCCTTCAACCGCCCGCGCGAGCACTGGCGGCTGCCGGAAGAGGTGGTCGAGGTGCAGACCCGCCTCGGCCCCCGGTTGTTCGCCGGGGAGCGCTGGTTCGCCCTGGTCGAGCAACTGCTCGCCGGCCTGCGGCGCTTCCACGAAGAGCTACCGGACGAACTCGGTCCCGACCGCGACCGCCTGCGTCGCTACGCCCTGCCGCAGCTGGAGCGGCCGGTGTTCATCGCCTTGCTCGAGGCCGCCCTGGCCGGCGGCGACGTGCACAGCAGCGGGCCCTGGCTGCACCTGCCCGGCCACGAAGTGCGCCTGAGCGATAGCGAGGAGCAACTGCGCGCGCGCCTCTGGCCGCTGCTCGAAGCCGGCCGCTACGACCCGCCCTGGGTTCGCGACCTGGCCCGCGAGCTGCGCCAGGACGAAGCCGCCATGCGCAACCTGCTGCGCAAGCTGGCGCGCCTGGGCCAGTTGCAGCAGGTGGTGCGCGACCTGTTCTACCCGGAAGCCACCCTGCGTCAATTGGCCGAGATCGCCGTGCAGGTGCGCGATCCCGCCGGGCTGATCCGCCCGGCGGAATTCCGCGACCGCCTGGGCATCGGCCGCAAGCGCAGCATCCAGATCCTCGAGCACTTCGACCGCATCGGCCTGACCCGCCGCATCGGCAACGACCGTCGCCTGCGCGAGGGCTCGGCGCTGGCCGAACAGTTGCTCGGCGGCGTCTCGCCCTGAGTCTCAGGGGGCGACGCGCTGCCCCTGGCTCAGGCACTCGATGAACAGCGCGAACAGTTCCGACTGCGAGCCGACTTCCAGCTTGGTGTAGAGATTCTTCCGGTGCATGCGCACGGTCTCCGGGGAGATGTCCATCAGCCGCGCGCTGGATTTCGCCGAGTGGCCGCTGAGCAGCAGGTGGCAGGCCTCGCGTTCGCGGTCGGTGAGCACGCCGCGACCGAAGCCGCGCAGCACTTCCTGAAGGCGCGGGGCGAGGTCGGCCTGCGGGTTCGGCGAGAGGTTGGCGCGGCCGGCGCAGAACTGCCGGGCCAGCTCCAGCACCGGCGGCGCCAGGCCGGCGAGGGCGGCGACCTGGGCGTCGCTGTAGCGGCTCGCCGAAAGGCCGTTGTAGAGACAGATCGAGAGCTTCTCGGTGGGGCCGAGGTCGAGGATGTAGTAGACGTCCTCCACCGCTCCGGCGCCGAGGTAGTAGGTCTGGTAGTAGGCGCTCTGGAAGAAGTCGTCGGGGGCGATCTCGCCGAGGGTGTAGAAGCCTTCCGGAAGGCCTTCCTCCACCGCCAGGCAGAAAGGGTCGAGCAGGTAGCCGCGGGAGAAGTAGCGGCGGATGATCGCCTCGCGGAAGCGCTCGGCGATGCCGCGCTCGTAGAGCAGGGTGGGCGCGTGGCCCTTGCGTTCCAGGCTGATCATGCTCGACTCGATCGGCACCAGTTGGTGGATGGCGTCGACCAGCGCGGCGAGGAAGTCGGGTTGGCGCAGGCGCCGGATCGCCAGCGCCAGGTGTTCGTGCCAGCGGTCGAGGGCGTTCGGGGCGATGGCCTGCATGGACGGTACGGCTCGTTCTTGTCGTTGTCGCCGCAGGATAGCAAGCCGCGTCGGCCGCACCCAGCGCTTACCCCAAAATGGGGTATGGCCCGCCGCGCGGTGCTCTTGCACCCTCGGAGCATCCATCCGAGAAGAGCGACAGCCCGATGAACGCAAGACTGCACGCCACGTCCCCCCTCGGCGACGCCGACCTGGTCCGTGCCGACCAGGCCCACTACATGCACGGCTACCACGTGTTCGACGACCACCGCGTCAACGGCTCGCTGAACATCGCCGCCGGCGACGGCGCCTATATCTACGACACCGCCGGCAACCGCTACCTCGACGCGGTGGGCGGCATGTGGTGCACCAACATCGGCCTGGGGCGCGAGGAAATGGCTCGCACCGTGGCCGAGCAGACCCGCCTGCTGGCCTATTCCAATCCCTTCTGCGACATGGCCAACCCGCGCGCCATCGAACTCTGCCGCAAGCTCGCCGAGCTGGCCCCCGGCGACCTCGACCACGTGTTCCTCACCACCGGCGGTTCCACCGCCGTGGACACCGCGATCCGCCTCATGCACTACTACCAGAACTGCCGCGGCAAGCGCGCCAAGAAGCACGTCATCACGCGGATCAACGCCTACCACGGCTCGACCTTCCTCGGCATGTCGCTGGGCGGCAAGAGCGCCGACCGGCCGGCCGAGTTCGACTTCCTCGACGAGCGCATCCACCACCTCGCCTGTCCCTACTACTACCGCGCTCCGGAAGGAGTGGGCGAGGCCGAGTTCCTCGATGGCCTGGTGGAGGAGTTCGAACGCAAGATCCTCGAACTGGGCGCCGACCGGGTGGGGGCGTTCATCTCCGAACCGGTGTTCGGCTCCGGCGGCGTGATCGTCCCGCCCGCGGGCTACCACCGGCGGATGTGGGAGCTGTGCCAGCGCTACGACGTGCTGTACATCTCCGACGAAGTGGTGACCTCCTTCGGCCGCCTCGGCCACTTCTTCGCCAGCCAGGCGGTGTTCGGCGTACAGCCGGACATCATCCTCACCGCCAAGGGCCTCACCTCCGGCTACCAGCCGCTGGGCGCGTGCATCTTCTCCCGGCGCATCTGGGAGGTGATCGCCGAGCCGGACAAGGGCCGCTGCTTCAGCCATGGTTTCACCTACTCCGGCCACCCGGTGGCCTGCGCGGCGGCGCTGAAGAACATCGAGATCATCGAGCGCGAGGGCCTGCTCGCCCACGCCGACGAGGTCGGCCGCTACTTCGAGGAGCGCCTGCAAAGCCTCCGCGACCTGCCCATCGTCGGCGACGTGCGCGGGATGCGCTTCATGGCCTGTGTCGAGTTCGTCGCCGACAAGGCGAGCAAGGCGCTGTTCCCGGAAAGCCTGAACATCGGCGAGTGGGTCCACCTGCGGGCGCAGAAGCGCGGCCTGCTGGTTCGTCCGATCGTCCACCTGAACGTGATGTCGCCGCCGCTGATCCTCACCCGCGAACAGGTCGATACCGTGGTCCGGGTGCTGCGCGAGAGCATCGAGGAAACCGTGGAGGACCTTGTCCGCGCCGGTCACCGGTAAGCGCCGGGGCGCCGCCGGCGCCCCACCCGAACATTCAGGAGAACCCCAATGGACGACAACAAGAACAAGGTCCTGCGGTTGCGCGATGTGGTGCTCTACACGGTCTCGGCGATGCTCTTCATGGACCAGATCGCCCTGGCTTCCTCCCTCGGTCCGTCGAGCCTGTTCTGGTGGCTCTACGTGCTGGTCCTGCTGTTCCTGCCGATGGCCATGATGACCTCCGAGCTGGGCACCGCCTTCCCCGCCAACGGCGGCGTCTACCACTGGGTGCGCAGCGCCTTCGGCTTCCGCTGGGGGGCCCGGGTGTCATGGATGTACTGGGTCAACAACGCACTGTGGATGCCTTCGGTCTACACCCTGTTCGGCAGCATGCTCGGCGCCTTCTATTTCCCCGAGCTGAGCCTCTGGGGCAAGATCGCCATCGGCATCGCCCTGGCGCTGCTCACCGCGGCGTTCAACGTGGTCGCGCTGCGCTTGGGCAAGTGGCTGCCGAACCTCGGCGCGCTGCTCAAGCTGCTCGCGGTGCTCGCCCTGGGCGTCGGCGGCCTGCACCACGGCTGGAACCATGGCTTCGCCAACGACTTCAGCCTGGACTCCATCGTCCCGTCCTCGCCGGGCCAGATGGCCGCGCTGGGAGTGATGGTCTACGGCATCATGGGGACCGAGCTGGCCTGTTGCAGCGCCGCGGAGATGCGCAACGCGCGCCGCGACATCCCGCGCGCGGTGCTGATCTCCGGGCTGATCGTCGGCGCCTTCAACATCTTCGGCACCCTCGGCGTGCTGGCCGCGGTACCGGCCGAGGATACCGACGTCACCCGGATCTTCGCCCACACCCTCTACAACATCTACGGCCACGACGGCGCCGGCGGGATGCTCGCCGACCTGGTCGGCGTCTTCGTCCTGTTCACCCTCTTCACCAACATGGTCACCTGGAGCATGGGCACCAACCGTGCCGCGGTGGAAGCGGCCAAGGCCGGCGAGCTGCCGGCGCTGTTCGGCGTGGTCCATTCGCGCCACGGCACGCCGATCGGCTCGGCGGTGCTGGCCTCGGCGGTGAGCATCGTCCTGCTGCTGCTCTACGGCCTGGTGGCGCACACAGCCGAGGAACTGTTCTGGACCCTGCTGTCGATCTTCGCCATGGTTTTCATGATGCCCTACGTGCTGATGTGCCTGGCCTTCGTCCGCCTGCGCCGCGCCGACCCGCGTCCACGGCCCTACCGGATGCCGCTGGGCGACCGCCTGGCCAGTCTCTGGGCGCTGTTCGTCGCGCTGCATGTGCTGGCCGGCATCTGCCTGTTCGTCGTCACCCCCGGCGCGCCGATGGACTGGGCCTACGCCGGCAAGATCGTCGGCGGCGTGGCGCTGGCCCTGGCCGTGGGCGAACTGCTGATCCGCCAGGCGGCGCGAAGGCGCGGCGTGACGTCGCTGCGCGGTGCCTACGGTTGAGGAGCGGCCCTGTCGCAACAGCGCCTATGGCGTTAATGTGCCGTTAACGCCCTTGGTGGGTAATGGGTCGCAGCGCAACACGGAGAAGGTCGTCATGTCCGAACGAGAGCACTGGCAACGGGTATACGAGAGCAAGCCGTCCGACGCGGTGAGCTGGTTCCAGGCCGAGGCGACGCTGTCCCTCGACCTGATCCGACGCATCGGCGCGCCCCGCGAGGCGGCGATCATCGATGTCGGCGGCGGCGCCTCGACCCTGGTCGACGGCCTGCTCGCCGAAGGCTTCGGCGACCTGACGGTGCTCGACCTTTCCGACGCCGCCCTGCGCGTCGCCCGCAACCGCCTCGGCGCGCGCGGCGAAGAGGTGCGCTGGATCGCCGGCGACATCACCGGCGTCGACCTGCCGGAAGCCACCTACGATGTCTGGCACGACCGCGCCGTGTTCCACTTCCTTACCACTGCCGAAGCCCGCCGCGCATACGTGCGCCAGGTGATGAAGGCGGTCCGCCACGGCGGCCACGTGATCGTCGCCACCTTCGCCGCCGACGGTCCGACCGAATGCAGCGGCCTGCCGGTCATGCGCTACGACGCCGACGAACTGCACGCCGAGTTCGGCTCCGCCTTCCAGCTCACCGAGCACCGCGACGAACACCACGTCACTCCCGCCGGCCGGGTCCAGCACTTCGTCTACTGCCATTGCCTGAAACGCCTGTGAAGTGCTCCGAGGCTGGGCTACGCTCTGCTCGCCCGGCCATGCGAGCGACTTTCCATGACATCCGGCATTTCTTCTTCGGACCCCGGCCTGATAAGCTCCCGTCTCGAGGAAAACCTCTTGCAAATCAAAGAGGAAGGCAATCACGCCCGGTGGCGTGGCCGGACTTCAAATCCGGTGGGGGACGGCAGCCGTTCCTGGGTGGGTTCGACTCCCACTGCCTTCCGCCAATTCTCCGCTCGCTTTCGGCGGCCATCGTGTCTCACAGGATCAAGCGTCTATCTCGGTCCGTTCCAGCAGAAGCAGCGTCTCACCCGTCCCCGTCGTCTCCCTGACCAGCGCTCCCCGCTCATTCCAAAACGCACTCCTGCCCGCCGCCTTCCAGCCACCCGTCGGCCCGCCATGGTTGGCCAGCAGCACGCCCATTCCGTGCTCGCGGGCATAACCGGCCAGTAGGGTCGAGTCGGCCGGGTAGCCATTTTCTCCGATCAGCGCGCTGGCGATGTAGAGGCGAGCGCCGGCACGGGCGGCGTGGGCCGGGTGGCTGGGTTGGCTGAAGTCGGCGCAGACCGCCAACGCCATCGGCAGGCCGTCGATCTCCAGCAGGGGGCCGCCGTCGCCGGATGAGAAGTGGCGTTCCTCGCCCGCGTGCAGGTGCTGCTTGGCATAGACGCCGAGGCTGCCGTCGGCGCCGAGGATCAGGGCGGCGATCAGCGGCTTGGCATGCTTCGGCGAGCGCAGCGGCAGGCCGACCACCGTGGTCATCCGTGCCTGCTCGGCGAGCTGGCGCAGCGGTTGCAGCAGGGGCGTGTCCGCGGGCTGGGCGAGGGCGGCGGCAGCGGTGGGTTCGTAGCCGGTGAGCGACAGTTCGGGAAACACCAGCAGGCGCACGCCCCGTGCCTGGGCGATACGCATCAGGCGCAGGTGGTCGTCGAGGTTGCGTGGCAGGTCGGCGGGGTGGGCGCAGCTCTGGGCGGCGGCGATCAGCGTCATGGGGCTGTCTCGGGTATGGATGGCACAAATTCGCCAGTAGAGCCGAAGGCAGCATTTCCGGGAAGAGGCGATTAGCGGCTGCGCTACGTTTGGCTGGGGAGGGCGCTTTCGTCGCCGCGAAGCCGTAAGATAACGCGCTTCATGGCGCGCCCGACGGACGAGTGCGCACGCTTGCCTCGGGAGAACAGGGATGGCCGAGATCAATCCGCTTTCAACGGACCTGCAACAGCAACTGGCGGAGCTGCAGGCACAGGGGCTCGCCTTGCTTGGCGTCGCCGCGGACGAGACGCCGGCGCAGATCGTCGCCGCCATCACCGACTACGTGCGCGATGCGAGGGAGCAGGGGCGCAGCCTCGACGACGAGGCGGTCTTCGCCCTCGGCGCTCTGATCGGGGCGCAGTACGTGCGTGGCCTCGGCTGGCACTGGGGCGACGTGACCTGGGACGGCGACCCGGACAGCGCCGCCGTCGGCGTGCTCAGCCCCGACGAATCGCTGTTCAACAACCCCATCGGCTGGGTAAGCCAGATCGCCGAAAGCGACGGCGGGGTGCCGTTCATGCTCAGCTACAACATGATCCTGGCCAACCAGGTGCCGCTGTTCGAGCGGGGCAGCGCCACCGGTCTCTATTGAGCATGCAGGCGGATCGCCGCGACGCGCCGGCGCATCCCGCCAGGCGGGGCCGACAACCTGAACGGCCGGCGTCAGGCGCCGCGACCCGCCGAGCAGCGCCAACCGGCGAACGAGGTGCGGGTGACCGTGGTGGCACAGACGCTGCCTCTGAAGGACCGCGCCTGTGGCGTTTTCCAGGAAGGCAGCCTGGAACGACGCGACTGCCGAGCCCATATCGGGCTGCAATTCCGTGATTGAGTGGGCTGCGGGTTCGCGACTCGGCTGGCCTTCCTGGGAACACTTCTGAGGTTTTCGCATGACGGATCTTGAACACGCGGTGGAAAGCAACCGACGCGCCTGGGACGCGTCCGCCGACAGTCACCTGCGTGGCAGCGGCTGGCAGGAATTGTCGCTGGCGGTACAGGAAACCGGCTTTAGTTGCCTGGACGAGACCCTGGCTGGCGTGCTGCGCAATCTGGACCTGGCCGGCAAGGCGGCGATCCAGGTCGGCTGCAACAACGGCCGGGAAGTGCTTTCGCTGTACGCCTTCGGCGTTGCGCGGGCGGTGGGGATCGACCAGTCCGCCGCCTTCCTCGCCCAGGCGCGACACCTGGCCGAGCGCTCGCCGCACCAGCCGCGTTTCGTCGAAGCCAATGCCTACGAGCTGCCGGCCGAGCTGAACGGTCAGTTCGACCTGCTGCTGATCACCATCGGTGTGCTCAACTGGATGCCCGACATCGCGCGCTTCTTCGCCTCGGTGAGCGGCCTGCTGAAGCCGGGCGGGCAATTGGCGATCTATGAAACCCACCCGTTCCTGGAGATGCTCGAACCCGAGTCGGAGCGACCGTTCGAACTGCGCAACGACTACTTCACCGACACGCCCCACGTATCCCAGGAGGCCATCGTCTACGAAGGCAGCGGCAGCGATACCGGCATCGCCAGCTACTGGTACGTCCACCCGCTCGGCGACATCCTCGGCGGGCTGCTCAACGCCGGCCTGCGCCTGAGTCACTTCAAGGAGTACCCGCACTCGAACCGCGAGGAACTCTACGACCTCTACGAGGACGGACCGTTGGCGATCCCGATGTGCTACACGCTGGTCGCGGTCAAGGCATGACTCGCGTCGAGGCCGAGCGAGGCGCGCCGCTGCGTGTGGTGGTGGTCGGCACCAGCGGGGCCGGGAAGTCGACCTTCTCCGCCGCGCTGGCCGCCAGGCTGGGTTGTACGCATGTCGAACTCGACCGACTCTACTGGGGCCCCGGCTGGCAAGCCGTGCCCCACGAACGCTTCGAGCACGCCGTGGAGCAGGCGACGACGGGGCCGCGCTGGGTCGCCGACGGCAACTACAGCGCCGTCCGCGAGCTGCTCTGGGGCCGCGCCACCCATGTGGTATGGCTGAATTTCGGGCGCTGGACGGTGTTCTCCCGGGTCCTTCGCCGCACCCTGGCCCGGGGCCTGCTGCGCACCCGCCTGTCCCACGGCAACCGTGAATCGCTGCGGATGGCGTTCTGCTCCAGGGATTCGATCCTGCTCTGGTCATGGACCACCTTCGCAGGCAACCGCCGCAAATACACCGGCCTGCGCGAGGATCCGCGGTTCGCGCATTTGCGCTGGGTGGAGGTTGGCGAGCCGGGGAGGGTGGGGGAGGTGATCGAGAGGTTGGTGGAAGCCGTGCTCGCACAGTCGCAGTAGTGAGCGAAGCACGCTATCCGCCTCAGTCCTGGGGCTTGCTTACCCGGCTGCGCAGCGACTCGAAATAGGCTGTATCGGCGGGGCCGCCTGGCGTCGATTCCGCGCCGGCGACCAGCGTTTCACGCAGTTCCCTGGCGTGCATTTCGCGTTCTCCCCTTACCAGGCCACTCTGTATCATTGGGTGCCGCGTCGCCGCCAGCGCCCGGCCGAGAATCCTTGCGACGACCTCGTCCTTGCCACGGGTATAGGCCTCGCGGTCGGTGGGGTAGCGGCGGGCCAGGGCGTGCTTGGCTTCGGCGTAGAGGCGGGCGTCGTCGGGGTGGTTGCGCAGCCAGTCGCGGAACAGCAGGTAGCGGTCGGCCTGGGCCAGGGGCATGACATGGACATGGTGGGTGCGGCCATGGCCGAAGGGCGGCATGCCTTTGACGAAGAACATCCGCTGGGTGTTCGGGTTCTCGCGCCAGAACTGGTAGCCGAGGCCCTCCAGCGGGGCTACCAGCCGCTGCGGATCGTGGCCGGGCGGCGGCAGCAGGAGGATGTCGATGATCGGCTTGGCGTCGAGCCCGGGCACCGCGGTGCTGCCGACATGCTCGATGCCCAGCCCGGGCAGCGCCAGCGCCGTGCGGATGGCCTCGGCTTCGGCGGCGAAGTGTTGTGGCCAGGCGGGGTCGGCAGGCAGCACCTCGATGCGGTCGTCGTCGGCGTTGCTCCAGCGTTGGCCGTCGAAGCGGGGCGGTTGGGGTGAGGACATGGCGGACTCCGGGGATATGCGGGAGATTGGCGGCGATGGAGAGCTGGGGTAGGGCGAATAACGCCAGCGGCGTTATCCGCCTTCCGCGAGCGGGGTGCGGGTAAAACCCGGGAGTCTCAGAAGTCCAGCGCCTGCACCCCTGGATGCTGCGGATCGAACCCATCCAGGCGCATGCGTTCGGCGAATGCCTCCCGCGCCGCGTCTCCCTGGAGAAACGCGCTCCGCGCCGAGGCCCAGTCGTCCGGTTGCAGCCGTACCATCCAGCCCTCGCCGTAGCAATCCCGGTTGATCAGCGCCGGGCGCTTGACCACCGCCGGGTTGCTCGCCAGCAGGGTCCCGGCCAACGGGCTGCGGGCCGAGGAGGCAGCCTTGGCGAACTCGACCACGCCGAAGCTGCGGTCGCGTTCGATGTGCCAGCCGTCGCGCTTGGGGGTGAAGGCGAAGATTTCGCCATACAGCGCGCAGCCGTAGGCGCTCAGGCCCAGGGTCAGGCTGCCTCCGACTTCCTCGCGCAGCCACAGGTTGTAGTCCGGGGCGTAGAACAGCCCGTCGGGGAATTCCAGGCCGTGCAGGTTCGCGCTCATAGGGTCAGCACCCGCTCGGATTCGAGGATCAGCCGTGCCAGTTCGCCGCCGCTGGAGATTTCGTCGAGTTCCTCGATCAGTTCGCTTTCGTCGATGTTCACCCCGGGTTGGCGGCACATCAGCAGGCGCGCGCCGGCCTCGCGGGCCTGGCGGATGAAGTGGCGCAGCGGCTCGCCGCCGTCCAGCGCGCGCAACTGGTCGGCGACGGCGCGGCGCGCCAACTGCACGCCTTCGCCGCTGAGGAACAGGGTCACCTCGGCGTCCATGCAGGCCAGCAGGGTCGCGGTGTGGAAGGGCGCGGCGCAGCGGGCCGGGGTGCTCGGGCCGCTGGAGACGATGATGAGGACGCGCTGGGCGTGGGTGTCAGGGTTCAAGGGGCTTGTCCATCTGGATCAGCGCCACGCGCCGTCCGTCCGGATCGTGGCGTTCGGCGATGGCGCGCGGCTGGTAGCCGAGCTGGGTATAGAGCAGCAGTCCGGCGGCGTTGGCGTTGAAGCAGGAAATTTTCATCAGGCGCGCTTTGTACTGTTCGCGGGCGAGGTTTTCCATGACCCCGATCAGGTAGCGGGCCACGCCCAGGCCGCGCGCGGCGGGCGCCACCATCATGTTGCCGAGGGCGCAGAAGTCGCCGTGCTGCCACTGGTAGAAGTTGGCGAAGCCGACCACCTGTCCGTCGTGCACGGCCACGGTGCTGCCGCGACGTTCGGCGATGGCGGCGGCCAGTTGGGCGACGCTGAACGGCCAGATCGCCTTGGGGTAGCAATAGAAGAGTTCGTCGCGGTCCTGGGGGAAGCCGGCGACCGTCTCCAGGTCGCCGGTCTCCGCCGGGCGGTGGCTGAGCTGCATGTCAGCGCGGCGGGTATTGCGACATGACTTTCTGTACCGTCTCGCGGATCGCCTGCTCGCGCTCGGCCGGGCTCGGCGGGCTGGTGCGCATGATCTGCTCGCCGCTGCCGCGCCAGACCAGCTTGCCGTCCTTGCCGTCGAACAGGTCGACCTGGAGGGTGGCAACCTTGTAATTCACGGTGCGCGTCTCGGCCATCGCCGGGCCGCCCCAGTATCCTCCCCAGTAGCCGCCCCAGTAACCGCCGCCGTAGTTGGTGGTGATCTGGTCCTGGCGATCGTCGACGATCAGGTAGGCGCGCACCGTGACGTCGCCCCTGGCGTTGCCCTGGGCCGGACGCAGGCCGCGCTGGTCGAGCTGCTGGGCGACGGCTTCGCGGATGCGTTGCTCGGTGAGGTCGCTCTTGATGCGTGGGTCGTCGGGGCGGTATTCGAAGGCGGGTTGCGACCAGCTCCAGCTGCGGTAGGCGGCGAAGTCGCGGGAGCTGTCGAAGTCGCGGTCGAGCTGGGTGGTTTCGCAGGCTGCGAGGCTGAGGAGCAGGCCGAGCAGCAGGATTCGGCGGATCATGGTTTTTCTCCAGTCAGAGTTCACATCCAAGCTCAGCGCCGGATGAAAGGCAAGAGGAAACGCGGGTTTGAAACGTCTTCACAAGTAACGTTGGCGAGCGCCCGCCCTATAGGCGCGACGGGAGAATGAAATGAATCGAAGTATTGCGATCCTGCTGCTGGGCCTGTCGCTGACCGGCTGCGTCGAGGCACGCTCGGTGGTCCCGGCGGATGGCCCGGGCCCGCTGCTGGTGGCCCACCGCGCCGGCACCGCGGACTACCCGGAGAACACCCTGCTGGCGATCCGCAAGGCGCTGGACAACGGCGCCGACGCGCTATGGCTGTCGGTGCAGTTGAGCGCCGATGGCCATCCGGTGCTCTATCGCCCCGCTGACCTGGCGGTCCTGACCCAGGGCGCCGGCGCGGTCGGCCAGTCGAGCCTGGCCGAGCTGGCGCGCTTGAACGCCGGCTATATGTTCAAGGCCGAGGACGGCAGCTATCCCTACCGCCAGAAGCCGCTGCGGATTCCTACGCTGCGCCAGGCGCTGCGGGCGATCCCGCCGCAGGTGCCGGTGTTCCTCGACATGAAGTCGCTGCCGGTGGAGCCGCTGGTCGATGCCGTGGCCGGCGAGCTGGAGCGGCAGAAGGCCTGGTCGCGGGTGCGTTTCTATTCCACCGAGAAGGCCGCCAACGACTACCTGGCGCAGCGCTACGCGGACCGCGCGCGACAGTTCGAAAGCCGCGATGCGACGCGCAACCGCCTGGTCGGCCTGGCCTTCGGCGAGCGCTGCGAGGCACCGCCGGCCGGCGGCACCTGGATGGGCATCGAGCTGCGCCGCGAACTGACGGTGACCGAGCGCTTCACCCTTGGCGAGTCTTCCTACAAGGTGCCGGCGGCGCAGTTGTGGACGCGCAAAGCGATGGACTGCGTGCGCCGCGAGCCGGTGAAGGTGGTGATGTTCGGCATCGAGACCGCCGAGGACTACCGCACCGCGCGCGCCCTGGGCGCCGACGCGGTGATGAGCAACTCGCCCAGGAAGATGGAGGCGATCCGCCGCCGGGTGCTCGCCGATCAGCCCGGCGGGTAGCTCGACAGCGCCCGTTTCACCGCTTCGCGCAGGGCCTTGGCCTGTTCGCTGACGGAGTCGCCGGAGTCGAACTCGGCGCTGTTGCCCCACACCGGCTGGCCGCTGCGGGCGTCGTTCAGCTCGACGCGGACCACGGTGACCTGCACGGTGTAGCTGCGGGTCACCGGGTAGCTGGCGCCATAGCCGTACCAGGGATCGCGCCAGCCGCCGTAGTTGCCGTAGTAGCCGCCGTAGTAGTCGGTGACCTGGCGGGTGCGCAGTTCGTTGCGCAGGAACGCGCTGACCTGCAGGTCGGACGCGCTGCCCGGCCGCGCCGGGCGCAGGCCGCGCTGGTCGAGCTGCTGGCTGACGGCGTCGCGCAACTGGTTGTCGTCCAGGCCCTGGGGAAAGCCGCTGACCCCGGCGGCGGCCCAGCTCCAGCTACGGTAGCGGGCGTAGTCGCGCGGCGCCGCCGGATAGGCGCCGGGATCGAGGCCGGGATTGGCCGCGGTGGCCGGCTGCGGCGGGTAGGGCAGAGAGCTGGCGCGGTAGGGATTGTCGCCCTGGCAGGCACCGAGGGCGGCCAGGCTGGCGAGTAACGGCAGGATCAACAGTCGCGATTGCATGCTCGACGCTCCGTGGCCGCGCTACGTCGGCGGCCCTTGCAGGCTCAGACTGCATTCTGCGCCTTTCATTGCGGGCGGCACAGCCAGTGCAGGTAGCGGCCAAGCCCGGCAAAGGCCGGGTGGCGGCGGTAGGCCAGTTCCATTTCCACCAGGTCGAGCCGTTCGGCCTTGGCCTGGAACTCGCTCGGCATGTAGTCGTGGAACACCCGCACGCCGCTGCGCGCCTCGATGCGCCAACGCGCTGCCAGCGCCTGTTCCAGCTCGCGCGGGTCGAGCGGGCGCTGCGGGGTCAGGCTCTGCCCCTCGCCGGCGAAGCGCTCCTTGCGCAGCTTGCGGAAGTGGCCCTTGAGCAGGTTGCGGTAGATCAGCGCGTCGCGGTTGTAGAAGGCCAGCGACAGCCAGCCGCCGGGTGCGCAGAGTTGGTGCAGCACCGGCAGGATCGCATGGGGTTCGGCCAGCCACTCGAGCACGGCGTGGCAGAGCACCAGGTCGTAGGGCTCGGTGAGCTGGCCGAGCAGTTCCTGCCAGGGCGCCTGGATGAATTCGGCGGCCTGCCCGGCTTCGGCGAAGTGCTGGCGGGCGCCGTCGAGCATGGGTTGCGCTGGCTCGGCGAGGGTTACGCGGTGGCCGCGAGCGGCCAGCCAGAGCGACATGTGGCCGAGCCCGGCGCCGATGTCGAGGACCCGCAGAGGTCGCTCCGGGAGGGCCTCGGCGAGGTCGGCCTGGAGTACCGCGAGGCGGATCGCACCCTTGGCGCCGCCATAGATCTTTTCGGCGAAGCGCGTCGCCAGTTCGTCGAAATGGCGGTCGCTCATGGCAGGAAGCGCCGTTCGCAGTCGGCCAGCTTGGCGCGCACCACCTGTTCCAGGTCGAGGCCGGTTTCCCCGCAGAACAGCAGCAGATAAAGGACGATGTCGCCAACTTCCTGGCCAGCGTGTTCGAGCTGCTTGGCCGACAGCGTGCGCGACTGGTCTTCCGTCAGCCACTGGAAGATCTCCACCAGTTCGGCCATCTCGACGCTGGCGGCCATGGCCAGGTTCTTCGGGCTGTGGAATTGGCGCCAGTCGTTGCGGTCGCGGATGGCGTGCAGGCGCGCGGTGAGTTCGTGCAGGTCCATGGGGGATTCTTCGCGGTGGCGGTAAGCAGCCGCATAGCTTCGGGCTTTGCGCCCGAAGCTTCAAGGCATGGCGGACCGGCGTCAGCCCTGTAGCCGGCTCCAATGCCCGGCCATGTGCGGCAGGTCGTCCTTGCCGCGCAGGCTGAACTGGCCGTCCGCCGCCGCCGCGCTGGCCAGGAGGGTGAGGCTGGCCGGCAGCAGCACTGGCTTCTGGAAGCGCACCTCGACCCGATAGCCCGAGGCTGGCAGTCGCTCGCCGAGGGCGGCCAGGCTGCGAGCCTTGTTCCACAGGCCGTGGGCGATGGCGCGGGGAAAGCCGAACAGCTTGGCGCTGGGCGCCGACAGGTGGATCGGGTTGTAGTCGCCGGCGGCACGGGCATAGCGCCGGCCGATGTCGGCGGGCGCCTTCCAGTTGTCGACCGGCTCCAGCGGCAGCGGCTCCTGCTCGGCTTTCGGCGGAATCTCGCCGGGCACCTTGACGCCGCGGCAGAGCACCTTGCTGTCGCCGACCCAGAGCAGGCCAAGCTGGTCTTCCAGGCGGGTGACGATGCTGAAGGTGGCGCCCTTGTCGTGCGGTTGCAGGTTTTCCACCGCGACGCTCACGGTGAACGGGCCGAGGCCGCCGAGCGCGCGCAGCACGTCGATGCGGTTCTCCAGGTGGACCAGGCCGAGCAGCGGGAAGGGGAAGCGCTTGTCGGTGAGCAGCGCCATCTGCAGCGGGAAGGCGAGGATGTGCGGGTAGGTCGGCGGCAGCAGGCCGTCGTCGCGGAAGCCGCAGACCTGGCGGTAGCGCTCGAGGTGCTTCGGGTCCACCGTGACCTGGCTGCGCAGGCCGCGCTCGGGCAGGGCCTTGCCGCGGATGCCGCGGCGCAGTGCGGCGCGCAGGAACAGGCCGGGCAGGGCGGGTGGGACGGGCAGGTCGAGCCAGGCGGTGGGCATTGGACATCTCCTCGAAATAGGTGGCTGTCAGCTTAGTCGAGCACCCGCAGCAGGCATTGGCCGCCTGGCCGACGCCGCTGGCAGGGCGGTCAATCGGCTCCGGGATGCGTCTGCATCGAGATTTTCGACCACGCCGGCGGCTAGTCGATCTGAGGGTTTTTCCGTCATGCGGGATGGGTTATTTCTATGGCCTCTCCTTGAGAGGGGATGGCAAAGCTGCCTAAGATGGGCCCGCCCCATGGATAACTAGAAAAAACACCATGCGTGATCTGACCGACGATGTAGCGCTGATGCGCCCGGTGATCGACGCCCTGCGCGCCAGCGGCTGCGATCCGGACCGGGTCCTGGTCCGTGTCGGGCTGCCGCCGGGTGGCCTGCCGGCCGGCCGTTTCCCCCATTCCGCACAGAACCTGTTCTGGAAGGCCGCCGCCGACGAGTGCGGCGAAGAGCATGTCGGCCTGCACCTGGCCGAGCACCTGCCGGCGTTCCACGGCCTGCTCCTGGAATACCTGTTCCTCTCCAGCGATACCTTCGGCGCCGGCCTGCGCCATTCCCTGCGCTACGTACGCCTGCTGTCCGACACCCTGCAGGCGCAACTGGAGGTGGAGGGCGAGCGCGCGGTGCTGTCGCTGGGCGAATCGCCGGCGATCAACCGTCACTTCCCGGAAATGCTCGCCGGCGCGGTGATCCGCCTGTTCGGCGCGCTCACCGAGGGCGAGTTCAAGCCGCTGGAAGTGCAACTGATGAACGAAACCGGCGCGCCGATGGAGCGCTACCGTGCGGTCTACGGCTGCCCGACGATCCTCGGCATGCCGCGCTACGCGCTGGTATTCGATGCCGCGGTGCTGGACAAACCCTCGCGCCACGCCGCCCCGGAACTGCTGCGCATGCACGAGTCGCTGGCGCGCCGGCAACTGGCCGAAGTGGAGCGCCTGGACCTGGTGCGCCAGGTCCGCGAACTGATCGGCGAGTTGCTGGTGGACGGAGGCGCCACCCTGGAGCAGGTCGCCGCGCGCCTCGGCATGCCGGCCCGACGTCTGCGCGAACGCCTGGCGATGGCCGGGGTGCGCTTCAACGACCTGGTCACCGACTACCGCTGCCGACTGGCCAAGGAACTGCTGCTGAAGACCGACGAGCGCATCGAAGTGATCGTCGAACGCACCGGGTTTTCCGAGCCGAGCACCTTCTATCGCGCGTTCAAGCGCTGGGTCGGCGAGACGCCGGTGGAGTTCCGCCGGCGCGGGCAGCAGGGGCGCGGGTAGGGCCTGTCCGAAGGGGCTACCGGTGGTTTCCCGGTGCAGGGCCAGATAACGCCGTTGGCGTTATCCGCCCTACCGGGTCGGCGTCCTGTCGCCGGGGGGCAGGGGCCGCCTCAGGCCCCCAGCAGGCTCTGCCCGCACACCCTCAGCACCTGGCCGCTGACCGCGCCGGATGACGGCTGGGCGAACCAGGCCACCGTTTCGGCGACGTCCTGCGGCAGGCCGCCCTGGCTCATGGAGTTCATCCGCCGGCCGGCCTCGCGGATGGTCAGCGGAATGGCGGCGGTCATCTGCGTCTCGATGAAGCCCGGCGCCACCGCGTTGATGGTGATGCCGCGCTTGCCCAGCGCCGGCGCCCAGGCCTGGGCCAGGCCGATCAGGCCGGCCTTGCTCACCGCGTAGTTGCTCTGCCCGAGGTTGCCGGCGATGCCGCTGATCGACGCCAGCAACACCACCCGGCCGTTGTCATGCAGCTTGCCGCCGTCGAGCAGGGCCTGGGTCAGCACCTGCGGGGCATTGAGGTTGACGTTGATCACCGAGTTCCAGAAGTCGCTGCTCATCTTCGCCAGGGTCTTGTCGCGAGTGATCCCGGCGTTGTGCACGACGATATCGACGCCCTCAGGCAGCGCGTCCACCAGTTGCTGCCCGGCGTCCGCGGCGCAGATGTCGAGGGCCACGGCACGGCCGCCGAGGCGCGCGGCGAGGCCTTCGAGGGCCTCCCTGGCCGGCGGCACGTCGAGCAGCACCACTTCCGCGCCGTCGCGCGCCAGGGTTTCCGCGATGGCCGCGCCAATGCCGCGGGCGGCGCCGGTGACCAGCGCGCGCTGGCCGGCCAGCGGCTTGCTCCAGTCGTGGACCTGGGCGCTGTTGGCGGCAAGACGGATCACCTGGCCGGAGACGTAGGCGCTCTTCGGCGAGAGGAAGAAGCGCAGTGCGCCTTCCAGTTGGTCCTCGGCGCCCTTGCCGACGTACAGCAACTGCACGTTGCCGCCGCGACGGATTTCCTTGCCCAGGGAGCGGGTGAAACCTTCCAGGCTGCGTTGCACGCTGGCGGCGACCGGGTCCTTGAGAGACTCGGGGGGGCGTCCGAGGACCACCACCTTCGGGCATGTGTCGAGGCCCTTGAGCACCGGCTGGAAGAAGTCGCGCAGCGCCACCAACTGCTCGAAGCGGGTCAGGCCGCTGGCGTCGAACAGCACCGCCTTGGCCCGCGGGCTGTGTTCGGCGGTCCAGCGCGGCAGCTCGAACTGTCCCTCGACGGCGGCGAACACCGCGTCGGTCAGCTTGCCGGCGAAGGGCAGCACGGCCTCGGCCAGCGCGCCGCTCCCGCCGATCACCAGCGGGCCGTCCACCGGCCGCACCCGGCCGGCCTGCCAGCGCTCCAGGCGCAGCGGGGAGGGAAGGCCGACGGCGCCAACCAGGCGGCGGCCGACGGGGGAGTTGGCGAAGGCGATGTAACGATCGGTCATGGAACGGGCTCCCGGTGGAAAGGCTCCAAGGCTGAAGGTGGATTCCGCCGGCCAACGATGCCGAGGGAACGCGGGTAACAGTGTGGACAACTCTACGCAGCCACCTGTTCGCCGCAATTGACCGCGCTGACCGGGATAACGGCAGGGCGGCCAATGCGACGCGACCGGCTAAGGTTAGCCTGTGCGCCACTGACCGCTCAGTTAACGGGTCGAGCCTCGGCTCGGCGTAAACGATTCCAGCAAGGAGTTCTTCCATGACCCAGCTGCGCCGGGTCGCCATTGTCGGCGGCAACCGTATTCCCTTCGCCCGCTCGAACACCGTGTACGCCACGGCGAGCAACCAGGAGATGCTCACTTCCGCCCTGGAAGGCCTGGTGGAGCGCTACAACCTGCATGGCGAGCGCCTTGGCGAGGTGGTGGCCGGCGCCGTGCTGAAGCATTCGCGCGACTTCAACCTGACCCGCGAATGCGTGCTCGGTTCGCGCCTGGCCCCGGAAACCCCGGCCTACGATATCCAGCAGGCCTGCGGTACCGGCCTGGAGGCGGCGATCCTGGTGGCCAACAAGATCGCCCTCGGGCAGATCGACAGCGGCATCGCCGGCGGCGTCGACACCACTTCCGACGCGCCGATCGGGGTCAACGAGGGCCTGCGCAAGATTCTCCTCGAGGCCAACCGTGGCAAGAGCAACCTGGACAAGCTCAAGAGCCTGCTGAAGATCCGCCCGCGCCACGTGGTCCCGGCCATCCCGCGCAACGGCGAGCCGCGCACCGGGCTGTCGATGGGGGAGTCCTGCGAACTGATGGCGCAGACCTGGCAGATTCCCCGCGACGAGCAGGACAGGCTGGCCTTCGAGAGCCACCACAAGCTGGCCGCGGCCTATGAGGAGGGCTGGCAGAACGACCTGATGACGCCGTTCCGCGGCCTGACCCGCGACCAGAACCTGCGCCCGGATATCGACCTGGAGAAGATCGGCACCCTCAAGCCGGTGTTCGAGCGCGGCTCGCGCGGCACCCTCACGGCGGCCAACTCGACGCCGCTGACCGACGGCGCCTCGGTGGTACTGCTGGCCAGCGAGGAGTGGGCGAAGGCGCGCGGCCTGCCGATCCTGGCCTACTTCAAGGACGGCGAGGCGGCGGCGGTGAACTTCGTCGATCGCCAGGAGGGCCTGCTGATGGCGCCGGTCTACGCGGTGCCGCGGCTGCTGGCACGCAACGGCCTGAGCCTGCAGGACTTCGACTACTACGAGATCCATGAGGCCTTCGCCGCCCAGGTGCTCTGCACCCTGAAGGCCTGGGAAGACCCCGAGTACTGCAAGACCCGTCTCGGCCTCGACCAGCCGCTGGGCTCCATCGACCGCAGCAAGCTTAACGTCAAGGGCAGCTCGCTGGCCGCCGGCCACCCGTTCGCCGCCACGGGAGGACGGATCGTCGCCAACCTGGCCAAGCTGCTCTCGGTGGCGGAGCAGGGACGCGGGCTGATTTCCATCTGCGCCGCCGGTGGGCAGGGTGTGACCGCGATCATCGAGCGGTAATCCAATAGGGCGAGCGGCCTTGTCGCTCGACGATGTAAGCAACTCCGTGACTTGGGCGGTGCCGTGCGAACGGGACCGCCTTTTTTTTGCCGGTGCCCTACGGTTCGGGTTCGTGGCGGCGATGAAGGTACGGATCCCGACGCCTGCCGGATAACCCCGGCGAAGGGCTCACGCCGCACATCCGCCATTGCCGTCCTGCCCCCGCAGGCTTGCCGGCTGGCGGTCGGCGAAGGGGGTGGAGAGGATCATCGAGGTCTTGCTGATGCCGAACTTCATCAGCCGGTCGATCAGGTCCTGCAGCTCCGGCATCGAAGCCACGGCGGCCTTCATCAGCACGCAGGCGTCGCCGGTGATCCGGTGGCAGAGGGTCAGTTGGGGGATCCGGGCCAGTTCGTCGAGCACCGACTGGCAATCCTTCTCGGTGATCCGCAGTTCGATGACGCACTCGATGGGCAGGCCGAGCTTGGCCAGGTTCACCGAGGCGTGGTAGCCGGTAATCACCCCTTCGGCCTCCAGCTTGGCCACCCGGTCGGCCACCGCCGGGGGCGACAGGTTGATGCGCCGGGCCAGTTCGGCGAAGGTCAGGCGGCCGTTGTCGATCAGGGCGGCGAGGAGCGCACGGTCGTATTTGTCCATGATGGGTCCCGGTTGTCGAATCGACGGAAAGCATGGCCGATTTCCATGGAAAGAAAAGTGTTACGTCCCGATAACCAGCGGCTGTGTCTTAACCGGCGGGTAGCGACCTCATAAAATGAAGTCTTTCTCCCGCCTGCCCTGTCGAGTGCTTTCCATGCCTGCCCGTCGCATTCCGCTGTTGCTTTTCGGTGCGTTCTTCGCCCTGTACTTCATCTGGGGCTCCACTTACCTGGCGATCCGCTTCGGCGTCGAGTCCTGGCCACCGATGCTGATGGCCGGGGTGCGCTTCGTCATCGCCGGCGGCCTGATGTTCGCCTGGTTGCGCTGGCGCGGCGCGCCGCTGCCGACCTGGCGCGAGTGGCGCGGCGCGGGGATCGTCGGAATCCTCCTGCTCAGTTGCGGCAACGGCGGGGTGACGGTGGCCGAGCACTGGGGCGTGTCTTCCGGGGTGGCGGCCCTCGCGGTGGCTACGGTGCCGCTGTTCACCCTGCTGTTCAGCCAGTTGTTCGGCCAGCGCAACACCACCCTGGAATGGGGCGGCATCGTGCTTGGGCTGTTCGGCATCGTCCTGCTCAACCTCGGTTCGAACCTCCAGGCCAGCCCTGCCGGCGCCGGCCTGATCCTGTTCGCCGCCGCGTCCTGGGCCTTCGGCTCGGTGTGGAGCCGGCGCCTGTCGCTGCCGGCCGGACCGATGGCCAGCGCCGCGGAAATGCTGGTCGGCGGCGCGGTGCTGCTGGTCGGCAGTCTGGCCAGCGGCGAGCGCCTGGAGCATTGGCCGAGCACCAGCGGCTGGCTGGCGCTGGTGTACCTGATCCTGTTCGGCTCGATCATCGCCTTCAGCGCCTACCAGTACCTGCTGCGCAACGTGCGGCCGGCGGCGGCCACCAGCTATGCCTACGTCAATCCGGCGGTGGCGGTGCTGCTCGGCACCCTGTTCGCCGGCGAGCGGATCGGCGGTATCGAGGGGCTGGCGATGCTGGTGATCATCAGCGCCGTGGTGCTCATCGGCCTGCCCCAGTGGCGCGCCAGCCGCGCCGCCGCCTGAATGCCTTAAGCGATCCCTAAGGCGGGCTGCGCCATGCTGCGGCGCAGCGCCCGGATGGGCCGGGCTGACGGGGGTACGAAGATGAAAGCGCTGGTCATCGGTGTGGTCCTGGTGTTCCTTGGCGGTTGCGCCAGTCACGTGAGCCCCGGCGGCAAGGCCATCGAGTCGCCGATCAAGGAGTATTTCGGCCAGGACCCCATCGAGCGCCGGGCCTTCGGCGAGAGCGAGAACGGCGCCGAGGCCGAGGATTCGCCACTGCGTTTTCGCCTGACGCCCTGAACGGTCGCCCCGGGCGCCTGACCGGGCGTGCAGAAGTCGTCTCCAGCGTCTTCAATACGGAGTGACGGTCGCCGCCAGGCGGCCCCGTAGCGAAGGCCGGAGGGGCGATGGAGAGCATGCTGGACAGGCCCGAGCAGGAACTCGTGCTGGTGGTGGACGACACCCCGGACAACCTGCTGCTGATGCGCGAGCTGCTCGAGGAGCAGTACCGCGTGCGCACCGCCGGCAGCGGCCCGGCCGGGCTGCGGGCGGCCGTCGAAGAGCCGCGCCCGGACCTGATCCTGCTCGACGTGAACATGCCGGGCATGGACGGCTACGAGGTCTGCCGACGGCTCAAGGCCGATCCGCTGACCCGCGACATCCCGTTGATGTTCCTTACTGCCCGCGCCGATCGTGACGACGAGCAACAGGGCCTGGCCCTGGGCGCGGTGGATTACCTGGGCAAGCCGGTGAGCCCGCCGATCGTCCTGGCGCGGGTGCGCACCCACCTGCAACTGAAGGCCAATGCCGATTTCCTGCGCGACAAGAGCGAATACCTGGAACTCGAAGTACGCCGTCGCACGCGCCAGCTGCAACAGTTGCAGGACGCCGTCATCGAAGCCCTGGCGACCCTTGGCGATCTTCGCGACAACCCGCGCAGCCGCCATCTTCCGCGTATCGAGCGCTATGTCAGGCTGCTCGCCGAGCACCTGGCGGCGCAGAGGGCGTTCGCCGACGAGCTGACTCCGGAGGCTGTCGACCTGCTGAGCAAGTCGGCGCTGTTGCATGACATCGGCAAGGTCGCGGTGCCCGACCGGGTCCTGCTCAACCCCGGGCAACTGGACGCCGCCGACACCGCCCTGCTACAGGGCCATACCCGCGCCGGGCGCGACGCCCTGGCCAGCGCCGAGCGGCGGCTCGGCCAGCCTTCCGGGTTCCTCCGCTTCGCCCGGCAGATCGCCTACAGCCATCACGAACGCTGGGATGGCCGGGGCTTTCCGGAGGGCCTGGCGGGCGAGCGGATTCCCCTGGCGGCGCGGATCGTCGCCCTGGCCGACCGCTACGATGAACTGACCAGCCGGCACGCCTACCGGCCGCCGCTGGCGCACGCCGAGGCAGTGCTGTTGATCCAGGCCGGCGCCGACAGTGAATTCGACCCACGGCTGGTGGAGGCCTTCGTCGCCGTGGCCGACGCTTTCGCCGAGGTTGCCCAGCGCTACGCCGACAGCGCCGAGGCGCTGGACGTGGAGATGCAGCGGCTGGAACAGGCGGTGGCGGAAAGCATCGAACTCACCGCGCCACCAGCCTAGTACGCCGATCGGTGCGCAGTCCGGCGGAAAGCCGGCGCGTCCGGCTGTGCTCGGCACGGCGTTTGCCGTATAACGTCAGACCCTTTGCCTTCCACATTGGCCCCGAGGAACCGCGTAGCACCGATGAAGACACCCAGACGCCTGGAACCGTTGATCGAAGACGGTCTGATCGACGAGGTCGTGCGCCCGCTGATGAGCGGCAAGGAAGCCTCGGTCTATGTGGTGCGTTGCGGCGACAGCCTGCGTTGCGCCAAGGTCTACAAGGAGGCCAACAAGCGCAGCTTCCGCCAGGCCGCCGAGTACCAGGAGGGCCGCAAGGTCCGCAACAGCCGCCAGGCGCGGGCCATGGCCAAGGGCTCGAAGTATGGCCGCCGCGAACAGGAGGAAGCCTGGCAGAATGCCGAAGTGGCGGCCCTGTTCCGTCTCGCCGGGGCCGGTGTGCGGGTGCCGAAGCCCTATGATTTCCTCGATGGCGTGTTGCTGATGGAACTGGTGGCGGACGCCGACGGCGATGCTGCGCCGCGTCTCAACGACGTGACGCTGGAGCCCGACGAGGCACGGCGCCACCACGCTTTCCTGATCCGCCAGATCGTCGCCATGCTCTGCGCCGGCCTGGTGCACGGCGACCTCTCCGAGTTCAACGTCCTGCTCGATCCGGATGGCCCGGTGATCATCGACTTGCCGCAGGCGGTCGACGCGGCCGGCAACAACCATGCGTTCAGCATGCTCGAACGCGACGTCGGCAACATGGCCGCCTACTTCGGCCGCTTCGCCCCGGAACTCAGGCAGACCCGCTATGCCAAGGAAATGTGGGCGCTCTACGAAGCCGGCGAGCTGACAGCGGAAACCCCGCTCAGCGGCACCTTCGTCGAAGCCGAAGAGGCCGCCGACGTGCGCGCGGTGCTCCGCGAGATCGAGGCCGCGCAGCGCGAGGAGGCGCGTCGCCAGGCGCTGCGCCAGGCCGACGACGCGCCGCGTGGCGAGCGCGAGGAACCGCCGCCGCCCTGGTTGCAGTGAGCGGCTGGCGGATATTTTTTCCCGCCAACTGTATCGCGACCCTTGCGCGCGCAACTGCTAGCGTGGCTTGAGGTTTTCCGGAGGCCGCCATGCCTGTTGCACATATCCTGCTCGCCCTGCTGGTGACCCTGATCTGGGGTCTGAACTTCGTCGTGATCAAGGTCGGCCTCGGCGACTTCCCGCCACTGCTGTTCTGCGCCCTGCGCTTCGCCCTGGCGGCGCTGCCGCTGCTGGTCCTGCGCGGGCCGATGCCGGCGCCGTTCGGACGCATCCTGCTGATCGGCGTGCTCCTCGGAGTGGTCAAGTTCGGCCTGCTGTTCGTCGGCATGGCCCAGGGCATGCCGGCCGGGCTGTCGTCGCTGGTGCTGCAGAGCCAGGTATTCTTCACCATCCTCATCGCCGCCCTGTGGCTGGGCGAGCGGCCCTCGCCGCGCGGGTTGTTCGGCCTCCTGCTGGCGGCGGCGGGGCTGGTCCTGATCGGCCTGGAGCGGCCGCTGGGAGACAGCCTGCTGGCATTCCTGCTGGTGGTCGCCGCGGCGCTGGCCTGGTCCTTCGCCAACATCGCCACCAAGCGTTCCGGGGCCACCGACATGCTGCGCCTGATCTGCTGGGTCAGCCTGGTCCCGCCGTTGCCGCTGCTGGCGCTTTCCTATGTATTCGAAGGTCCGCACGCCATCGAGCGCGCCGTGCTGAACATGAGCTGGGGCGGCTTCGGCGCGCTGCTCTACATCGCCTTCGGCGCGACCACGGTGGGCTTCGCCATCTGGAGTTTCCTCCTGCGCCACTACCCGGCCAGCCTGGTGACCCCGTTCGCCCTGGCGGTGCCGGTGTCGGGCATGCTCGCCGGCTGGCTGCTGCTCGGCGAACGCCTCGACCTGGACAGCCTGCTGGCCTGCGCGCTGGTGTTCGTCGGGCTGGCCATCACCCTGTTGCCGGCCAGCCTGCTGCGACGCTTCGCCTGGCCGGTGCGGCGGTTGGGATGAAAACGGCGGAAGACATCCTCGCGCTGATCGCCGCCGATTCCTCGCGCCTGCATCTGCTCCGCGTGCTGCGCGAGGTCGGCCCGGAGGGCGCCTGGATCGGCGCCGGTTTCGTGCGCAACGCGGTATGGGACCATCTGCATGGCTACGGCGAAGCCACGCCGCTGGCGGACATCGACGTACTTCATTTCGCCCCGCGGGCCCTAGACCCACAGGTCGACGCCGACTTCGAGGCCGCGTTGCGCCGTCGCTGCGAGGCGCCCTGGTCGGTGAAGAACCAGGCGCGCATGCACCTGCGCAACGGCGACCGGCCCTACCGGGATTGCGCCGATGCGCTGTGCCACTGGGCGGAAACGTGCACGGCGGTGGCGCTGCGACTCGTCGGCGAACGCCTGGAGCTACTGGCGCCGCTGGGCGTCGACGACCTGCTGGCGCTGAAGGTGCGGCCCACCGCGCATTTCGCCGGCAAGCCGGAGGTCTACCGGCGGCGCCTGCGGGAGAAGAACTGGACGGCGCGCTGGCCGCTGCTGGATATCAGTGGCAGCAGCCAGACGCCAGGTCCTTGAGGATCGGGCAGTCGGGGCGGTGGTCGCCCTGGCAGTGCTCGACCAGGTCCTGCAGGGTGTCGCGCAGGGTGCTGAGTTCCTCGATCTTGCGGTTCAGCTCGCGCACGTGCTGCGCCGCCAGGGCCTTGACGTCGGCACTGGCGCGCTGGCGATCCTGCCAGAGGGTGAGCAGCTTGCCGACTTCGTCGAGGGAGAAACCGAGGTCCCGCGAACGGCGGATGAACGCCAGGGTATGCAGGTCGTTCTCGTTGTAGTGGCGGTAGCCGCTGGCACTGCGTCCGGCCGGGCGGAGCAGCTCGATGGACTCGTAGTAACGGATCATCTTCGGCGTCAGTCCGCTTTTCTTCGCCGCTTCACCGATATTCATCCGGGTCTCCTGGGAGGTTGCGAAGCCGCTAGCCTATCCCTTTCCCGGCCAATGCGCAGGCTATCAGATATGTGACCGCCCGCTGTCCGGACCTCTGGCCGGCGGCCGCGTCGCGTCCGGCTGGGTCTTCGGCAGGAACACCTGTACTTCCAGCCCTTTGCCCTCCAGTCCCTTGCCCAGGCCGATACTGCCGAAGTGCAGTTCGACGATGCGCTTGACGATCGGCAGGCCCAGGCCGCTGCCCTCGCCGCTGCTGGTGGCGGGGCTGCGGTAGAAGCGGGTGAAGATCGCCTGCTGCTCTTCCAGGGCGACCCCGGGGCCGTTGTCGCGCACCCGCAGCACGGCGTGCTGGGCGCGATTCTCGACGCGGATCTCGACCTGGCCCCCGGCCGGTGTGTAGCGCAGGGCGTTGCCCACCAGGTTGCCGACCATCGCCTTCAGCCACAGGTCGATGCCCATCACGTGCACGGTCTCCTGGTGCAACGACAGCTCGATGTCCTTGTCGATGGCCTGGCGCGCCAGTTCGGAGAGTACGTCTTCGGCCAGGGTGGCGAGGTTGACCGGGTGGAATTGCTCCAGCAGGGCGTCGCCGTCGAGGCGGGCGAGAAGCAGGATCTGCTCCATCAAGGTGCTGATCCGCTCGACGCTGCGACTGACTTGCAGCAGGCCGCGGGCGTGGGCCTTGGGGTCTTCCGAACGCAGCGCGACCTGGGCATGGGTGCGCAGGCTGGCCAGCGGCGTGCGGATCTCATGGGCGGCGTCGCTGGTCAGTCGGCGTTCGGCCTCGAGGGCGGTGCGCAGGCGCTCGAGCAGGAGGTTGAGTTCGTCGATGAGGCCGCGGATCTCCAGCGGCACCGCCTCCACCGCGATCGGCTGCAGGTGTCGCGCGGAGCGCTGCTGGACCTCGGCCTGCACTTCGCGTAGCGGCGCCAGGCCGCGGGCAACGCCGAACCAGACCAGGCCGCCGAGCAACGGCAGCGCCAGCAGCAGCGGGAACAGCGAGTAGAACAGCAGCAGGTTCATGGTGTGCTGGCGGTAGATCAGGTTTTCGCTGATCCAGATCTGGAAGCCGTCGATGTTCAGCTGGAGCACCCGCCAGTGGGTGCCCTGGGCTTCCACGGTGCTGAAGCCGGGGCCCTGGGTCGTGATCTCCGGCGGCAGGTTGAGGCTCGACAGCAGCGGCTGGCCGTCGCGCCACAGGGCGTAGCCGAGGGCGCTTTCGCGGCGCAGCAGGGGTAGACCCTGGATCGCTTCGCGGCTGCGTTCGATGATCTCGGTGATCGAGCCGTCCTCGCTGGCCTGGTCTTCGGTGGCAAGGTCGAGCAGGCGCAGGGCGGCTTCGCCGAAGTCCACCATGTCGTCGTCGAACAGTCGGTTCACCTGCTTCAGCGAGAGGTGGTAGGTCAGCGCCGCCACGCTCAGCCAGCACAGCACGAAGCCGACCAGCAGGTTGACCAGCAGGCGCCGGCGGACGGAGGGGACGGCGGCACGGGACATCGGGGGACTCCGGTAGGCGGTTTTCAGGGCGCCGGCTGGTCGATGCCGTAGCCGATGCCGCGGACGGTGCGGATCAACTGGTTGCCGAGCTTGCGCCGCAGGTGGTGGACGTGGACTTCGATGGCGTTGCTCTCGACGTCGCCGCTCCAGCCGTAGAGGCTCTGCTCCAGTTGGTTGCGCGAGAGCACCTTGCCGCTGTTCTCCAGCAGCAGGCGCAGCAGTGCGTATTCGCGCGGCGCCAGTTCCACCGCCTGGCCGGACAGGGTCACCTGGTGGGTCGCCGGGTCCAGGCGCAGCTCGCCGTGCACCAGTTGCGGCAGGGCGCGGCCGGTGGTGCGGCGGGTCAGGGCGCGCACCCGCGCCTGCAGTTCGTCGAGATCGAAGGGCTTGGTCAGGTAGTCGTCGGCACCGCTGTCGAGCCCGGCGACCCGGTCGGCCACCTTGTCCCGCGCGGTGAGCAGCAGCACCGGGGTGAGCCGGCCCTGGTGACGCAGGTTGCGCAGGATGTCCAGGCCGCTGCGGCGCGGCAGGCCGATGTCGAGCACCAGCAGGTCGAACTCGTCGGTGACCAGCGCGTTCTCCGCGGCCACGCCGTCGGTCACCCATTCCACGGTATCGCCTTCCAGGCGCAGCCCGGCGCGGATGCCGTCGCCGAGCAGCAGGTCGTCCTCGGCCAGCAGTATTCTCATGGCAGCCTCGTTTCAGTGATTCCACAATTCCCACAGGCTCAGGCCGGCCTCCAGCAGGAGGATGGCGACGATCAGCCATTCGACCCGCAGTTCGCCCCGGAAGTAACGGTATTCGCCGAGGCGGTCGGCGGCCAGTTCGTAGAGGTCCTGCAGCACTTCGATGCGGTCGTCCAGGGTCGCCAGGCGATCGTGCACTTCGGCCTGCATGGCCAGTTCGTTGTAGAGCCGGCGCACCGCGCCGTTCAGTTGCAGCGGCGGCTTCTCCAGGTGCGACTCCAGGCGGGCGTAGGCCATGCGCCAGAGTGTAGTGCGTCGTACCTGCCGGTTCACATGTTCCTGGCGCCGCAGGGCGGCGCGGCGCGGTAGCTGGGTCAGTTCGACATCGGCCTGGGCCGGTTCCCAGGCCGCCGCGGTCTCGTCTTCCAGGCGCCGCAGGTGACCTTCGTGCCAGGCGAAGACGGCCAGGCCTTCGAGCAGCTCCCGGCAGCGTTCGGGATTGCCGATGACCAGCGCGCGGCCGGGGCGCCACAGCACTCGCTCGCCGAACGAGGGCGCTTCCAGGGTCGGCTGGCGCTCGTCCTCGCCGGCGGCCATCCAGGCTTCCAGGCGCTGGCGCCAGGCGTGCCCGGTCTGTAGCCCGGCGTTGGCGAAGATCACCAGCAGCTCGTCGTCGACGGCGGTCTCCGGCAGTTCCGCGTCTTCGCTCAGCTCGATGCGTTGTGCCAGGACTGCCAGCGCCGGCTGCGGATCGCGCAGGGTGGCCAGCAGCGGCAGGCCGCCGCTGTCCGCGGCGGAGCGGAAGCGTACCCGGTGCAGCAGGCAGGGCGCGCGGTTGACGGCCAGCGGTACGCTGGCCAGGGGAGCGGCGGACATCTTCAGGTCCTCGCCAGGGCCGGCAATTGTGCCGGGCCGAACTCGATCTCCTCGATATCCGGCGGTGCGACGAAGGGTACGCCGTCTTCCAGTACCGGTCCCGGCTGGGCGAGCAGGAAGCGGGTTTCCCGGTCCATCACGAAGCAGGCCTTGAGGTAGTCGCCGTCGAGGTGGTCGAGCCACAGCGGGCCGAGCTTGCGTTCGATGCGTCGGTCGATGTCCTCGGCCTGCCAGTGGTTCGCGTCGAGCCAGTCGGAAGCCAACAGGAAGCCCCAGGAGGAGAGGAACGAGGGCACCGTGGCGCGGTAGCTGTGGACCTGGGAGAAGACACTGCGCAGGGTGCGGGCGAGGGCCGCGTGGGGCTTGTCGTCGCTGTGGGAGAACTCCAGTCCCTGCACCGCGACCACCCCGCCCGGTCGCAGGCGCGAATGCAGCAGCTCGTAGAACTGGCGGGTATAGAGGGCCTGGGCCGGGCCGTTGTCGAGCATGTCGACGACATCGATGATGACCACGTCGTAGAGCGACGGGTCGCGCTCGAGATAGGCCCGGCCGTCCTCGGCGAGCAGTTCGCAGCGCGGGTCGTCGAAGGCGCCCTGGTGCCACTGGAACAGGTGCTCACGGCACAGTTCCACCAGCTCCCGGTCGAGATCGACCATCACCGCCCGCCGCACGCTGGCATGGGACAGCACCTCGCGCAGGGTGGCGCCTTCGCCGCCGCCGATGATCAGTACGTCGCGCGGCTCGTCGTGGGCGAGCATGGCCGGCTGCACCAGCAGCTCGTGGTACAGCGACTCATCGCTCTCGGCGCTCTGGATCGCGCCGTCGAGCATCAGCACGCGGTCGTAGTTGTAGGTGTCGGCGATCAGCACGTTCTGCCAGCGCGTGCGGCCCTGGTAGAGCACCCGGCGCAGGCGGTAGACGTACTGGTCGAAGGGGTCGCTGTCCTCGATCGCGGTGATCGCGCCGTCGCCTTCCAGCAGCGGGTCCGGCGGATAGAAATAGAAGTGGTTCGGCGGCAGCGGCGGCAGCCCGGCGGCGACCTCCGCCGGCACCAGGCCGGTGAGGTCGACGGCGTAACGGGCCTGGCTCAGGTCGGGAGCCAGCGGGGCGCGTTCGATCGGCGTATCCATCAGACCACCCCCGTGCCCTGGCCCAGCGCCCAGCGCAGGGTCGGGCTGTCTTCGTCGACCGGGCCATTGCCGGCCAGGCTGCGGCTGAGCAGCCCCAGGCGATGGCCGCCGAGGCCGCGGTCCATGCTCGAGATCAGGTGCCGACGGCTGCCCAGGCGTTCGCTGAGCACGCGCACGGCCTGGGCGCCATCGAGCACGTCGCCGCAGGTGAACACGTCGACCGCGGCGTAGCCGTACTCCGGCCAGGTATGGATCGCCAGGTGCGATTCGGCGATCACCACCACGCCGGAGATGCCGATCGGGCTGAACTTGTGGAACGCCGAGGTGATGATGGTGGCGTTGGCCTGGCGGGCGGCCTCGAGCATGCTTTCCTCGATCCACTGGATATCGTCGAAGCGCTGGTCGACGCAGTCGAACAGCTCGATGACCAGTTGCTTGCCGAGCACGGTGATCGGATCGAGTCGCAACGGTTGAATTGCCATGAAGGCCTCCTGCTTCCGTTTCGGCGAGGGATGTCCTCGCGGTGGAAGGCACGATAGGCGCGGCTGACTTAAGAGGTGCTTAACGACGGATTTTTTGCCCGCCCCGGCGCGGGCCGACGACGCCGGAGCCCCATTTCGCCGGACGTAGGGCGAATAGCGCCAGCGGCGCTATCCGCCGTTTCTGCGGAGCATGGCCCGGCGGATAACCGCGAGCGGTTATTCGCCCTACCGGTGAGAGTCGTGACGTAGGGCGAATAGCGCCAGCGGCGCTATCCGCCGCTTCTGCGGAGCATGGCCCGGCGAATAACCGAGAGGCGGTTATTCGCCCTACCGGTGAGAGTCGTGACGTAGGGCGAATAGCGCCAGCGGCGCTATCCGCCGCTTCTGCGGAGTATGGCCCGGCGGATAACCGCGAGCGGTTATTCGCCCTACCGGTGAGAGTCGTGACGTAGGGCGAATAGCGCCAGCGGCGCTATCCGCCGCTTTTGCGGAGCATGGCCCGGCGGATAACCGCGAGCGGTTATTCGCTCTACCGGTGGGAGTCGTGACGTAGGGCGAATAGCGCCAGCGGCGCTATCCGCCGCTTTTGCGGAGCATGGCCCGGCGGATAACCGCGAGCGGTTATTCGCCCTACCGAGGCGCGCCCTTCGCCTGCGTCACCCGGTCCACCAGGTAGACCACCCCGCGGTAGTCGATCCCGCCGTGCTCGCTGAGGCCGATCTCGCAGGTACGGCTGGTGGATACGCCTTCCTCGCAGAACTGCACGGCATCCTTCAGGCTGCGCAGGGAGTGAGCGTTCAGTTCCGGCGTGGTGAAGCCCTTGTCGCCGGCGAAGCCGCAGCAGTGAATGCCTTCCGGGATCACCACCTCGCGGGTGCAGCGGCCGACCAGGTCGATCAGCGCCTGGCTCTCGCCGAGGTGCTGGGTGCTGCAGGTGACGTGCACCGCTACCGGTTTGTCCTGCGGGATGAACTCCAGGCGATCGAGCAGGTGACTGCGGATGAATTTCACCGGGTCGTGGATCTGCAGCCGCGGATCGTCCAGACCCTGGACCAGGCGCAGGGTGCAGGGGCTGGTGTCGCAGTAGATCGGGTCGAGGCCGCCGCGGCTGGCCTGGAGCAGGGCGGCGAGCAGCTCGTCGCGCTTGTCGTCGGCCTGCTTCGCATACCCCTTGGACGCGAACGGCTGGCCGCAGCAGAGGTTGTCCAGGCTATCCGGGAATACCACCTGGTAGCCGGCCTTTTCCAGCAGACGACGGGTCTTGTCCAGCAGCGGCTCGCGCTCTTCGTCGCCGAAGGCCGGGCCCATGGCGCGCGAGACGCAGGCGGCGAGATAGACCACCCGTGGCCGCTCGTCGTCGAGCGGGGCGGGCGGCGGCGCCAGGCGTACCGGCTGCGGCAGCGCCGGCGTCCATTGCGGCACGCGGCCGCCGCTGGCCTGGCTGAGGCCGCGGCTGGCCCTGGCCAGCAGGGGCGCGCCAAGCAGGCGCCGGGCAGCGTCGGTAGCGAGCAGGGCGAAGCGCGCAGCGCGCATGGCGCCGGCAAAGTTGCGCGCCAGCCAGGTGGCGCCTTCGGCGTGGCGGGCGTCGGCGCCGCGCAGCTTGCGGATCAGCTCGCCGGTGTTGATGTTCACAGGACAGCGCTGGGCGCATAGGCCGGTGGCGGCGCAGGTGTCGATGCCCTGGTAGCGGTAGTCGCGCTCCAGCGCCGTGGTGTCGACGCCGGCGCGCTTCTTCGCCTGGATGTCGCGCCACAGGACGATGCGCTGGCGTGGCGTGAGGGTCAGTCCGCGCGACGGGCAGACCGGTTCGCAGAAGCCGCACTCGATGCACTTGTCGACGATCTCGTCGGCGGCCGGCAGCGGCTTGAGGTTCTTCAGGTGGCTCTGCGGGTCGTCGCTGAGGACCACGCCCGGGTTGAGGATGCCGCGCGGGTCGAGCAGGCGCTTGAGCTGCCACATCAAGCGATAGGCGTCCTCGCCCCACTCCAGTTCGACGAACGGCGCCATGTTGCGCCCGGTGCCATGCTCGGCTTTCAGCGAGCCGCCGTACTCCACCGCCACCAGGTGCGCCACGTCGTCCATGAACGCCGAGTAGCGGGCGATCTGCTCGGGCGAGTCGAAGCCCTGGGTGAAGACGAAGTGCAGGTTGCCCTCCAGCGCGTGGCCGAAGAGGATCGCCTCATCGTAGCGGTGCTTGTCGAACAGCTCGATCAGGCGGTTGACTCCCTCGGCCAGTCGTTCGACGGGGAAGGTGACGTCCTCGATGATCACCGTGGTGCCGGTCTCGCGCACTGCACCGACAGCCGGGAAGGTGTCCTTGCGGATGCGCCAGAGCTGGTTGTAGACCGCCGGGTCTTCGCTGAAGTCGACCTGCTTCTCCAGCGGATATTCGGCGATGGAGGCCATGATCCGCCCGAGCTGTTCGTGCAGCAGCGTGCGGCTCGCCGCGCGGGACTCGATGAGCAGGGCGCAGGCACCGGCGGAAAGGCTCTTCACCCATTCCGGCATGCCCTGCATGTTCTCCACTGAGCGCAGGCTGCGCCGATCGAGCAGTTCCACCGCCGAGACCGGCTGGCGCTTGAGCACCGCGACCGCCGTGCAGCAGGTTTCCACCGTGGGGAAAACCAGCAGCGCCGAGGCCTTGTGCGGGTGTTCCGGGACGGTGTCGTAGGTCACCGCGCTGATGAAGCCGAGGGTGCCCTCGGAGCCGACCATCAGGTGGGTGAGGATGTCCAGCGGCTCGTCGTAGTCGACCAGCGCGTTCAGCGACAGGCCGGTGGTGTTCTTCAGCCGGTACTTGTGGCGGATCTTCGCGGCCAGTTCGGCGTTGGCGCGGGTCTCGCGGCCGAGTTCGGCGAGCCGTTCCAGCAGCTCGCCGTGGCTGGCGCGGAAGGCCGCGACGCTGGCCGGGTCCTCGCTGTCCAGGCGGGTGCCGTCGGCCAGCAGCAGGCGCAGGCCGGCAAGGGTGTGGTAGCTGTTCTGCGCGGTGCCGCAGCACATGCCGCTGGCGTTGTTGGCGACGATGCCGCCGATCTTGCAGGCGTTGATCGAGGCCGGGTCGGGACCGATCTTGCGGCCGAACGGCGCCAGCCAGGCGTTCGCCTGGGCGCCGATGACACCCGGCTGCAGGCGGATCTGCGCGCCGTCGGCGCGGATTTCCCGGCCGTTCCAGTTGTCGCCGAGGACGAGCAGCACCGAGTCGCTGATGGCCTGGCCGGAGAGGCTGGTGCCGGCGGCGCGGAAGGTCACCGGGACCTGCTCGCGGTAGGCGGCGGATAGGATCGCGGCGACCTCGTCCTCGCTTTCGACGCGCAGCACCAGCTTGGGAATCAACCGGTAGAAACTGGCGTCGGTGCCGAAGGCCAGGGTCGACAGCGGGTCGTCGAAGCGGCGTTCGCGCGGTATCAGCCGCTCGACGGTCTCGAGAAAGGGAATCGGCAGGCTCATCGGCTTTCCTCGGCCCTGGGACGACGGTCACGCCCCGGGCGTTTTCAGGCTTTTCTGGCGGGCGTCTCAGGCGCCCAGTTCGCGGACCAGCGAGTCGGCGCTGATCTCGCCGATCGACTTGGCCCCGGTGAGGACCATGGCCACGCGCATTTCCTTTTCGATCAGTTCGAGCAGGTTGCGCACCCCGGCCTCGCCGGCGGCGGCCAGGGCGTAGACGAAGGCGCGGCCGAGCAGCACGCTGTCGGCGCCGAGGGCGATCATCCGCACCACGTCGAGACCGGTGCGGATGCCGGAGTCGGCAAGGATCGCCAGTTCGCCCTTCACCGCGTCGGCGATCGCCGGCAGCGCGCGGGCGCTGGACAGCACGCCGTCGAGCTGGCGGCCGCCGTGGTTGGAGACGACGATGCCGTCGGCGCCGAACTTCACCGCATCCCTGGCATCCTCGGGGTCGAGGATGCCCTTGATCACCATCGGGCCGTCCCAGAACTCGCGGATCCACTCCAGGTCCTTCCAGGAAATCGACGGGTCGAAGTTGGCGCCCAGCCAGCCGATGTAGTCCTCCAGTCCGGTCGGGTTGCCGCGGTAGGCGGAGATGTTGCCGAGGTCGTGGGGCTTGCCCAGCAGGCCGACGTCCCAGGCCCAGGCCGGGTGGGTCATGGCTTGCAGGATGCGGCGCGGCGCGGCGTAGGGGCCGCTCATGCCGGAATGGGCGTCGCGGTAGCGGGCGCCGGGGACCGGCATGTCGACGGTGAACACCAGGGTGGTGACGCCGGCGGCCTTGGCCCGCTCCAGGGCGTTGCGCATGAAGCCGCGGTCCTTCAGCACGTAGAGCTGGAACCACATCGGCCGGTCGATGGCCGGGGCGACCTCCTCGATGGGGCACACCGATACCGTCGACAGGGTGAAGGGCACGCCCTTCGCCGCCGCCGCGCGCGCCGCCTGGACCTCGCCGCGGCGGGCGTACATGCCGGTGAGACCGACCGGGGCGAGCGCCACCGGCATCGCCAGGGTCTCGTCGAACAGGCGGGTCTCCAGGCTCAGCTCGGACATGTTCTTCAGCACCCGCTGACGCAGGGCGATGGCCGACAGGTCCTCGACGTTGCGGCGCAGGGTGTACTCGGCGTAGGCGCCGCCGTCGATGTAGTGGAAGAGGAACGGCGGCAGCTTGCGTTGGGCGGCGGCGCGGTAGTCGGTGGAAGCGGAAATGATCATTGGGCTCTTCCGTTGTGTCGAAAGGTTTTGCATCGAGCGCAGTGGAGCGGGACACGGCGGAAATGGCCAAGGGAGCCGGGCCTACGATCGTAGGCGAGTCTCCCCCGGACCATTTCCTGCGCAGTATCGCCGACGCGCGGCCGATCAGGGCGCGGTCAGTGCACCAGCATGCCGGTGAATAGGTATGCCTGGGCCAGGGTGATCAGTCCGACCAGCGCGGCGAAGATCAGGCTGTGCTTCAGGGTGAAGCGGAACAGGTCGGATTCCTTGCCGACCATCCCGGTCGCGGCACAGGCCACGGCGATGGATTGCGGGGAGATCATCTTGCCGGTCACGCCGCCGCTGGTATTGGCGGCCACCAGCAGGGTGTCGCTGACTCCGATCTGGTGCGCGGTGGTCGACTGCAGGGAGCTGAACAAGGCGTTGGAGGACGTATCCGAACCGGTCAGGAATACCCCCAGCCAGCCGAGGAACGGCGAGAAGAACGGGAACGCCGCGCCGGTACCGGCCAGGACCAGGGCCAGGGTGGTGGACATGCCCGAGTAGTTGGTGACGAAGGCGAAGGCCAGGACCATGCCGATGGACAGGATCGGCCACTTCAGCTCCACCAGGACTTCCTTGAAAGTGGTAATACCAATTTTCGCTCCGATGCGCAGGATGAACATCGATACCAGCGCCGAGAGGAAGATCGCCGTGCCGGTGGCGGAGATCGGGTCGAACTTGAATACCGCGGCGATCGGCGTGGCGCTGGTGGCGATCGGCGCGCCCTTGATCACCAGTTGGTCGAGGTGCGGGATGGCGAAGTTGAACACCAGCCAGTAGAGTTCGCCGCCCGGGGCGAACAGGGCCTTGAAAGGTTTCAGGGTCCAGATGGTCACCAGTACGGTGAGCACCAGGAACGGCGACCAGGCCTTGAGGATCTCGCCGAAGCTGTAGGCGGACGGTTCGACGCTGCGTTGCCCGCCGAAGCCGCCACCGGCCACGACCGCGCCGCCGCTGGCGGCGAGCGCTTCGCTGGCGCCCTGCGGCTGCCAGACCTTGAGGAACAGGGTCAGGGAGACCAGGCTGACCAGTGCCGAGGTGATGTCCGGCAACTCCGGGCCGATGAAGTTGGACGTCAGGTACTGAGTGATGGCGAAGCTGCCGCCGGCGACGATGGCGGCCGGCCAGGTTTCGCGGATGCCGCGCCAGCCGTCCATCATGAACACCAGCCAGAACGGTACCAGGATCGACAGGAACGGCAGTTGGCGGCCGGTCATGGCGCCGATCTTGAAGGCGTCGATGCCGGTCACCTGGCCGGCGACGATGATCGGGATGCCCAGTGCGCCGAAGGCCACCGGCGCAGTGTTGGCGATCAGGCACAGGCCGGCGGCGTAGAGCGGATTGAAGCCGAGGCCGACGAGCAGGGCGGCGGTGATCGCCACCGGCGCGCCGAAACCGGCGGCGCCTTCGAGGAAGGCCCCGAAGGAGAAGCCGATCAGCAGTACCTGCAGGCGCTGGTCGCCGGTAATCGACAGCACCGAGCTGCGGATCACCTCGAACTGGCCGCTCTTCACCGTCAGTTTGTAGAGGAAGACCGCGGCGACGATGATCCAGGCGATCGGCCAGAGACCGTAGAGGAAGCCGTAGCCGGCGGCGGCGAAGGCCATGTCGGCGGGCATGTGGAAGGCGAAGATGGCCACCGCGATGGCCAGCGCCAGGGTGATGCTGCCGGCGATGTGGCCCTTGAGGCGGAATACCGCCAGGGCGAGGAAGAAGAACACGATCGGGATGACGGCCGCGGCGGCCGACAGGCCGAGACTGCCCAGGGGGGTATAGAGTTGTTGCCAGGCTTGCATGGGGGTTGGCTCCCTAATTGTTGTTGGGTTTGCCTGTGACCAGATCGGACACGCGCCAAGACCTGTGTGTGCAAGGGCGCTGGGCAGCCGAACCTGGCAAAGCTCGCATAATTGGTAAGACCAATTTACAAAAGCGAGCGCTCAGGTTAAGAGTCGAGCGTTCGGCGTGTCAATTTGCCCGTCTACGACTTTTGTCTAAGGATGCTCGTGCGGGGCTCGTGGCGCCTCGCTTGTGGTGCGGGGAGCGGCTCGGTACGCTTCCTCTCTTTTTCGCGCTGGGCGCATGGCAGAGGCTTTGCGACGAAACTTCGGGTAAGGGTGTCGGGATATGGAATTTGGTCAGGTCAGGCAGCGCCGTCTGTCGGATGACATCGTTGCGCAACTGGAGGCGATGATCCTGGAGGGCACGCTGAAGTCCGGCGAGCGGCTGCCCGCCGAGCGCGTGCTTGCCGAGCAGTTCGGGGTTTCCCGGCCGTCGCTGCGCGAGGCGATCCAGAAACTGGTGGCGAAGGGGCTGCTGGTCAGCCGCCAGGGTGGCGGCAACTATGTGACCGAATCGCTGGGCGCGACTTTCAGCGATCCGCTGCTGCACCTGCTGGAGGGTAACCCGGAGGCCCAGCGCGACCTGCTGGAGTTTCGCCACACGCTGGAAGGGTCCTGTGCCTACTACGCGGCGCTGCGTGCGACCTCCCTCGATCACCAGCGCCTGACCGAGGCCTTCGAGGCGCTCCAGGCCTGCTATGCGCGCAACGACCAGGTCAGCGCGGAAGAGGGCGCCGCCGACGCGCGCTTCCACCTGGCGATCGCCGAGGCCAGCCACAACACCGTGCTGCTGCACACGATCAAGGGCCTGTTCGACTTGCTGCGGCGCAACGTGGTGACCAATATCGGCGGGATGTACGCGCAGCGCACGGAAACCCGCGCGCAACTGATGGAGCAGCACCAGCGCCTATACGATGCGATCATCAGCGGTCAGGCGGAGCTGGCCCGGGAGGTGTCCAACCAGCACATCCACTATGTGCAGGAGGTCCTGGCGGAGGTCCAGGAAGAGGCGCGCAGGATGAAGCGCTCGCAGCGCCGGCGCAGCGTGCAGGAAGACTAGCGAGGCGCGGGCAGGGACGCGCTCAGTCGTCCTTGCCGTGGCGCATGGCGCGCTGGATCTCCCGATCGGAGTCGCGCTCCTTCTCGGTGTGGCGCTTGTCGAAGTCCTTCTTGCCCTTGGCCAGGGCGATCTCGCACTTGACCAGGTGCTTCTTCCAGTACATCGACAGGGCGACGCAGGCGTAGCCCTTCTGTTGCACGGCGCCGAACAGCTTGCCCAGTTCGCGCTTGTGCAGCAGCAGCTTGCGCGTGCGCACCGGGTCGGCGATCACGTGCGTGCTGGCGGTGGTCAGGGGCGTGATGTGGCTGCCGAGCAGCCAGGCCTCGCCATCCTTGAGCAGCACGTAGCTGTCGACCAGTTGGGCCTTGCCGGCGCGCAGGCTTTTCACTTCCCAGCCCGCCAGGGCGACGCCCGCCTCGAAGCGTTGTTCGATGAAATAGTCGTGCAGAGCCTTCTTGTTCTGCGCGATGGTCCCCGAAGGGTGTTTCTTCTGCTTAGCCATAGGCGGCGCATTATAGGGAGTCGCCGGCTTCACCGCTATGGGGCGGCGTCGCGCTTGAGGGATAGAGGTGAATTTCGGACAATGCCCACTCTTTTCCTGGCCGCTGGCCAAGGTTTTGTAAGAAAAGTCTTCAAGTGGCGTCAGGCTGCGCTGAGCGTTTTTCTGCCGAACCCTGGCCCCGGTCGACGGGCGCAGCGCGCCGCCGTGGCGGATGCCGCCGTCCCGCCGGCTATGCTTGGGGAGTCGCCCGCTCGACAGCAGAAGTGAGAGTTCTATGAGCACCCATATCCAGCGTTCGGCGCTGTTGCCTTATCCCGCCCGTGCGCTGTTCGATCTGGTGAACGACGTGAAGCGCTATCCGGAGTTCCTGCCCTGGTGTTCGGCCAGCCAGGTCCTGGAGGAGAGCGAAAGCCTGATGCGCGCCGAGCTGACCGTGGCCAAGGGTAGCCTCAGCCAGCGCTTCACCACCCGCAACGTGCTGGTGCCGGGAGCTTCCATCGAGATGAACCTGGAAAACGGACCGTTCACCGAACTGCATGGCGTCTGGCAGTTCAAGGCGCTGGGCGAGAAGGCCTGCAAGATCACTCTCGACCTGACCTTCGATTACGCCGGGCCGCTGGTCAAGGCGACCCTCGGGCCGCTGTTCACCCAGGCCGCCAACACCATGGTCGACGCGTTCTGCCAGCGCGCCAAGCAACTCTATGGCTGAGATCGCCGTCGAGGTGGTCTACGCGCTGCCGGAGCGACAGGCGTTACTGCGCCTGAGCGTGCCGGCAGGTACCAGCGCACGCGAGGCCGTGCTGCTCTCCGGCATCGCCGAGGCGTTTCCAGGGCTGGATGTGCAAGGTTGTCCGCTGGGTATCTTCGGCAAGCTCCTGGCTCGCCCGGAGGAGCGGGTGCTGGAGACCGGCGAACGGGTGGAGATCTACCGCCCGTTGATCGCCGATCCCAAGGAGGTGCGCAAGCAGCGTGCCGCACGGGCCCGGAGCGAGCGCGAAGGCGGTTAGCCGTGGGGTTTCCTGCGGAAATGAAAAAGCCCGGCGAATGCCGGGCTTTTTCGTGGAACGCCAGCCGTCATTGCGGGCTGGGGTCCAAAGGTTCGGGGGTCGGAACCGGTACCGGCTGGGCTTCGTCCACTTCGCGCTGGAGCTGTTCCAGGGTGGAGCCCGGTTTCGGCGGCTCTTCCTTCTGCTCTTCCGGTTTCTGCTGGTCGGCCGGCTGGGTGACGGTGGTGCTGCCTTCCTTGCCGAGGATCGCTTCGTCGCGGCTGACGCCGGGCATGAAGTCGCCGTTCAGGCCGGCCAGTTGGTCGCTGTCGTTGAAGAACAGGCTGACGCGTTCCTGCTGGCGACGACCGCCGCCCGGCTGGATGCTGTAGAGGTAGTCCCAACGATTGGCGTGGAAGGTATCGACGATCAGCGGGTTGCCCATGATAAACCGCACTTGGCGTCGGGTCATTCCGGGACGCAACTGGTCTATCATGTCCTGCGTTACGACGTTGCCTTGCTGGATGTCGATTTTATAGACGCCAGGAAACGAGCAACCGGCGAGTGCGGCAAGCCCCGCGAAAGCGAGACAGGTCAGCATGAGCTTGGCGTTTTGCATCGGTGAGCGACTTCCACTATCTTGGCTGGGCAAATAAAAGCCCGATCATACCCGTATTCCGGGATACTGCGAAACATCCCGCGCTGAGAAAGCAGACATGGTTGAAAATAGCGAACTTCGAAAAGCCGGCCTTAAAGTGACCCTGCCGCGGGTCAAGATCCTGCAGATGCTCGACTCGGCCGAGCAACGCCACATGAGCGCCGAAGACGTGTACAAGGCGCTGATGGAAGCAGGCGAGGACGTGGGCCTGGCAACCGTCTATCGGGTGCTGACCCAGTTCGAGGCCGCCGGCCTGGTGGTGCGTCACAACTTCGATGGCGGCCATGCCGTGTTCGAGCTCGCCGATAGCGGCCACCACGACCACATGGTCTGCGTCGATACCGGCGAGGTGATCGAGTTCATGGACGCGGAAATCGAGAAGCGCCAGAAGGAAATCGTCCGCGAGCGCGGCTTCGAGCTGGTCGATCACAATCTGGTGCTCTACGTGCGCAAGAAGAAGTAGTCGCGCAACGGTACCATGCGAAAACGGCGACCCTGGGGTCGCCGTTTTCATTTTCCATTGAAGGAACGTTCAGTTCTGGGCGGCCAGGTTGACCAGTTTCTTCGCGTGGGCCAGGGATTCCTTGGTCAGGTCGACGCCGCCGAGCATGCGGGCGATCTCCTCGATCCGCTGGGCCTTGTTCAGGGTGGCGACCGCCGTGCGGGTTTCGCTGCTGCCGCGTTCCTTGTGCACGAACAGGTGCTGGTGGCCCTGGGCGGCGACCTGCGGCAAGTGGGTCACGGTGAGGACCTGGCCGCGTTCGCCGAGGCGACGCAGCAACTGTCCGACCACTTCGGCGGTGGGGCCGCCGATGCCGACGTCGACTTCGTCGAAGACCAGGGTGGGGATGCGCGAGGTCTGTGCCGTGATCACCTGGATCGCCAGGCTGATCCGCGACAGTTCGCCGCCCGAGGCGACCTTGGCCAGCCCTTTCAACGGCTGCCCGGGGTTGGCGCTGACCAGGAACTCCACGCTTTCCAGTCCGTTGGCTTGCGGCTCGGCGCTGTCGCCGGGATGCAGGACGATGGCGAAGCGCCCTCCGGGCATGCCCAGGCGCTGCATCTCCTGTTCCACGCTGGCGGCAAGAGGTGCGGCCGCGGCCTGGCGCAGGCGGCTCAGTTCGTCGGCTTTTTCCTGGTAATGCCGGGCGTAGGCGGCCAGCTCGTCGCCCAGGCGTCCGACCGCTTCGTCGTCGGCGTTCAGCGCCTCCAGTTCGTCGAACAGGCGCTGCTGCAGGTCGGCCAGTTCGGCGGGCTGTACCCGGTGCTTGCGCGCCAGGGAATAAATGACGTCCAGGCGCTCCTCGACCTGCTGCTGGCGATTGGGATCGGCATCGAAGTGGTCGACGAAGCGGTTCAGTTCGCCGATCGCCTCCTCGACCTGGATCTGCGCGCTGGACAACAGGTTGACCGCTTCGCCGAGGGCGGCGGGCTGGCCGCTGAACGAGGTCAGGCGGCTGAGGCTGGCATTGAGCGCGGAAAGGACGTTGCCGGCATCGCTCTCGCTGCACATTTCCACGACTTGGCGGCAGGCGGCGAGCAGGCTTTCGGCGTTGCTCAGGGTCTTCTGCTCCTGTTCCAGGCTTTCCAGTTCGTTTTCGCCGAGGGACAGGTTTTCCAGTTCTTCCAGCTGGTAACTGAGCAACTGGTGGCGGGCGCGCTGTTCGTCGCCGCTACGCGACAGGCGTTCGAGTTCCTGGCTGGTCTGCTTCCAGCGTTGCGCGGCGAGCTGCACCTGGCGCGCCAGCTCCTGGCAGCCGGCGTACTCGTCGAGCAGGCGCCGGTGGGTCTCGCTCTTCAGCAGCGACTGGTGCTCGTGCTGGCTATGGATGTCGATCAGCAGTTCGCCCAGGCTCTTCAGGTCGCCCAGAGGGCAGGGCGTGCCGTTGATGTAGGCACGCGAGCGACCTTCGGCAGTGATCACCCGGCGCAGGATGCACGGACCGTCCTGTTCCAGGTCGCGCTCGGCGAGCCAGTCGCGGGCCTCGGCGATGGCGCTGACGTCGAAGCTGGCGAGAATGTCGGCCTTGTCCGCTCCGGGACGTACCGCGCCGCTGTCGGCGCGGTCGCCGAGGGTAAGGCCGAGGGCGTCGAGCATGATCGACTTGCCCGCGCCGGTTTCGCCGGTGATCACGCTCATGCCGGTAGCGAGTTCGAGATCCAGGTGCTCGACGATGGCGTAGTTGTGAACGGACAGGTGAACCAGCATGGCGGGCGGCTCCGTGGGTTTTGTCTGGTTATTTATACAGTATTTTTTCCGGCTGGCAATTGCCGCTCGCCCCTTGAACCGTGGAAAGCCGTCCCCATATAGCCGGCAACGTTGCGAACTTATGCGTTCGCCTTGTATTTGCCAGCTTATTTTTGAAGGAGAGTGGCATGGCTGACGAACAGCAGACCCTGGATCAACAGACCCCCGAGCAGCCCACCGGCGCCGCCGAGGACCTGACCGCCCGCGTGCAGGAGCTGGAGGAGCAGCTGGCTGCCGCCCAGGACCAGGCGCTGCGCATGGTCGCGGATCTGCAGAACGTACGCCGGCGTGCGGAGCAGGATGTCGAGAAGGCGCACAAGTTCGCGCTGGAGAAATTCGCCGGCGACCTGCTGGCGGTGGTCGACACCCTCGAGCGCGGCCTGGAGATGTCCGATCCCAACGACGAGGCGATCAAGCCGATGCGCGAAGGGATGGAACTGACCCTGAAGATGTTCGACGACACCCTGCGCCGCTACCAGGTGGAGGCGCTGAACCCGGAAGGCGAGCCTTTCAACCCCGAGCAGCACCAGGCGATGGCCATGCAGGAAAGCGCTTCGGCCGAGCCGGGCAGTGTCCTCAAGGTGTTCCAGAAAGGCTACCTGCTCAACGGCCGCCTGCTGCGTCCGGCGATGGTGGTGGTCAGCAAGGCGCCGGCGGAAACCCCGCCTTCCATCGACGAGCAGGCTTGAAATTCGACGCGACGACCCCATCTGGGTAGTCAACCGAGCACGAGACCCACGGGCGGGTCGCACGGAATCAAAGTTTCTGGAGAGTGAATATGGGCAAAATCATTGGCATCGACCTGGGTACCACCAACTCCTGCGTGGCTATCCTGGAGAACGGTAACGTCAAGGTCATCGAGAACGCCGAGGGCGCGCGTACCACCCCCTCGATCATCGCCTACACCAACGATGGCGAAACCCTGGTGGGCCAGCCGGCCAAGCGCCAGGCGGTCACCAACCCGCAGAACACCCTGTATGCGGTGAAGCGCCTGATCGGCCGTCGCTTCGAAGAGAACGTGGTACAGAAAGACATCCAGATGGTGCCGTACAGCATCGTCAAGGCCGACAACGGCGACGCCTGGGTGGAAGTGAAGGGCCAGAAGATGGCGCCTCCGCAGATTTCCGCCGAAGTGCTGAAGAAAATGAAGAAGACCGCCGAAGACTACCTCGGCGAGCCGGTCACCGAAGCGGTGATCACCGTTCCGGCCTACTTCAACGACAGCCAGCGCCAGGCCACCAAGGACGCCGGCCGCATCGCCGGCCTCGACGTCAAGCGGATCATCAACGAGCCGACCGCGGCGGCGCTGGCCTACGGCCTGGACAAGGCCAAGGGCGACCACACCGTGATCGTCTATGACCTGGGCGGCGGTACCTTCGACGTGTCGGTGATCGAGATCGCCGAAGTCGACGGCGAGCACCAGTTCGAAGTGCTGGCCACCAACGGCGACACCTTCCTCGGCGGCGAAGACTTCGACATCCGCCTGATCGACTACCTCGTCGACGAGTTCAAGAAGGAAAGCGGCATCAACCTGAAGGGCGACCCGCTGGCCATGCAGCGTCTGAAGGAAGCGGCCGAGAAAGCCAAGATCGAGCTGTCCTCGACCCAGCAGACCGACGTCAACCTGCCGTACGTGACTGCCGACGCGAGCGGTCCGAAGCACCTGAACGTCAAGGTTTCCCGCGCCAAGCTGGAGTCCCTGGTCGAAGACCTGGTGCAGCGCACCATCGAGCCGTGCCGCACCGCGCTGAAGGATGCCGGCCTGGATGTTTCCGATATCCATGAAGTGATCCTGGTCGGCGGCCAGACCCGCATGCCGCTGGTACAGAAGACCGTTGCCGAGTTCTTCGGCAAGGAAGCGCGCAAGGACGTCAACCCGGACGAAGCCGTGGCTGTCGGTGCCGCCATCCAGGGTGCGGTCCTGGCCGGCGACGTGAAGGACGTGCTGCTGCTCGACGTGACTCCGCTGACCCTCGGCATCGAGACCCTGGGCGGCGTGATGACCGGTCTGATCGAGAAGAACACCACCATCCCGACCAAGAAGTCGCAGGTGTTCTCCACCGCCGACGACAACCAGGGCGCGGTGACCATCCACGTGCTGCAGGGCGAGCGCAAGCAGGCCGCGCAGAACAAGTCGCTGGGCAAGTTCGACCTGGCCGACATTCCGCCGGCTCCGCGCGGCGTGCCGCAGATCGAGGTGACCTTCGATATCGATGCCAACGGCATCCTGCACGTCTCGGCGAAGGACAAGGCCACCGGCAAGCAGCAGTCCATCGTGATCAAGGCATCCTCCGGCCTGTCCGAGGATGAGATCCAGCAGATGGTCCGCGATGCCGAGGCGAACGCCGAGGAGGACCGCAAGTTCGAGGAACTGGCTGCCGCTCGCAACCAGGGCGACGCGCTGGTCCACGCGACCCGCAAGATGATCACCGAGGCGGGCGACAAGGCCACCGCCGAGGACAAGGCGACCATCGAGAAGGCGCTGGGCGAGCTGGAAGCGGCGGTGAAGGGCGACGACAAGGCCGAGATCGAGGCCAAGATGAACGCTCTGTCCCAGGCTTCCACCCCGCTGGCGCAGAAGATGTACGCCGAACAGGCCCAGCAGGGCGAAGACGCTCCCCAGGGCGAGCAGGCGAAAGCCGCTGACGACGTGGTGGACGCCGAGTTCGAAGAGGTCAAGGACAACAAGTAAGCCCCGGCTTGCTTCTGCCCCGCGTGCCGGCCAGGCCGGTACGCATGATCCGCCACGCGGGAGCCTGCTCCCGCGTTGGCGTGTCTGGAGGGTCCTTAATTGAGACGGAAAGGTTATGGCGAAACGAGACTTTTACGAGGTTCTGGGGGTTGAGCGTGGCGCCAGCGAGGCGGACCTGAAGAAGGCCTACCGTCGCCTGGCGATGAAATACCACCCGGACCGCAATCCTGGCGACAAGGAAGCCGAGGACAAGTTCAAGGAGGCCAACGAGGCCTACGAGGTCCTCTCCGATGCCAGCAAGCGGGCGGCCTACGACCAGTACGGCCATGCCGGCGTCGATCCGAACATGGGTGGGGGCGCTGGCGCCGGTTTCGGCGGGGCGAGCTTCTCCGACATCTTCGGCGATGTGTTCAGCGATTTCTTCGGTGGCGGCGGCGCCCGCGGTGGCTCGCGCGGCGGCGCGCAGCGCGGCGCGGACCTGCGCTACACACTGGACCTCGACCTGGAAGAGGCGGTACGCGGCACCACCGTCACCATCCGCGTGCCGACCCTGGTCGGTTGCAAGACCTGCAACGGCAGCGGCGCCAAGCCCGGCACCACACCGGTCACCTGCACCACTTGCGGCGGTATCGGCCAGGTGCGCATGCAGCAGGGCTTCTTCTCGGTCCAGCAGACCTGTCCGCGCTGCCACGGCACCGGCAAGATGATTTCCGATCCCTGTGGCTCCTGCCATGGCCAGGGGCGCGTGGAAGAGCAGAAGACTCTGTCGGTGAAGGTGCCGGCCGGCGTCGACACCGGCGACCGCATCCGCCTCACCGGCGAAGGCGAGGCCGGCAGCATGGGTGGTCCGGCGGGCGACCTGTACGTGGTGGTCAATGTGCGCGAGCACCCGATCTTCCAGCGCGACGGCAAGCATCTGTACTGCGAAGTGCCGATCAGTTTCGCCGACGCTGCGTTGGGTGGCGAGCTGGAAGTGCCGACCCTGGATGGCCGGGTCAAGCTGAAGATTCCGGAAAGCACCCAGACCGGCAAGCTGTTCCGCCTGCGCGGCAAGGGCGTGGCCCCGGTGCGCGGCGGCGGCGCCGGCGACCTGATGTGCAAGGTGGTGGTGGAAACCCCGGTGAACCTGGACAAGCGCCAGCGCGAGCTGCTCGAGGAGTTCCGCAAGTCGTTGCAGAGCGACACCTCGCATTCGCCCAAGGCCAGTGGCTGGTTCGAAGGCATGAAGCGTTTCTTCGACGACCTATAAACAAAGCCATGGGCGCGGCCTGACCGCCGCGTCCGGGTTCTGCGTGGAGTGGTTTTATGCGACGTATAGCCGTAGTGGGCGCCGCCGGGCGCATGGGCAAGAACCTGATCGAGGCCGTTCAGCAGACCGGCGGTGCCGCCGGGCTGACGGCGGCGGTGGATCGTCCGGATAGCACCCTGGTGGGGGCGGACGCCGGCGAGCTGGCCGGTCTCGGCCGGATCGGCGTGCCGCTGTCCGGGGACCTGGGCAAGGTCTGCGAGGAGTTCGACGTCCTGATCGACTTCACCCATCCCTCCGTAACCCTGAAGAACATCGAGCAGTGCCGCAAGGCGCGCCGCGCGATGGTCATCGGCACCACCGGCTTCAGCGCCGACGAGAAGCTGCTGCTGGCCGAGGCGGCGAAGGATATCCCGATCGTCTTCGCTGCCAACTTCAGCGTCGGCGTGAACCTTTGCCTGAAGCTTCTGGATACCGCGGCACGGGTGCTGGGCGACGAAGTGGATATCGAGATCATCGAGGCCCATCACCGGCACAAGGTCGATGCGCCGTCCGGCACCGCCTTGCGCATGGGCGAGGTGGTAGCCCAGGCGCTCGGCCGGGACCTCCAGGAAGTGGCGGTCTACGGACGTGAGGGGCAGACCGGCGCGCGGGCGCGGGAAACCATCGGCTTCGCCACCGTGCGCGCCGGCGACGTGGTGGGCGACCACACCGTGCTGTTCGCCGCCGAGGGCGAGCGCGTGGAGATCACCCACAAGGCTTCCAGCCGCATGACCTTTGCCCGTGGCGCGGTGCGTGCGGCGCTGTGGCTGGAGGGCAAGGAGAACGGCCTGTACGACATGCAGGATGTGCTCGGTCTACGCTGAGACGCTGCCGCACGTCGTCTTATTGGTGGACCGGAATGTCGCGATTCTGTAAACTACAGCTTTAGTGTGTCCACTAAAAGCAGCGCAGCATGAATCGAAAAAAAGCGGGATGACTCTTCACGGTGTCATCCCGCTTTTTTACACCTGCGCGACCAGTCAGGCTTGATTTACGGGAGGTCTTCTTGACTAAGCCAGCCATACTTGCACTTGCCGACGGCAGCATTTTTCGCGGTGAAGCCATCGGTGCCGACGGCCAGACCGTTGGCGAGGTGGTGTTCAACACCGCCATGACCGGCTACCAGGAAATCCTTACCGATCCTTCCTACGCCCAGCAGATCGTCACCCTGACCTACCCGCACATCGGCAATACCGGTACCACCCCGGAAGACGCCGAGGCCAACCGCGTCTGGGCCGCCGGCCTGATCATCCGCGACCTGCCGCTGATCGCCAGCAACTGGCGCAGCAAGCAGTCGCTGCCTGACTACCTGAAAGCCAACGGCACCGTCGCCATCGCCGGCATCGATACCCGTCGCCTGACCCGCATCCTCCGCGAGAAGGGTTCGCAGAACGGCTGCATCCTGGCCGGTGCCGACGCTACCGAGGAACGCGCGCTGGAGCTGGCTCGCGCCTTCCCCGGCCTGAAGGGCATGGACCTGGCCAAGGAGGTCACCACCGCCGAGCGCTACGAGTGGCGCTCCAGCGTCTGGAACCTGGAAAGCGACAGTCACCCGGAGATCCCGGCCGGTGAACTGCCGTATCACGTGGTGGCCTACGACTACGGCGTCAAGCTGAACATCCTACGCATGCTGGTGGCGCGCGGCTGCCGCCTGACCGTGGTGCCGGCGCAGACACCGGCCAGCGAAGTGCTGGCGCTGAACCCTGACGGCATCTTCCTTTCCAACGGCCCCGGCGACCCCGAACCGTGCGACTACGCGATCCAGGCGATCCGCGAATTCCTCGATACCGAGATCCCGGTGTTCGGCATCTGCCTCGGCCATCAGTTGCTGGCCCTGGCCTCTGGCGCCAAGACCCTGAAGATGGGCCACGGGCACCACGGCGCCAACCACCCGGTGCAGGACCTGGACAGCGGCGTGGTGATGATCACCAGCCAGAACCACGGTTTCGCGGTCGACGAGAGCACCCTGCCGGACAACCTGCGAGCCACTCACAAGTCGCTGTTCGACGGTACCCTGCAGGGTATCGAGCGCACCGACAAGGTCGCTTTCAGCTTCCAGGGCCACCCCGAGGCGAGCCCCGGTCCGCATGACGTCGCCCCGCTGTTCGACCGCTTCATCTCGGCGATGGCCGAGCGTCGCTGAGGAGCAGAGCCATGCCGACCCTGGGGATAACCGATTTCTGGACCTACGTGCTGGGTGTGGTTTTCGTGATCCTGTTGCCCGGACCGAACTCGTTGTTCGTCCTCGCGACTTCGGCCCAGCGTGGCGTGGCGACCGGCTACCGGGCCGCCTGCGGCGTGTTCCTCGGCGACGCGGTGCTGATGCTGCTGTCGGCCCTCGGCGTGGCCTCCCTGCTGAAGGCCGAGCCGATGCTGTTCATCGGCCTGAAGTACCTCGGTGCGGCCTACCTGTTCTATCTCGGCGTCGGCATGCTGCGGGGCGCCTGGCGCAAGCTGCGCAATCCCGAGGCGACGGCGGCGCAGGCCGAACAGGTGGATGTCCACCAGCCGTTCCGCAAGGCGCTGCTGCTCAGCCTGTCGAATCCCAAGGCGATCCTGTTTTTCATCTCCTTCTTCATCCAGTTCGTCGATCCCGGCTATGCCTATCCGGGCCTGTCGTTCCTGGTGCTGGCGGTGATCCTGGAACTGGTCAGCGCCCTTTACCTGAGCTTCCTGATTTTCACCGGTGTGCGGCTGGCGGCCTGGTTCCGCCGGCGGCAACGGTTGGCTGCCGGCGCCACTTCGGGCGTCGGCGCCCTGTTCGTCGGCTTTGGTGTGAAGCTGGCCACCGCAACCCTGTCCTGATTATTGCAACGAGAGTCCCATGCCAAAACGTACAGACATAAAGAGCATCCTGATCCTCGGTGCCGGCCCCATCGTGATTGGCCAGGCCTGCGAATTCGACTACTCCGGCGCCCAGGCCTGCAAGGCCCTGCGCGAGGAGGGCTACCGCGTCATCCTGGTGAACTCCAACCCCGCGACCATCATGACCGACCCGGCGATGGCCGACGCGACCTACATCGAGCCGATCAAGTGGGCCACCGTGGCCAAGATCATCGAGAAGGAACGCCCCGACGCGCTGCTGCCGACCATGGGCGGCCAGACTGCTTTGAACTGCGCCCTGGACCTGGAGCGCCACGGCGTGCTGGAGAAGTTCGGCGTGGAGATGATCGGCGCCAATGCCGATACCATCGACAAGGCCGAGGACCGCTCGCGCTTCGACAAGGCGATGAAGGATATCGGCCTGGCCTGTCCGCGCTCGGGCATCGCCCACAGCATGGAGGAGGCCTACGGCGTGCTCGAGCAGGTCGGCTTCCCCTGCATCATCCGTCCGTCCTTCACCATGGGCGGCACCGGCGGCGGTATCGCCTACAACCGTGAAGAGTTCGAAGAGATCTGCGCCCGTGGCCTCGACCTGTCGCCGACCAACGAGCTGCTGATCGACGAGTCGCTGATCGGCTGGAAGGAATACGAGATGGAGGTGGTCCGCGACAAGAAGGACAACTGCATCATCGTCTGCTCCATCGAGAACTTCGACCCGATGGGCGTGCACACCGGTGACTCGATCACCGTGGCACCGGCGCAGACCCTGACCGACAAGGAATACCAGATCATGCGCAACGCCTCGCTGGCGGTATTGCGCGAGATCGGCGTGGAAACCGGCGGTTCCAACGTGCAGTTCGGCATCTGCCCGAACACCGGGCGCATGGTGGTGATCGAGATGAATCCGCGGGTTTCCCGCTCCTCGGCCCTGGCCTCCAAGGCCACCGGTTTCCCGATCGCCAAGATCGCCGCCAAGCTGGCGGTCGGCTACACCCTCGACGAACTGCAGAACGACATCACCGGCGGTCGCACCCCGGCGTCGTTCGAGCCGGCCATCGACTACGTGGTGACCAAGATCCCGCGCTTCGCCTTCGAGAAGTTCCCGAAAGCCGATGCCCGCCTGACCACCCAGATGAAGTCGGTCGGCGAAGTCATGGCCATCGGCCGGACCTTCCAGGAGTCGGTGCAGAAAGCCTTGCGCGGCCTGGAAGTCGGCGCCACCGGCTTCGATCCGAAGCTCGACCTGAACGACCCGGAGGCCGACAGCATCCTCAAGCGCGAGCTGACCGTGCCCAGCGCCGAGCGTGTCTGGTACGTCGCCGATGCCTTCCGCGCCGGCAAGAGCGTCGAGGAAGTGTTCGAGCTGACCCGCATCGACGAATGGTTCCTGGTGCAGATCGAGGACCTGGTCAAGGACGAGGAGAAGGTCAAGACCCTCGGCCTGTCCTCCATCGATCGCGAGCTGATGTACAAGCTCAAGCGCAAGGGCTTCTCCGACGCGCGCCTGGCCAAGCTGCTAGGCGTCACCGAGAAGAACCTGCGCAGCCATCGCCACAAGCTGAAGGTGCTGCCGGTCTACAAGCGTGTCGATACCTGCGCCGCCGAGTTCGCCACCGACACCGCCTACATGTATTCGACCTACGAGGAAGAGTGCGAGGCCAACCCGTCGAGCCGCGAGAAGATCATGATCCTCGGCGGCGGTCCGAACCGCATCGGCCAGGGCATCGAGTTCGACTACTGCTGCGTGCACGCGGCGCTGGCGATGCGCGAAGACGGCTACGAGACCATCATGGTCAACTGCAACCCGGAAACCGTCTCCACCGACTACGACACCTCCGACCGCCTGTACTTCGAGCCGGTGACCCTCGAGGACGTCCTTGAGATCGTCCGCGTCGAGCAGCCCAAGGGCGTGATCGTCCAGTACGGCGGCCAGACCCCGCTGAAGCTCTGCCGCGCCCTCGAAGAGGCCGGCGTGCCGATCATCGGCACCAGCCCGGACGCCATCGACCGTGCCGAAGACCGCGAGCGCTTCCAGCAGATGGTCCAGCGCCTGAACCTGCGCCAGCCGGCCAACGCCACCGCGCGCAGCGAAGACGAGGCCCTGGCCGCGTCCAAGGCCATCGGTTATCCGCTGGTGGTACGCCCGTCCTACGTGCTGGGCGGGCGGGCGATGGAAATCGTCTACCAGGAAGAAGAACTCAAGCGCTACATGCGCGAGGCGGTGCAGGTTTCCAACGACAGCCCGGTGCTGCTCGACCACTTCCTCAACTGCGCCATCGAAGTCGACATCGACGCGGTATGCGACGGCGAGATCGTGGTGATCGGCGCGATCATGCAGCATATCGAGCAGGCTGGCGTTCACTCCGGCGACTCCGCCTGTTCGCTGCCGCCGTACTCGCTGCCGCAGCACATCCAGGACGAGATCCGCGAGCAGGTCAAGAAAATGGCCCTGGAGCTTGGCGTGGTCGGCCTGATGAACGTGCAGATGGCGGTGCAAGGCGAGGATATCTTCGTCATCGAGGTCAACCCGCGCGCCTCGCGTACCGTGCCGTTCGTCTCCAAGTGCGTCGGCGAGTCGCTGGCCAAGGTCGCCGCCCGCGTCATGGCCGGCAAGACCCTGGCCGAGGTCGGCTTCACCCAGGAAATCATCCCGCCGTTCTTCAGCGTCAAGGAAGCGGTGTTCCCGTTCGCCAAGTTCCCCGGCGTCGATCCGATCCTCGGCCCGGAAATGAAGTCCACTGGTGAAGTGATGGGCGTCGGTGATAGCTTTGCCGAAGCCTTTGCCAAGGCTCAGTTGGGGGCCAGCGAGATCCTCCCGACCGCCGGTTGCGCCTTCATCAGTGTCCGCGAAGACGACAAGCCGTTCGCCGCCCAGGTGGCTGGCGACCTGGTCGCGCTGGGCTTCGAAGTGGTAGCCACCGCCGGTACCGCGCGTGTCATCGAGGCTGCGGGCCTGCCGGTGCGTCGCGTGAACAAGGTGACCGAAGGTCGCCCGCACGTGGTGGACATGATTAAGAACGACGAGGTCACCCTGATCATCAACACCACCGAGGGCCGGCAGTCCATCGCTGACTCCTACTCCATTCGTCGAAACGCCCTGCAGCACAAGATCTGCTGCACCACCACCATTGCGGGTGGGCAGGCGATCTGTGAGGCGCTCAAGTTCGGTCCCGAGAAGACCGTTCGGCGCCTGCAGGATCTCCACGCAGGAATCAAGGCATGAGCAAGTTCCCCATGACCGTCCAGGGCGCCCGCGCCCTGGAAGAAGAAGTGAAACACCTGAAGGGCGTGCTGCGCCCGCAGATCAGCCAGGCCATCGCCGAAGCGCGTGAACTGGGCGACCTCAAGGAAAACGCCGAGTACCATGCGGCGCGCGAACAGCAGGGCATGGTCGAGGCGCGTATCCGCGACATCGAGGCCAAGCTGTCCAACGCCCAGGTCATCGATGTCACCGCCATCCCGCACAGCGGCAAGGTGATCTTCGGCACCACCGTCGACATCGCCAACGTCGAGACCGACGAGACTGTGACCTACCAGATCGTCGGCGACGACGAGGCGGATATCAAGGGTGGCAAGATCTCGGTGAATTCGCCGATCGCCCGTGCGCTGATCGGCAAGACCGAAGGCGATGCCGTGCTGGTGAGAACCCCGGGCGGCGACGTCGAGTACGAGATCGTCGAGGTTCGCCATATCTAAGCGCGCCCCGTTGCGCGCAGGCGCGATCAGTTGGCTGCTGGCCCAGACGTTCTGGGTCGGCGGCCTCTGGTTGCTGCAGTTCGTGGTCCTGCCTGCATTGGCCAAGACCGGACTGGCGCCGCTGCTGGTGGAAACCGTAGCCGCGGCGTTGACGCCGCTGCTGATCGGCTTCGCCGGATTCTGTGCGGTGCTGCAGGCGCTGGTGTTGGTGTCGAGCCACGGGCCGAGGAGCCTTTGGCGAGACCTTCGCGGTCAGTTGTTGCTCGCCGTCGCGCTGCTCTGCCTGGTGTATTTCCTGGTGCGTGGGCTGGCGCCCGAGGCGGTGCGCTGGCTGCTGTTCAACTACCTGGCGGTGGCGATGTGTGGCCTGCTGCTGGTGTTGCAGCCGGTACCGGGGCGGGACGAGGAAGGCGTCTGAACCAGGCCGGGATGTTTCCCGACCTTGGTTGGATGGGGCATCAGATGCCGGCGAAACGGCTGATGTTCGAGAGATTCTTGTTCGGCTTCGGGTTCTTCCGATAGACCAGCGCCATCTTGCCGATGCTTTGCACCAGGTCGCTGCGTGACTGCGCGCAGAGTTCGTCGAGCAGGGCGCGGCGATCGTCGCGCTCGGCCAGCGCCAGTTTCACCTTGATCAGTTCGTGATCGTTGAGTGCGCGCTCGAGTTCGGCGAGAACGCCTTCGGTCAAGCCGTTCTCGGCTACGATCAATACCGGTTTCAGGTGGTGACCGATAGATTTGAACTGTTTCTTCTGCTCTTGAGTGAGCGCCATAATCAGACCCCTGGGAAAAAGTCGTCTATTTTACCCCAGTTTTAGTCCAAGTGATGCTGCCCCCGCCGACCGGGGGTGCCCGAAGAGGTATTCCGTGGCCCGCTCCAAAACCAGCCAGCGTTGGCTGAAAGAACATTTCGACGATCCCTACGTGAAGATGGCCCAGCGCGATGGCTATCGCTCGCGTGCCAGCTACAAGCTGCTGGAGATCCAGGAGAAGGACCGCATCCTGCGTCCGGGCATGACCGTGGTCGACCTGGGCGCCGCGCCGGGCGGGTGGTCGCAGGTCACCAGCCGGGTGATCGGCGACCGTGGCCGGCTGATCGCTTCGGACATCCTCGAGATGGACAGCATCCCCGACGTCACCTTCATCCAGGGCGACTTCACCGAGGACGCGGTGTTCGCGCGGATCCTCGAGGCGATCGGCGATCATCCGGTAGACCTTGTGATTTCCGATATGGCCCCCAATATGAGTGGAGTGCGGGCCGCCGACCAGCCGCGCGCCATGTATCTCTGCGAACTGGCGCTGGACCTGGCCGGCCGTGTGCTGCGACCGGGCGGCGATTTCCTGATCAAGATCTTCCAGGGCGAAGGTTTCGACCAGTACCACAAGCAGGCCCGGGAAATGTTCGACAAGGTACAGATGCGCAAGCCCCTGTCGTCGCGTGATCGTTCGCGGGAACAGTATCTGCTCGCACGCGGCTTTCGCGGGGAATAGACTGGAATGATTGACCCTATAGCCTGTCTATTGGTCGATGACCTGTTGTGCCGGGACGGGCGAGGGTTCATAAAGGGTTACAGACAACGCCTGCGTGCGCGGGCGCTTGTGTAGTACTTTTGGCCGGAAGGAGTCTGGCCGTCGTGTGAAGCGGTTTCCAGGACGGAGCCGGCTTCAGAGGGTAGTCAATTGAACGACATGGCAAAGAATCTGATTCTGTGGCTGATCATCGCGGCGGTACTGGTGACCGTGATGAACAATTTCTCGAGCCCGAGCGAGCCACAGACGCTGAACTACTCGGACTTCATCCAGCAGGTCAAGGATGGCAAGGTCGAGCGAGTGACCGTGGATGGCTATGTCATCACCGGCAAGCGTAGCGACGGCGATACCTTCAAGACCATCCGCCCGGCGATCCAGGACAACGGCCTGATCGGCGACCTGGTCAACAACAACGTCGTGGTCGAGGGCAAGCAGCCCGAACAGCAGAGCATCTGGACCCAGTTGCTGGTCGCCAGCTTCCCGATCCTGGTGATCATCGCCGTGTTCATGTTCTTCATGCGCCAGATGCAGGGCGGCGGCGGCGGTCGCGGCGGCCCGATGAGCTTCGGCAAGAGCAAGGCGCGCCTGCTGTCCGAGGACCAGGTCAAGACCACCTTCGCTGACGTCGCCGGCTGCGACGAGGCCAAGGAGGAGGTCAGCGAGCTGGTCGAGTTCCTTCGCGATCCGGGCAAGTTCCAGCGCCTGGGCGGCCGTATCCCGCGTGGCGTGCTGATGGTCGGCCCGCCCGGCACCGGCAAGACCCTGCTGGCCAAGGCCATTGCCGGCGAAGCCAAGGTGCCGTTCTTCACCATTTCCGGTTCCGACTTCGTCGAGATGTTCGTCGGCGTGGGCGCCTCCCGTGTCCGCGACATGTTCGACCAGGCCAAGAAGCACGCGCCGTGCATCATCTTCATCGACGAGATCGACGCCGTCGGCCGCCATCGCGGCGCCGGCCTGGGCGGCGGTCACGACGAGCGCGAGCAGACCCTCAACCAGTTGCTGGTGGAGATGGATGGCTTCGAGATGAACGATGGCATCATCGTCATCGCTGCCACCAACCGTCCGGACGTTCTGGACCCGGCGCTGCTGCGTCCGGGCCGCTTCGACCGCCAGGTGGTGGTCGGCTTGCCGGATATCCGCGGGCGCGAACAGATCCTCAAGGTGCACATGCGCAAGGTGCCGCTGGGCGACCATGTCGATCCTGCCGTCATCGCCCGCGGTACGCCCGGTTTCTCCGGCGCCGACCTGGCCAACCTGGTCAACGAGGCCTCGCTGTTCGCCGCGCGCTCCAACAAGCGCATCGTCGACATGCGCGAGTTCGAGCTGGCCAAGGACAAGATCATGATGGGCGCCGAGCGCAAGACCATGGTCATGTCCGAGAAGGAGAAGCGCAACACCGCCTACCACGAGGCCGGCCACGCCATCGTCGGTCGCCTGGTGCCGGAGCATGACCCGGTCTACAAGGTGTCCATCATTCCGCGCGGACGTGCCCTGGGCGTGACCATGTTCCTCCCCGAGGAAGATCGCTACAGCCTGTCCAAGCGCGCGCTGGAAAGCCAGATCTGCTCGCTGTTCGGCGGCCGTATCGCGGAAGAGATGACCCTCGGCTTCGAAGGCGTCACCACTGGCGCTTCCAACGACATCATGCGTGCTACCCAGTTGGCGCGGAACATGGTGACCAAGTGGGGTCTGTCCGAGAAGCTCGGCCCGCTGATGTACGCGGAGGAGGAGGGCGAGGTGTTCCTCGGCCGTAGCGCCGGCAGCCAGCACGCCAATGTGTCGGGCGAGACCGCCAAGATGATCGACCAGGAAGTCCGGCGCATCATCGACGACTGCTACGGTACCGCCAAGCGACTGCTCGACGAGAACCGCGACAAGCTGGAGATGATGGCCGACGCACTGATGAAGTACGAGACCATCGACTCCGACCAGATCGACGACATCATGGCCGGTCGCGTGCCGCGCGAGCCGCGTGACTGGCAGGGTGGTTCGGGTACCGGCACCCCGCCGGCCAACCTGGAAGAGTCGGGCCGCCGCGAGAACACCCCTCCCATCGGTGGGCCGGCCGGCGAGCACTGAGAGCCCTGAATGAGCAATCCGCAATACCCGACCCGACTGCCTTGCGGCAGTCGGGTTCTTGATTTGGCCCGCCCACATGTCATGGGCATCCTCAATGTCACCCCCGATTCCTTTTCCGACGGCGGCCGTTACGACCGGCTGGACGATGCCCTGCGGCATGCCGAGCGCATGGTGCTGGAAGGCGCAACGCTCATCGACGTCGGCGGCGAGTCGACCCGTCCCGGTGCGCGCAGCGTTTCTCCGACGGAGGAGCTGGAGCGGGTCGCTCCGGTAGTCGAACGCATCGCCCGCGAGCTGGACGTCGTGATTTCGGTGGATACCTCCACGCCTGCGGTCATGCGCGAAACTGCGCGTCTCGGAGCGGGTCTGATCAACGACGTCCGTTCGCTGCAGCGCGACGGTGCGCTGGATGCTGCGGTGGATAGCGGCCTGGCGGTCTGTCTCATGCACATGCGCGGAGAACCGCAGACCATGCAGGATGCGCCTGCCTACCAGGATGTGGTGGCGGAAGTCGGCGCGTTCCTGCAGGAGCGTGTGGATGCCTGCGTGGCGGCCGGAATCGACCGCGAGCGGCTGTTACTGGATCCGGGTTTCGGTTTTGCCAAGACACTGGAGCACAACCTGGTGCTGTTCAGGCATCTGCAGGCGCTCCATGGCCTGGGCCTGCCGTTGTTGGTCGGCGTTTCGCGCAAGAGCATGATCGGCAAGGTACTGGGGCGGGAGGTGGACGAACGCCTCTACGGCAGTCTCGCGCTGGCGGCCCTGGCGCTGGCCAAGGGCGCACGGATAATTCGAGTGCATGACGTGGCGGCGACCGTCGACGTGATGCGAATGATCTCCGCCGTTGAAATGGCGGATTGAGCACGGAAGACAAAAGATGAGCAGAAAATACTTCGGGACTGACGGTATCCGTGGTCGTGTTGGCGAGTTTCCGATTACTCCGGACTTCGTTCTCAAGCTGGGCTGGGCGGTGGGCATGGCCTTCCGCCGGCAGGGCAACTGCCGGGTCCTGATCGGCAAGGACACGCGCAGCTCGGGTTACATGTTCGAGTCGGCCTTCGAGGCCGGGCTCTCCGCTTCCGGCGCCGATACCCTGTTGCTGGGACCGATGCCTACCCCCGGCATCGCCTACCTGACGCGGACTTTCCACGCCGAGGCCGGGGTGGTGATCAGCGCTTCGCACAATCCCCACGACGACAACGGCATCAAGTTCTTCTCCGGGCAGGGGACCAAGCTGCCGGACGACGTCGAGCTGATGATCGAGGAACTGCTCGATGCGCCGATGACCGTGGTGGAGTCCGCCCGTCTCGGCAAGGTTTCGCGGATCAATGACGCGGCGGGGCGCTACATCGAATTCTGCAAGAGCAGCGTGCCGACCAGCACCGACTTCAACGGTCTCAAGGTCGTGCTCGACTGCGCCAACGGCGCTACCTACAAGATCGCTCCCAGCGTCTTCCGGGAACTGGGCGCGGAAGTGACGGTGCTGGCGGCCAGCCCGAATGGCCTGAACATCAACGACAAGTGCGGCTCCACTCACCTGGATGGCCTGCAGGCTGCGGTGGTCGAGCACCATGCCGACCTCGGCATCGCCTTCGACGGCGACGGCGACCGGGTGATGATGGTCGACCATACCGGTGCGGTCGTGGATGGCGACGAACTACTGTTCCTCATCGCGCGCGACCTGCAGGAAAGCGGGCGGCTGCAAGGTGGTGTGGTCGGCACCCTGATGAGCAACCTCGGCCTGGAGCTGGCTTTGCAGGAACTGCATATCCCGTTCGTGCGGGCGAAGGTCGGCGATCGCTATGTGATGGCCGAACTGCTGGCTCGGAACTGGATGCTGGGAGGGGAGAATTCGGGGCATATCGTCTGCTGCCAGAACACCACGACGGGCGATGCCATCATCGCGGCGCTACAGGTGCTGATGGCGCTCAAGCATCGCGGCCAGACCCTGGCCGAGGCGCGCCAGGGGATTCGCAAGTGCCCCCAGGTGCTGATCAATGTGCGCTTCAAGGGCGAAAACGATCCGCTCGAGCACCCCTCGGTGAAGGAGGCCAGCGTCCGCGTCACCGAGCAAATGGGCGGGCGCGGTCGTGTCCTGCTGCGCAAATCCGGCACAGAGCCGTTGGTCCGGGTGATGGTCGAGGGCGACGAGGAAGCTAGCGTTCGTGCCCACGCCGAACAGCTGGCAAAAATTGTTTCTGAGGTATGTGCTTGATTTTACTTGCCAGTCTGGAAACTGTTGAGTAACATCTGCGCCCACTTTGCCCCGCGAGGTACAGCATGCGTCGACCCTTGGTGGCCGGTAACTGGAAAATGCACGGTACGCATTCCAGTGTGGCCGAGTTGATCAAAGGCTTGCGTCAGCTGGCGTTGCCGAGCGGAGTCGATGTAGCTGTGATGCCGCCTTGCTTGTTCATCAGCCAGGTCATCCAGGGCCTGGCCGGCAAGGCGATCGATGTAGGTGCGCAGAACAGCGCCGTCGAGCCGATGCAAGGCGCGCTGACCGGTGAGACTGCTCCCAGTCAGTTGGCGGATGTCGGTTGTAGCATGGTCCTTGTGGGCCACTCGGAGCGTCGCCTGATTCTCGGCGAGAGTGACGAGGTTGTGAGTCGCAAGTTTGCCGCGGCTCAGTCGTGCGGCCTGGTGCCGGTGCTGTGTGTCGGGGAGACCCGGGCGGAGCGCGAGGCAGGCAAGACGCTGGAGGTTGTCGCTAGGCAGCTGGGTAGCGTGATCGACGAGTTGGGTGTTGGAGCTTTTGCTCGCGCAGTCGTGGCTTACGAGCCGGTCTGGGCGATCGGGACCGGGTTGACCGCGTCCCCCGCGCAAGCTCAGGAAGTGCACGCGGCGATCCGCGCGCAACTGGCAGCGGAAAATGCCGAGGTCGCAAAAGGTGTGCGACTCCTTTACGGCGGCAGTGTAAAGGCGGCAAGTGCAGCCGAGTTGTTCGGCATGCCGGATATCGATGGGGGGCTGGTAGGTGGAGCCTCCCTCAATGCGGATGAGTTCGGCGCGATCTGTCGTGCCGCGGGAAGCTGAAGATGCTGGAAAAGGTCGTAATTGTCGTGCATCTGCTGATGGCATTGGGTCTTGTTGGCCTGATCCTCGTTCAGCATGGCAAGGGTGCGGATGCAGGGGCTTCTTTCGGTGCAGGTGCTTCGGCAACTGTTTTCGGAAGCCAAGGTTCCGCTACCTTTTTGAGTCGGATTACTGGTATACTGGCAGCGGTTTTTTTCTTGACCAGCCTTGGCTTAGCGTACTTCGCTAAAGAAAAGTCTGATGCTCTGCAACACATCGGACTGCCGGATCCGGCAGTTCTGGAGCAGAAGCAAGAGAAAGCACCGGCCGCTGACGATGTGCCGGTTCTTCAGGAGCAGTCCAAGCCTGCGGAAAGTGCAGGCGATGTACCGGCGGCTCCTGAACAGAAGTAAGAGAAAGGTTTCTGCCGAGGTGGTGGAATTGGTAGACACGCTACCTTGAGGTGGTAGTGGCCATAGGCTGTAGGGGTTCGAGTCCCCTCCTCGGTACCATATAAGCAAGCCCCGTCCTGCGGGGTTTGTCTCCGCAAGGTTCGGTTGACCCATCAGGGTCTCGGTCGTATAATCTTGCACCAGCTTTGACGCGGGGTGGAGCAGTCTGGTAGCTCGTCGGGCTCATAACCCGAAGGTCGTTGGTTCAAATCCAGCCCCCGCAACCAGTTTTTCAGGGCCCCTTTTTAGGGGCTTTTTGTTAGCTGGACAGTCCATGCCACGGTTCCGAGTGGCAATTTAGGGATGGGCGTTTCGCCCATTTTTTGTTTCTACGACATACGCGAGGCGATCAGGTGTCGAGCAAGCTAGAACAGTTGCAGGCCTTGCTGGCCCCTGTGGTCGAGGCGCTCGGCTATGAGTGCTGGGGCGTCGAGTTCATTTCCCAGGGTCGTCATTCGGTGTTGCGCGTCTATATCGACCGCCCCGAAGGCATCCTCATCGATGACTGTGAAGCCGTCAGTCGGCAGGTCAGCGGTATTCTCGACGTCGAAGACCCGATCAGCGGCGAGTACACCCTGGAGGTGTCCTCTCCGGGCATGGATCGGCCGCTGTTCACCCTCGAACAGTTCGCCAAGCATGCCGGCGAGCAAGTGAAGATCAGGCTACGTTCGCCCTATGAGGGGCGGCGTAACTACCAAGGCATTCTCCGTGGTGTGGAGGAGCAGGATGTGGTGGTCCTGGTGGACGATCACGAGTACCTGCTGCCGATCGATTCGATCGACAAGGCCAACATCATTCCCCGTTTTGATTGAGACGCGAATCCGCGGATCCAATGGATTGAAAGGCGAGGCGTACAATGAGCAAAGAAGTACTGCTGGTTGTTGAGTCGGTATCCAACGAAAAGGGCGTACCGGCCGGCGTGATTTTCGAGGCGCTGGAGCTGGCTCTGGCGACCGCCACCAAGAAACGTTTCGAGGACGAGGTCGACCTGCGCGTCGAGATCAATCGTCATAACGGCAGCTACGAGACTTTCCGTCGTTGGCACGTCGTCGCCGACGAGGACTACCAGGACCCCGCCACCGAGATCACCGTCGAGGACGTCCAGGAGCAGAAGCCGGGCGCGAAGGTCGGCGAGGTCATCGAAGAAAAGATCGAATCCATCGAGTTCGGCCGCATCGCTGCGCAGACTGCCAAGCAGGTCATCGTGCAAAAGGTCCGCGAGGCCGAGCGCGCCCAGGTGGTCGATGCCTACCGCGAGAAGGTCGGCGAGATCATTTCCGGTACCGTGAAGAAGGTCACCCGCGACAACGTCATCGTCGATCTCGGCAACAACGCCGAGGCGCTGCTGGCCCGCGACCAGATCATTCCGCGCGAGACCTTCCGCGTTGGCACCCGCGTGCGCGCCCTGCTGAAGGAGATCCGTACCGAGAACCGCGGTCCTCAGCTGGTCCTGTCGCGTACCGCGCCGGAAATGCTGATCGAGCTGTTCCGCATCGAAGTACCGGAAATCGCCGAGCAGTTGATCGACGTGATGGCCGCCGCCCGTGACCCGGGCTCGCGCGCCAAGATCGCCGTTCGTTCCAAGGACAAGCGCATCGACCCGCAGGGCGCCTGCATCGGCATGCGCGGTTCGCGCGTCCAGGCGGTATCCGGCGAGATCGGTGGAGAACGGGTGGACATCGTCCTGTGGGACGACAACCCGGCGCAATTCGTGATCAACGCCATGGCTCCGGCCGAGGTGGCGGCGATCATCGTCGACGAGGATACCCATACCATGGATATCGCCGTCGCCGAGGACAATCTGGCGCAGGCTATCGGCCGCAGTGGCCAGAACGTCCGTCTGGCCAGCCAGTTGACCGGCTGGACCCTGAATGTGATGACCGAGGCGGATATCCAGGCCAAGCAACAGGCCGAGACCGGGGATATCCTGCAGCGCTTCGTCGACGAGCTGGATGTCGACGAGGAACTGGCCCAGGTACTGGTGGAAGAGGGCTTCACGACTCTTGAGGAAATCGCCTACGTACCGATGGAAGAGATGCTCAGCATCGATGGCTTCGACGAAGACATCGTCAACGAGCTGCGCTCCCGTGCCAAGGATCGCCTGCTGACCAAGGCCATTGCGACCGAAGAGAAGCTCGCCGACGCACAACCGGCAGAAGACCTGCTCAGCCTCGATGGCATGAGCAAGGAGCTGGCCCTGGACCTGGCGCTGCGTGGCGTAACCACCCGTGAAGATCTGGCCGAGCAATCGATCGACGATCTGCTCGACATCGACGGCATGGACGAAGAGCGTGCCGGCAAGTTGATCATGGCCGCCCGGGCCCATTGGTTCGAGTAAGCAGTCGCGGCCTGAGGAGAGAAGTGCATGACGCAAGTCACGGTGAAAGAACTGGCCCAGGTGGTCGACACACCGGTGGAGCGCCTGCTGCTGCAGATGCGTGACGCAGGTCTGCCGCACACCAGTGCCGAACAAGTTGTAACGGATAGCGAGAAACAAGCCCTGCTGACCCACCTGAAAGGCAGCCATGGCGATCGCGCCAGCGAGCCGCGCAAGATCACCCTGCAACGCAAGACCACTACCACGCTGAAAGTGGGTGGCAGCAAGACGGTGAGCGTCGAAGTTCGCAAGAAGAAAACCTATGTCAAGCGCAGCCCCGACGAGATCGAGGCCGAGCGCCAGCGCGAACTCGAGGAGCAGCGCGCGGCGGAAGAGGCGGAGCGTCTGAAGGCCGAAGAGGCCGCTGCCCGCCAGCGTGCCGAAGAGGAAGCGCGCAAGGCCGAGGAAGCTGCGCGTGCCAAGGCTGCCCAGGAAGCAGCGGCTACTGCCGGTGCCGAGCCTGCCGTGGTGGCGGATGTCGCGGTTGCCGAACCGGTGGCCAAGCCTGCCGCCGTGGAAGAGCGCAAGAAGGAAGAGCCGCGCCGCGTGCCCAAGCGTGACGAGGACGATGACCGCCGCGACCGCAAGCACACCCAGCACCGTCCCTCGGTCAAGGAGAAGGAAAAGGTTCCTGCTCCGCGCGTGGCTCCACGCAGCACCGACGAGGAAAGCGATGGTTACCGTCGCGGCGGTCGTGGTGGCAAGTCGAAGCTGAAGAAGCGCAACCAGCACGGGTTCCAGAACCCGACAGGACCGATCGTGCGTGAAGTGAACATCGGTGAGACCATCACCGTAGCCGAGTTGGCCGCCCAGATGTCGGTCAAGGGCGCCGAAGTCGTCAAGTTCATGTTCAAGATGGGCTCCCCGGTGACCATCAACCAGGTCCTGGACCAGGAGACCGCCCAACTGGTCGCCGAAGAGCTGGGCCACAAGGTCAAGCTGGTCAGCGAGAACGCGCTGGAAGAACAACTGGCCGAGTCCCTGAAGTTCGAGGGCGAGGCGGTCACCCGCGCGCCGGTCGTCACCGTCATGGGCCACGTCGACCACGGCAAGACCTCGCTGCTCGACTACATCCGTCGCGCCAAGGTCGCCGCGGGCGAGGCCGGCGGCATCACCCAGCATATCGGTGCCTACCACGTCGAAACCGAGCGTGGCATGGTGACCTTCCTGGATACCCCCGGCCACGCCGCGTTCACCGCGATGCGTGCCCGTGGCGCCCAGGCGACCGACATCGTGATCCTGGTGGTCGCGGCCGACGACGGCGTCATGCCGCAGACCCAGGAAGCCGTGCAGCACGCGAAAGCGGCGGGCGTGCCGATCGTGGTCGCGGTGAACAAGATCGACAAGCCCGAGGCCAACCCGGACAACATCAAGAACGGCCTGGCCGCTCTCGACGTGATCCCGGAAGAGTGGGGCGGCGACGCTCCCTTCGTCCCGGTTTCGGCGAAGCTCGGTACTGGCGTCGATGAACTGCTCGAAGCGGTCCTGCTGCAGGCGGAAGTGCTCGAACTGAAAGCCACTCCGTCGGCCCCGGGCCGTGGCGTGGTGGTCGAGTCGCGCCTGGACAAGGGACGCGGCCCGGTGGCCACCGTGCTGGTCCAGGACGGTACCCTGCGCCAGGGCGACATGGTGCTGGTTGGCATCAACTACGGTCGTGTCCGCGCCATGCTCGACGAGAACGGCAAGCCGATCAAGGAAGCCGGCCCGTCGATCCCGGTCGAGATCCTCGGCCTGGACGGTACGCCGGATGCCGGTGACGAGATGACCGTGGTCGCCGACGAGAAGAAGGCCCGCGAAGTCGCCCTGTTCCGTCAAGGCAAGTTCCGTGAGGTGAAACTGGCGCGTGCCCATGCCGGCAAGCTGGAAAACATCTTCGAGAACATGGGCCAGGAAGAGAAGAAGACCCTGAACATCGTCCTCAAGGCCGATGTGCGCGGTTCGCTCGAGGCTCTGCAAGGCTCGCTCAGCGGCCTGGGCAACGACGAAGTGCAGGTCCGCGTGGTCGGTGGCGGCGTCGGTGGCATCACCGAGTCCGACGCCAACCTGGCGCTGGCTTCCAACGCGGTGCTGTTCGGCTTCAACGTGCGTGCCGACGCCGGCGCGCGCAAGATCGTCGAAGCCGAAGGTCTGGATATGCGTTACTACAACGTGATCTACGACATCATCGAGGACGTCAAGAAGGCCCTGACCGGCATGCTCGGCAGCGATCTGCGGGAGAACATCCTGGGCATCGCCGAGGTGCGCGACGTGTTCCGCTCGCCGAAGTTCGGCGCGATCGCCGGCTGCATGGTCACCGAGGGCATGGTGCACCGCAACCGTCCGATCCGCGTACTGCGCGACGACGTGGTCATCTTCGAAGGCGAGCTGGAGTCTCTCCGTCGCTTCAAGGACGACGTCGCCGAAGTGCGTGCCGGCATGGAGTGCGGCATCGGCGTGAAGAGCTACAACGACGTCAAGGTCGGCGACAAGATCGAAGTGTTCGAGAAGGTCGAAGTCGCACGCAGCCTTTGATGGCGAGTGCGTAACCACAGCGCCCGGGCCGGCTTCCAGCTGTCCCGGGCGTTTGTCGCTTTTTTTTCCAGTGGCCGGGTGTCGCTGGAGGCAGGTTGAAAAATGGCAAAAGACTACAGCCGTACCCAGCGTATCGGCGATCAGATGCAACGCGAACTGGCTCAACTGATCCAGCGCGAGATCAAGGACCCGCGCCTGGGCCTGGTCACCATCACCGGTGTCGAGGTCAGCCGCGACGTGGCGCACGCCAAGGTGTTCATCACCGTCATGGGCCAGGACGATGCCGGCAAGATCGCCCTGAACATGGAAATCCTCAACGACGCCGCCGGCTACCTGCGCATGTTGCTGGGCAAGTCGATGAAGCTGCGCAGCGTGCCGCAACTGCATTTCCACTACGACGAAAGCATCCGCCGCGGCGCCGAGCTGTCCGCGCTGATCGAACGTGCGGTGGCCGAAGACGGCCGCCGCCACGGCGACGAGACCGAGGACTGAGCGTGGCCCAGGTGAAGCGTATCCGCCGCTCCATCAGCGGCATCCTGGTGCTCGACAAGCCGCGCGGCATGAGTTCCAACCAGGCACTGCAGAAAGTCCGCTGGCTGCTCAATGCCGAGAAGGCCGGCCACACCGGCAGCCTCGACCCGCTGGCCACCGGGGTGCTGCCGCTGTGCTTCGGCGAGGCGACCAAGTTCTCCCAATATCTTCTCGATGCCGACAAGGGTTACGAGACGGTGATGCGCATGGGCATCACCACCACCACCGGCGACGCCGAGGGCGAACTGCTCGCCGAGCGGGACGTGACCGTCGGTCGGGACGATCTCGAACAGGCCCTGCCGCGCTTCCGTGGCGACATAGAGCAGGTGCCGCCGATGTACTCGGCGCTGAAGAAAGACGGACAGCCGCTGTACAAGCTCGCCCGTGCAGGAGAGGTAGTGGAGCGCGAGGCGCGTTCTGTTACTATTACGCGCCTGGATTTGCTCTCCTTCGAGCCGCCCTGTGCGACCCTGGCCGTTTCCTGCAGCAAAGGCACCTACGTGCGTACGCTGGTGGAAGATCTCGGCCAGGTCCTGGGCTGCGGCGCGCACGTCGCAGCACTGCGGCGGACCCAGGCCGGGCCGTTCGCCCTGGCCCAGGCGATCACCCTCGAGACGCTCGAACGCGTGCATGCCGAAGGTGGTCCGGAAGCGCTGGACCAATTCCTGATGCCGGAAGACAGCGGCCTGTTGCATTGGCCGGTGTTGCAGTTGTCCGAGCACAGTGCGTACTACTGGCTGCACGGGCAGCCGGTGCGGGCCCCGGAAGCGCCGAAGTTCGGCTGGTTGCGGGTGCAGGATCACACAGGTCGTTTCATCGGTATCGGTGAAGTGACCGACGACGGGCGTATCGCCCCGCGTCGACTGATTCGGTCATAAGACCGATACGAGGGTGGCTGTCAGCAGGCACGGTCATTCCTCCTTTTAAAACACGGGAAGCGATTCCCGGCCTGTTCACTCAGAGGAAGCCCATCATGGCACTGAGCGTTGAAGAAAAAGCGCAGATCGTTAACGAATACAAGCAAGCTGAAGGCGACACCGGTTCCCCGGAAGTGCAGGTAGCCCTGCTGTCCGCCAACATCAACAAGCTGCAGGATCACTTCAAGGCCAACGGCAAGGATCACCATTCCCGCCGTGGTCTGATCCGTATGGTTAACCAGCGCCGTAAGCTGCTGGACTACCTGAAGGGCAAAGACGTGTCTCGCTACACTGCCCTGATCGGCCGTCTGGGTCTGCGTCGCTAAGCGACGCCGGTCGGCAGCTTGAAGCAAGAAGCTGGAAGTCTGGCGTCGATACCCGCACACGAGGCGGGTATCGGCGTCGGGCTTCCAGCTTCGCGCTTTCTAGGAATCGATTCGGGTCCGACTCCCGGCATTCCACCGATTTCCCCCAAGGCAACATAGAAGGTAAAGACACCGTGAACCCGGTAACCAAGCAATTCCAGTTCGGTCAGTCGACCGTCACTCTCGAGACCGGCCGTATCGCTCGCCAGGCCACCGGCGCCGTACTGGTCACCATGGACGACGTCAGCGTGCTGGTCACCGTGGTCGGCGCCAAGTCGCCGGCCGAAGGCCGCGACTTCTTCCCGCTGTCCGTGCACTACCAGGAAAAGACCTACGCCGCAGGCCGTATCCCCGGCGGTTTCTTCAAGCGTGAAGGACGTCCTTCCGAGAAGGAAACCCTGACCTCGCGCCTGATCGACCGTCCGATCCGTCCGCTGTTCCCCGAAGGTTTCATGAATGAAGTGCAGGTCGTCTGCACCGTCGTTTCCACCAACAAGAAGTCCGATCCGGACATCGCCGCGATGATCGGTACCTCCGCCGCCCTGGCGATCTCCGGCATTCCGTTCGCCGGCCCGATCGGCGCCGCCCGCGTCGGTTTCCATCCGGAAATCGGCTACATCCTCAACCCCACCTACGAGCAACTGCAGAGTTCCAGCCTCGACATGGTCGTGGCCGGTACCGAAGACGCCGTGCTGATGGTGGAGTCCGAGGCCGACGAACTGACCGAAGACCAGATGCTCGGTGCCGTGCTGTTCGCCCACGACGAGTTCCAGGCGGTGATCCGTGCCGTCAAGGAGCTGGCCGCCGAAGCTGGCAAGCCGGCCTGGGACTGGAAAGCCCCGGCGGAAAACACCGTGCTGGTCAACGCCATCAAGGCAGAGCTGGGCGAAGCGATCTCCCAGGCCTATACCATCACCATCAAGCAGGACCGCTACAACCGTCTGGGCGAGCTGCGCGACCAGGCCGTGGCCCTGTTCGCCGGCGAGGAAGAGGGCAAGTTCCCGGCTTCCGAGGTCAAGGACGTATTCGGCCTGCTGGAATACCGCACCGTTCGCGAGAACATCGTCAACGGCAAGCCGCGTATCGACGGTCGTGACACCCGTACCGTGCGTCCGCTGCGCATCGAAGTCGGCGTGCTCGGCAAGACCCACGGTTCCGCGCTGTTCACCCGTGGCGAAACCCAGGCCCTGGTCGTCGCGACCCTCGGCACCGCGCGCGATGCCCAGTTGCTGGATACCCTGGAAGGCGAGCGCAAGGACGCCTTCATGCTGCACTACAACTTCCCGCCCTTCTCGGTAGGCGAGTGCGGCCGCATGGGCAGCCCGGGTCGTCGTGAAATCGGCCATGGCCGTCTGGCCCGTCGTGGCGTCGCTGCCATGCTGCCGACCCAGGACGAGTTCCCCTACACCATTCGCGTGGTTTCCGAGATCACCGAGTCCAACGGTTCCAGCTCGATGGCCTCCGTGTGCGGCGCCTCCCTGGCGCTGATGGATGCCGGTGTGCCGGTCAAGGCGCCGGTCGCCGGTATCGCCATGGGCCTGGTCAAGGAAGGCGAGAAGTTCGCCGTCCTGACCGACATCCTCGGTGATGAAGACCACCTGGGCGACATGGACTTCAAGGTTGCCGGTACCGACAAGGGCGTCACCGCCCTGCAGATGGACATCAAGATCAACGGTATCACCGAAGAGATCATGGAGATCGCCCTGGGCCAGGCCCTGGAAGCTCGCCTGAACATCCTCGGCCAGATGAACCAGGTCATCGCCAAGCCGCGCGCCGAGCTGTCCGAGAACGCCCCGACCATGCTGCAGATGAAGATCGACTCGGACAAGATCCGCGACGTCATCGGCAAGGGCGGCGCGACCATCCGCGGTATCTGCGAAGAGACCAAGGCCTCGATCGACATCGAGGACGATGGCAGCGTGAAGATCTACGGCGAAACCAAGGAAGCCGCCGAGGCCGCCAAGCTGCGCGTCCTGGCGATCACCGCGGAAGCCGAGATCGGCAAGATCTACGTCGGCAAGGTGGAGCGCATCGTCGACTTCGGTGCCTTCGTCAACATCCTGCCGGGCAAGGACGGCCTGGTGCACATCTCGCAGATCAGCGACAAGCGCATCGACAAGGTCACCGACGTGCTGCAGGAAGGCCAGGAAGTGAAGGTCCTGGTGCTCGACGTGGACAACCGTGGCCGCATCAAGCTGTCGATCAAGGACGTGGCTGCCGCCGAAGCTTCCGGCGTGTAAGTCGAGTCGTGATCGATGAAAACAGGGCCCTCGGGCCCTGTTTTCGTTTCCGCGACACGCTTCTCGGCGAAGGGGGCGAATCCTTGCATTTTGCAAGCCCTGTCATCGCCAATTCGGCATTCTGCAACCGTCTCGCTTCCAGCTTATTTTTTAACTTATTGTTTTTAAAGGATTTTATTTTAGAGGAAAACTGGCACAGCGCTTGCGATATCTACTATGCAACTGACGCCAGGAATGGCTGCAGTTTTTCGAAATCCATAGGAGAAACCGCAATGAAATTCAGCAAACTCGCTATTGCCGCTGCTACTGCCACTGCTCTGAGCTTCTCGATGGCCAATGCGTTCGCTGCCCAGCCCATCAGCCTGGCGGCCAACGACACTATGCAGAAAACCGAAGAAGCGGTTTCCGATACCTGGATCACCAGCAAGGTGAAATCCAGCCTGATCGCCAACAAGAATGTCAGTGGCGTCGATATCAAGGTCGAGACCAACAAAGGTGTGGTTTCCCTTTCCGGCAACGTGAAGAGCGATGCCGAGCGTGACCTGGCGATCGAGACCGCCAAGGGCATCAAGGGCGTGAAAGCCGTTTCCGCCGATGGCCTGAAATCGGTCGAGTAAGCGCCCGGGCCGAACGACCCCTTTTCCCTCGTCACCAGGAGGAAGACCGATGAATTCCGATGTGATCAAAGGTAAGTGGAAGCAACTCACCGGCAAGATCAAGGAGCGTTGGGGCGATCTGACCGACGACGATCTCCAGGCTGCCGACGGACATGCCGAATACCTGGTCGGCAAGCTGCAGGAACGCTATGGCTGGTCCAAGGAAAGGGCTGAACAGGAAGTTCGCGACTTCAGCGACCGCCTGTGAACAGGTAGAAAGAAGCCCCGCCGGGATTGCCCGGCGGGGCTTTTTCATGGGCGCTGGATTCAGTCGCCGCGCCGGCTCTGGATGGCGCTGAGGCGGTTGCCCTCGAAACGGACGAAATACAGCATGCCGTTCCATGGGCCATAGATCCATTCCTGGACCTCGACCTCGTAGCGCTTGCCCCATTCCCCGACGACCTCGCGATAACCCAGGCTGTCGCGGCTGCGTGGCTCGCCGCAGCGCGCAAGAACGTCGGCGCTGCTGTTGCCGGTGCTGACCAGGCGGCTGCCGCAACGCAGCGAATCAGCCTGCGCATGTGCCAATGGCAGCAGGGACAGCAGCGCCACCAGGCCGGTACGCGGAAGCGAGCGATTCAACGCTTGAACTCGATGCGTTTCAGCTTGTTGGCTTCGAAGGTCAGGATGTAGGTCACGCCGTTGCGCGGGCCGTACACCCACTCCTCGACCTTGAATTCCCGGCGATCGTAGCTGCCCAGGGTATAGCCGACGTCGTCGCGGTGATCCGGATCGCCGCACTTTTGCTGTACTTCGAAGGCCCGGTCGCCGACGCTGACCAGCGCGCTGCCGCAACGCATGGTGTCGGCCTGCGCGCTAGCGCAGGCGAGGGGGAGCAGAGGGGCCGCGAGGGCGGCGAATCGCTTGTGCAAGGTATCACTCGCTATCCAGGTGCAATTGGGTGTCGACATTACCCTTGTCTTCGCCTTCGGCGAAACTGACGTCGATCAAGTAGATGCGATCGTCCGGCAACTGGCCTTTCTCCACCAGGTAATCCTTGATCCGGGTGGCCCGGGCCTGGCCAATCTGGCGCAGCAGCACCTGGCTCTTGGCCCAGGAAGCGATCACCGCTTCGCGCATCTTCGCGGTGCGTTCGTCGCTGTCCAGTTCCTTCCACTCGGCCGGTGGCTGCTGCTTCAGGCGGGTCCGGTAGATGCCTTCGAGCAGCGGTGCCTGCATGTTCTCCGGTACCTCGAGTTGCTTGGCGTCGCTCGGTACCTTGTCGCCGCGACGCTGGAGCATGCGGTAGTAGGTGTTCTGGTATTCCAGTTCGAGACGCTTGGCGCCGATCGAGGGACCGTCAGCCGCGGCGGAGGCCACGCCTTCCACTTCCAGGCGCAGCGCCGGCCGCTCCTTGAGCGCATCGGCGAGCTTGTCGAGGTTGGCCTGGGCTTCTGGCGTCAGCTCGTCGCTGCCCGCGGCGAAGGGTACCGTGCCGAGATCCTCGTTACCGCCGGCGGCGAGGCCGGCGATGAACTTGAACGGCGCCTGCACGGCGCGCAGGACCAGGTTGCGCAGGGTCTGCCAGACGATCGGCATGACGCTGAACTCCGGGTTGTTCAGATCACCGGCCACCGGCAACTGGATATCGATGTTGCCCTTGGTGTCCTTGAGCAGGGCTACCGCCAGCTTCACCGGCAGGTCCACGGCATCCGGGCTGTCGACCTTCTCGCCGAGTTGCAGGCCTTCCAGCAGGACCTTGTTTTCCGCCTTCAGTTGGCTGCGTTCGATCTGGTAGTGCAGGTCCAGGTTGAGTCGCCCCTTGCGGATGCGGTAGCCGGCGAACTTGCCGGAATAGGGCGTCAGGGTGGTCAACTCGACGCGCTTGAAGCTGGTGGTGATGTCGAGCTTCTTCAGCGGGTCGAATGGGTCCAGTTCGCCGGCGATGGTCACCGGTGCGTACTTGTCGACCTTGCCCTTGATGTCCACCTTGGCCGGCTGCGAGTTGCGCGTGTCGAGGGTGCCGACTTCGCCGCTGAGCTGCTGGATGGCGGTACCGAACGGCGGCATCAGGGTCAGGTCGGCGAAGTTCGCCGAGCCGTTGTTGATCCGTACGCCGCCGATGTGGATGCCCAGCGGCTTGCTCGCCGGCGCGTTCTTGCTTTCGGCGGCGGCCTTGCCGGACGAACTAGCCGGTTGCGGGATGATCAGCTCGCTGACGTTGGTGCTGCGATCTTCGTTGATGATGAAGCGGGCGTAGGGCTCCTCGAAGGACACGCTCTGGATCGACAGGCTGTCCTCGTGTCGGTAGGCGAGGCCGTTGAGGGTCAGCTTGGTCCATTTGACGAAGTCGCGGTCCTTGATGGTATCCAAGGTATGCAACTGGCTGACTTCGGCGCTGCCGTCGACGCTGAAGGCCAGCGGCTCGACGCTCTTCAGGTCGACCGCCAGCTCGCTGCCAAGGAAGCCGCTGCGCAGTTCCAGGCGGATGAACGGCGAGATGTAGGCCTGGGCCACGCGCAGGTCGATGTCGCGGGTACTGACCTTGAGCCTGGCGCTGACCGGATCGAGCACCACCTGGCCGCTGGCCTGGACCTGGCCGCGGTTGCCGAGGCCGGTCTTGAGCTTGAGGTCGAAGGGGGTCTTGCCGAGGCTGTCGACGTTCTGCAGGTCGAGGTCCAGCGGGCCGACTTCCAGCGGGACCTCGGTGGCCGGCTGGCGATCCACCAGGTGCGCCTTGTAGCCGCGCAGCTGGGCGTCGCGCAGGACGATGTGCCAGGGCTTGGCGGGCGTCTCCGCGGCGGCTTTCGTACTTTCCGGCGGAGGCGTCTTTGCAGTGCCGGCGAGCTGTTGCGGCTTGTCGTTGGCCGCCTTGTCGATCTCCGCAGTCTTGGCCGTTTCCTGCCCGGTTGCCTTGCCGGTCTTCGGAGCTTCGCTCGTCTCTTGCTTGGCTACTTTATCGGCAGCGCCGCCTTCCGCGGCCTTGGCGGACTCTTTGTCGTCCGTTGCCCTTTCCGTCTTGGCGACGCTGGCGTCCTTCTCCGCAGGCCTGTCCTTGCCCGCGTCGCCCGAGGCTATCGCGGCTGCCTTGGCGGCACCGTCGGTTGCCGGTTCGCGGGTGGTCTGCGCCGCGTCGGCCGGGGCAGCGGCGGGATCGGTGTTTTCCGCCGGCTTGGGCGCAGGCGCCTTGCGTGGCGGCGGAGTGAAGTCGGCGAACAGTTTCTGCCAGTCGAGCTGGCCGTCCTTCTCGCGCGCGGCCCAGGCTTCCAGGCCCTGGCTACGGACTTCGCCGAGCACCACTTCCTGCTTGGCCAGGTCCAGGGTGGTAGCGGCCACGTCGAGGCTGGCGAGCTTGGCCAGCGGCTTGCCCTGGGGCGAATTGATGCTGAAGTCGGCGAGTTTCAGCGCGGCCTTGTCGAGCAGCAGCTGGGTGTCCTTGGACAGGTCCAGGCGATAGTCGCTGGAGAGGCTGACCACGCCGTTCTCCAGCACCAGCGGGGCATTGTCGCGGACATAGGGCCACCAGGCCTTGAGCTGGATATCCTTGACGCTCAGGTGGCCCCTGGACGTGATCGGCACCAGGGTCAGGTCGCCTTCCCAGTCGAGGCGGCCGCCGTTCGGGCCGGTGGCGACCAGGGTCATCTTCGCGCCGTCGTCGGGCAGGGTGCTGAGGTTGTGCAGCTCGAAGCCCAGCGGATCGAAGCTGAAGTCCACCGGCTCGCTCGGTCGCAGGTCCTGGAAGTGCAGGCTGCCCTCGGCCAGTTGGATGCGGTCGATGCGCAGCGGGAACGGATCGCTCGGCTGTTCAGGCTCGGGCGATTCGCTCGGCGGGATCCTGAACAGGCTGGCCAGGTTGAGCTGGCCCTTCTCGTCGAACAGCAGTTCGGTATGCGGACCTTCCAGCTCGACGTCGGCCAGGTGCAGCTGGCGTTTCCACAGGCTGTCCAGCTGCAGGTTGGCGTACAGCCGGCGGAAGGCGAGCTGGGGGTTCTTCTCGTCGCCCAGGCGCAGACCCCAGAGGGTCAATTCCAGGCTGAAGGGGTTGAATTCGATACGTTCGAGACGTGCGGGGACGGTGGCGTATTGCGCCAGTTGCTGGTTGGCGACGCGCAGCCCGATGCCGGGTATGAGCAGGAAGCCCAGCAGGCAATAGACGAGGAAGGTGATCAGCAGGGCGCTGACAGCGCGTTTCAGTCCTTTGGGCATGGCTCTCTTTCGTTTTCCGTTCTAAGCGGTGCGTTGGAGTATGGCACGGCCTCAAGGTTCCGACCGTGATTCGCGCCGTTTCAGAGCCTTTGGACGGGTATTCTTGCTGTCACGGCACGAAAGTTCAGTGACTCACCGGCGGCAGCCCCATGCGCCGACAGGCTCGATGCATCGAAGCGTTGCGCACCGCCCAGCGCAGCAAGGGGACGCTGCGCCTGACGCTGCCGCGGATCAGGCGGCGTTGCAGCGGACTGAACGGGAGGTCGAGCATCGATCCGGCCCATTCCGGCAACAGCTCGGCGCCTGCGCGCAGCATCAGCGCGCCGAACGGCCTGGCCAGGGTGCTGGGCGCCGGCGCGTTGAAGAGAATCCGCACCACTTCGCGGGTGCGTTCGTCGCAACGCAGTCGCGGACGCATGGCCTCCAGGTAGGTGGCGATCTGCTGGCGGTCGCGTGGCACCGCACGGGCGCCGAGGCGTTCGGCGACCAGGGCGATTTCCGAGTAGTAACGGTCCTGCTCGCTGCCCGGCAGGTCGGGATTGAGATAGCGCAGGTAGGACTTGAGAAAGCTGCTGACCTCGGCGACATGCACCCAGGTCAGCAGGTCCGGGTCGCTGGCGGAGTAGGGCGTGCCGTCGGGCAACTGGCCGATGACGCTTTCGTGGATGCGCCGGACCCGCTCGATCAGTCGCTCGGCATCGGCCAGCGGGCCGTAGGTGGTGGCCGAGATGAACTGGCCGGTACGACGCAGGCGCCCGAGCAGGTCGTCGCGGAAATTGGAGTGGTCCCACACCCCCGCCAGGGCCAGCGGATGGAGCATCTGCAGGAGCAGCGCGCCGATGCCGCCGATCATCATGCTGCTGAAGTCGCCGTGGACCTTCCAGCAGGCGGCGTCGGGGCCGAACAGGCCCGGATCGCCTTTCGGCGATTCGAAGTCGACACCGCCGACGGCGAGCCCGGTAAGGCTCAGCACCTGGCTTTCGATATGGCGACGGACGCTTTCCATGGGGGGGCTCGCTACGACGGGGCAGGCACGAGCTTAACCCAGGCGCCGGAGCGACTGGAACCGTCCCGCGCCGCAGGGCGGCGGGACGGTTGCGCGGGTCAGCGGTTGAGGCGGTTGTCGATCAACCCCTGCACCACTCCCGGATCGGCCAGGGTCGAGGTATCGCCGAGACTGTCCAGCTCGTTGCAGGCGATCTTGCGCAGGATACGCCGCATGATCTTGCCGGAGCGGGTCTTCGGCAGGCTGGGCGCCCATTGCAGGTGATCCGGCTTGGCGAAGCTGCCGATCTCCTTGCCGACCAGGGCCAGCAATTCCTGTTGCAGCGCCTCGCTGGGCTGACTGCCGGCCATCAGGGTGACGAACGCGTAGATGGCCTGGCCCTTCACGTCATGCGGGCAGCCGACCACCGCCGCCTCGGCCACCGCATCGTGCAGGACCAGCGCGCTCTCGACCTCGGCGGTGCCGATCCGGTGTCCGGAGACATTGATCACGTCGTCGACCCGGCCGGTGATCCAGTAGTAGCCGTCCTCGTCGCGGCGCGCGCCGTCGCCGCTGAAGTAATACCCGGGGTAGGGCTTGAAGTAGGTGTCGATCATCCGCTGGTGGTCGCCGTAGACGCTGCGGATCTGACTCGGCCAACTGGCCTTGATCGCCAGTACGCCGCTGCCCGCGCCGTCGATTTCCTTGCCTTTCTCGTCGAGCAGCACGGGTTGCACGCCGAAGAACGGGCGGGTCGCCGAGCCTGGCTTTAGCGCAGTGGCGCCGGGCAACGGGGTGATCAGGATGCTGCCGGTCTCGGTCTGCCACCAGGTATCGACGATGGGGCAGCGCTTCTCGCCGACCACCTGGTAGTACCACTCCCAGGCTTCCGGGTTGATCGGCTCGCCCACCGAGCCGAGCAGGCGCAGGCTGCTGCGCGAGGTCTGGCGGACCGGGGCGTCGCCTTCACGCATCAGCGCGCGGATCGCGGTCGGCGCGGTGTAGAAGATATTCACCTGGTGCTTGTCGATCACCTGCCAGAAGCGCGAGGCGTCCGGGTAGTTGGGCACGCCCTCGAACATCAGGGTGGTGGCGCCGTTGGCCAGCGGGCCGTAGACGATATAGCTGTGTCCGGTGACCCAGCCGACGTCGGCGGTGCACCAGTAGACGTCGCCATCGTGGTAGTCGAACACGTACTTGTGGGTCATCGCCGCGCCGAGCAGGTAGCCCCCGGTGGTGTGCAATACGCCCTTCGGCTTGCCGGTGCTGCCGGAGGTATAGAGGATGAACAGCGGGTCCTCGGCGTCCATCGCTTCCGCCGGGCAGTCGGCTGAGGCCGCGTGGAGCGCCTCGTGGTACCAGATGTCGCGGCCTTCGACCCAGGGTATGTCGCCCTGGGTGCGCTCGACCACCACCACGGTGGAGACGTCCGGGCAGTCCTTCAGCGCCTTTTCCACATTCTGCTTCAGCGGGATGTACTTGCCGCCGCGCACGCCCTCGTCGGCGGTGATCACGGTGCGGCAGTCGGCATCGAGGATGCGGTCGCGCAGCGAGTCCGGCGAGAAGCCGCCGAACACCACCGAGTGCACCGCCCCGATGCGGGCGCAGGCGAGCATGGCGTAGGCGGCCTCGGGAATCATCGGCATGTAGATGCAGACCCGGTCGCCCTTTTCCACGCCGCGGCTCTTCAGCACGTTAGCCAGGCGGCAGACGTTGTGGTGCAGCTTGCGGTAGGTGATGTGCGCGGATTCGCTGGGGTTGTCGCCTTCCCAGACGATCGCGATCTGTTCGCCGCGGCGTTCCAGGTGGCGGTCGATGCAGTTGTAGGCGACGTTCAACTGGCCGCCCTTGAACCAGGTGGCCTGGCCTTTCCTCAGGTCGCCGTGGTGGACGCTGTGCCAGGGCTTGAACCAATCGAGGAAGGCCTTGGCCTGCTCGCCCCAGAACTCTTCGGGGTTCTCGACGGATTGGCGGTACAGGCGCTGGTAGTCGTCGTCGTTCAGGTAGGCACGCTGGCGGACGGCGTCCGGCACCGGGTGGACGCTGATCTCGAACATGGCGGTTTCCTTTGTTTTTCTGCTCCGCAAGGTGTCGAGAGACCGCACGCGGCCCCTCTTCAGGTTCGACCAAGGGTGGGCCAGGCGAGTGCCATGTTCAAGTGCCAAAGGCGCGAGCGGGGAAGGCGCCGGGGTCAATCGCCGGACGGAATGAAAAAGCCCGGCCTAGGGCCGGGCTTTGGGGAGAGGCGGATCAGCCGCGATGGCGGCCGCGGAAGAAGTCGATCAGGCCTTGGGTGGAGGCGTCCTCGGCCGGGGTTTCCTCGCTGCCGACCAGGCGCGAATAGACACCCTTGCCGAGTTCCTTGCCAAGCTCCACGCCCCATTGGTCGAAGGCGTTGATGCCCCAGAGGATGCTCTGTACGTAGACCTTGTGCTCGTACATGGCGATCAGCGCGCCGAGGCGGCGGGCGCTGATGCGCTCGACCACCAGGGTGTTGCTCGGTCGGTTGCCCGGGATCACCTTGTGCGGCGCCAGGCGCTGCACTTCGGCTTCCGGCAGGCCCTTGGCGCGCAGTTCGGCCTCGGCCTCCTCGCGGCTCTTGCCGAGCATCAGCGCCTGGCTCTGCGACAGGCAGTTGGCGTACAGCCACTGGTGATGGTCGGCCACCGGGTTGTAGCTGCTCACCGGGACGATGAAGTCCGCCGGGATCAACTGGGTGCCCTGGTGCAGCAACTGATGGTAGGCGTGCTGGCCGTTGCAGCCGACACCACCCCAGATCACCGGCCCGGTGCCGCTGGTGACCGGCGTGCCGTCCTGGCGCACGCTCTTGCCGTTGGATTCCATGTCCAGTTGCTGCAGGTGGTCGGTGATATTCCGCAGATAATAGTCGTAGGGCAGGATCGCGTGGCTGTTCGCGCCCCAGAAGTCGCCGTACCAGACGCCGAGCAGGCCGAGCAGCACCGGGATGTTGCGTTCGAACGGCGCGGTCTGGAAGTGCTGGTCCATGTTGTAGGCACCGGACAGCAGTTCCTTGAAGTTGGAGATGCCGATGGACATGGCGATCGGCAGGCCGATGGCCGACCACAGCGAGTAGCGGCCGCCGACCCAGTCCCACATGGGGAAGATGTTTTCCTCGCGGATGCCGAAGGCGATCGCGGCTTCCTTGTTGCTGGAGACGGCGATGAAATGGCGGTAAAGCTCTTCCTCGGTGCCGCCCTGGGCCAGGTACCAGGCGCGTGCGGCCTGGGCGTTCTTCAGGGTTTCCAGGGTCCCGAAGGACTTGGAGGAAACGATGAACAGGGTGGTCTCGGCGTTCAGGCGGCTGGCCAGTTCATGGAACTCGCTACCGTCGATGTTCGCCAGGTAGTGGCAGCGCACGCCTTTCTGGGCGAACGGCAGCAAGGCTTCGGATACCAGTTGCGGGCCGAGGAAGGAGCCGCCGATGCCGATGTTCACCACGTCGGTGATCGGCTTTTCGGTATAGCCGCGCCACAGGCCGTTGTGCACGTAGCCTACCAGTTCGGTCATCTGGTGCAGGACGCGGTGGACTTCCGGCATCACGTCGACGCCATCGACCAGCACCTTGTCGCCGATCGGTCGACGCAGCGCGGTATGCAGTACCGGCCGGCGCTCGGAGGCATTGATCGCCTCGCCGTCGAACATCGCCCGGATCGCGTCGCTCAGCCGTGCTTCCTCGGCCAGCTTCACCAGCAGGTCGATGGTGTCCTGGCGAATCAGGTTCTTCGAGAAGTCAAGGAACAGCCCACAGGCGCTGAAGGAAAACCGCTTGAAGCGCTCCGGATCGCCGATGAACGCCTGGCGCATCCTGAAGTCCTGCAGTTCCTGGCGATGGGCGGCCAGGGCGCGCCAACTGTCGAGTTGCGTGGCATCCAGCGGAGTGAGGTGGTGCTTCATGGCTGACCTTCTGGTTGGAATTCGATGGCGCACTTATTTGAACATGAAAAAGCCCGGATGAAACCGGGCTTTATCCAGAGGGGGCGAGGTCAGGCGACCTGTATCGGAATCGCCTCGCTGGTATGGCTGAGCTGGTTGCCCGGCGCCATGTACAGCATGCGCGGCTTGTGGCTGGCCAGTTCGGCTTCGCTGTAGTGTGCGTAGGCGCAGATGATCACGCGGTCGCCGACCTTGGCCTTGTGTGCCGCGGCGCCGTTCACCGAGATCATCTTCGAGCCGTTCTCGGCGCGGATCGCATAGGTGGTGAAGCGCTCGCCGTTGTCGACGTTGTAGATCTGGATCTGTTCGTACTCGCGGATTCCGGAGAGGTCCAGCCAATCGCCGTCGATGGCGCAGGAGCCTTCGTAGTCGAGGACGGCATGGGTGACTTCGGCGCGATGCAACTTGGCTTTGAGCATGATGGCGTGCATGGGGCGACTCCTATCGGGTCCGCGGGGGGCGGCAGAGTATGGCGAGTCCGTGGTGAGCGCTCAAGCCCCCGGGAACCGGGGGCTCGGCATGCGTCAATCGAGGTGGATTGAGAGGTTGTCGATCAGCCGCGTACTGCCCAGGTAGGCGGCGGCCAGGATAACCAGTTGGCGGTCGCCGGGTACCCCGGGGCGCAGGCTGATCGGCTCGCGGATTTCCAGGTAGTCGGGGCGCAGCCCGGCCTGTTCCAGGGCCTGGCGGGCGTCGGCGAGCAATGCCGGGAAGTCCTCGGCGCCGGCGCGGATGCGTTCGCCGAGCTGCCGCAGGGTGCGGTAGATCGCCGGGGCGGCGGCGCGCTGCTGCTCGTCGAGGTAACCGTTGCGCGAGGACAACGCCAGGCCATCGGCGGCGCGCACCGTCGGCTCGCCGAAGATCTGCACCGGCAGGTTGAGGTCGCGGACCAGCTTGCGGATCACCGCCAACTGCTGGAAATCCTTTTCGCCGAACAGCGCGAGGTCCGGCTGGACCATGTTCAGCAGCTTGCTGACCACGGTCGCCACGCCTTCGAAATGGCCGGGACGACTGGCGCCGCAAAGGCCTTCGGAGACGCCGGGAACATGGATGCGGGTCTGCCCGTCCATGCCGTCGGGGTACATTTCCTCGACGGTCGGGGTGAACAGCAGGTGGCAGCCGGCTTCGAGCAGGCGTTCCTGGTCGGCTGCGAGGGTCCGCGGGTATTTGTCGAGGTCTTCGCTGGGGCCGAATTGCAGCGGGTTGACGAAGATGCTGACGACCACGAAGTCGGCGCGTTCGCCGGCTTTCTTTACCAGCGCGGCATGGCCGGCGTGGAGGTTGCCCATGGTCGGCACGAAGCCGATGCGCTTGCCTTCGCTGCGGGCGCGCGCCACCGCGGCGCGCAGTTCACGGACGGTCTTGACGGTGTTCATGCGTTGAATCCGTGTTCGGCGGCGGGGAAGGACACGTCCTTGACGGCGCGGACATAGGCCGCGATGGCGGCCGGGATGCTCTCCTGGCCTTGCATGAAATCCTTGACGAACTTGGGCGAGCGGCCGGTCAGCGAGAGACCCAGCATGTCGTGCATGACCAGCACCTGGCCATCGGTCGCCGCACCGGCGCCAATCCCGATCACCGGGATCTTCACCGCCTGGGTGATCTCTTCGGCCAGCACGCTGGGCACGCACTCCAGCAGCAGCATGGCGGCGCCGGCCTGCTCCAGGGCGATGGCATCGGCGCGCAACTGGCGCGCCTGGGTTTCCTGGCGGCCCTGGACCTTGAAGCCGCCGAACAGGTTGACCGCCTGTGGGGTCAGGCCGAGATGCGCGCAGACCGGCACGCCCATCTGTGCCAGGCGGGCGATCGGCTCCGCCAGCCAGGCCCCACCCTCCAGCTTGACCATGTGTGCGCCGGCCTGCATCAGGCGGACCGCGTCGGCAAGGGTCTGGGCCACGGAATGGCTGGATTCGAAGGCCAGGTCGGTGACGATCAGGGAACCTTTGTTACCGCGTTTCACGCAGGCCGTGTGATAGGCCATTTCCTCGTTGCTGACCGGCAGGGTGCTGTCGTGACCCTGCAATACCATTCCGAGCGAATCTCCGACCAGAAGCACGTCCACGCCGGCCTGGCTGGCGGTGTGGGCGAAGGTGGCGTCGTAGCAGGTCAGCATGGCGATCTTCTCGCCGCTCTGCTTCAACCCTTGCAGGGTGGTCAGGGTTACATCAGGCATGGAAAGGCTCCTCGTTGGGCCGGTGATGAGCCGGCGCGGGGCAAACGGCCACTTATAGTCCGGATGGGGTGGCTCGAAGTCAATTGCAGGTGTTACCGCATTGTTACGGCGTTACTGCCACTGCCGAACGCCGCGCCGCCTGCGGTTGCGCGCGCAGTGTACGCCCATCCGCGACGTCCTTCGTCAGCTTTTCGGTAACAGTGTGAAGAGCCCGCCGCGAGGTATCCGCGCAGCGGCGGGCAGGCAGGGTCAGGCGCCCGGAAGGCGTTCGATGCCCTCGAACGGACAGGCCGCGAGCAGCTCCGGCAGGTGGCGGCCATCGGGCAGGCGCAGGTCGGGGGCGAGATCGGCGAGGGGATAGAGCACGAAAGCGCGCGCCTGCATGTGGTAGTGCGGCACCTTCAGGCGCGGTAGGTCGAGCAATTGTTCGCCGAACAGCAGGATGTCCAGGTCGAGCGTGCGCGGACCCCAGCGCAGGTCGCGGACGCGCCCCTGTTCCAGTTCGATGGCCTGCAGGGCGTCGAGCAGGTCGAGCGGCGCCAGGTTGGTGTCGAGGGCCGCCACGCCGTTGACGAAGCGCGGCTGGTCGGCGGGGCCGAGCGGGTCGCTGATGTAGAGCGGCGAGACGGCGACCAGGCGGGTCTCGGGAAGCCGCTCGAAGGCGTCGAGGGCAGCCTGGATCTGCTCGCGCGGTTCGGCCAGGTTGCTGCCCAGCGCCACGTAGACGCGCTGGATCATTCGCCGCTTCCGCCGCTGCCTTCCTTGCGCGGCCCGCGGCGCCGACGGCCGCTGTTGCCGCCGCGGCGACGCTTGCGCGGGGCGCTGCCGTCTTCCTGGCTGACCAGGTCGCGGATCATGTTGCGCCGCTCGCTGTCGCTGACTTCCTGGTAATCGGTCCACCATTGGCCAAGTCCTTCGGTTTCCTCGCCGGCGCTTTCGCGCAGCAGGAGGAAGTCGTAGCCGGCGCGGAAGCGCGGGTTTTCCAGGAGCAGGTCGGCGCGCTTGCCCTGGCGTCGCGGCAGACGTTCCTGCATATCCCAGATCTCGCGGATCGGCAGGGTGAAACGCTTGGGAATGGCGATCCGCTGGCACTGTTCGCTGATCAGTTCGTGGGCGGCTTCCTGCATCGCTGGGATGGCCGGCATGCCTTTCTCCTGCAACTGCGCGACGCGCGCCGGCAGGGCCGGCCAGAGCAGTGCGGCGAAGAGGAAGGCCGGGGTTACCGGCTTGCCCTGGCGAATGCGCGCATCGGTATTGGCCAGGGCCTGGCGGATCAGCTTGCCGGTGTAGTCGGGGTTGGCCTGCAGTGCCTTGGCGCTGGCCGGGAACAGCGGCGCGAACAGTTCGTACTCGACCAGCAGCTCGAAAGTGCGCTCGGCCCGGCCGGCGAGGAACAGCTTGAGCACCTCGTCGAACAGGCGCGCCGAAGGGATTTCCCGCAGCAGCGGGGCCAGCCGGCGAATCGGCGCGGCGCTGTGCTTTTCGATCTCGAAGTCGAGCTTGGCGGCGAAACGTACCGCCCGCAGCATCCGCACCGGGTCTTCCAGATAACGCTGCTCCGGATCGCCGATCAGGCGGATCAGGCGATTGCGGATGTCGTGAACGCCATTGGCGTAGTCCAGCAGCCGCTCGCTGGTGACGTCGAAGTACAGGGCATTGATGGTGAAGTCGCGGCGCTGGGCGTCGTCTTCCAGGCTGCCATAGACGTTGTCGCGCAGGATGCGGCCGCTTTCGTTGCTGGACGCGCGGCTATCGCCATCGTCCTGGCCTTCAGGATGATGGGCGCGGAAGGTGGCGACCTCGATGATCTCGCGGCCGAAGTGCACGTGTACCAGTTTGAAGCGGCGGCCGATGATCCGCGCGTTGCGGAATTCGGCGCGGACCTGCTCCGGCGTGGCGCTGGTGGCGACATCGAAGTCCTTGGGAGCGATGCCGAGCATCTGGTCGCGTACGCAGCCCCCGACCACGTAGGCCTGGTAGCCGGCCCGCTGGAGGATCTCGACGACCTTGACGGCGTTCCGGCTGAACTGGTCCCGGCGCAGGGAGTGCTGGTTGTTACCGATGACTTCCGGGGTTGTACGGACGGCGCGCGGACGGCGCAGGGGGGAACGAATGGTCTGGATCAGCTTTTTCAGCATGGATGTGTTATCGGGAGCACGATGTGGGTGATTGCACGCCTGCGTTGCTCAAACAGGACGGACGTCGGGTAATGCTGCGGCATTATCAGGACCTCTCGGGCGAGGCGTGTTCTGTACCCGTTGAATGTTTGGCCCCGCGACGCACAGGGCGTCCCGGGCGCCGGAACCGACTGCGCCATGCATCCTGACAGAAACGAACAGGGGCCGTACATCCTGTTCCCGCGAAGCGGGAGAGGGCCGGGAAGGCTGCGGTGAATCTGGCAAGGCATGCGGATGGCCGCATAGTCTGCGCGGATTCTAGCATTGGATGGGGAAATGGTGTAAGGCGAAGGAAAAACGGGGAAAACGGAGGGAGGGGTGAAGCTACTGGGGGAGCCGAAGCTCCCCCCCAAGTAGGTGCGTGCTTTGTTTTTATTATGATTTCGGGCTTGTTGTTTTTGTTTGTCGACCCGTCCCTTGAGCCAGTCGCTTCAGGGATATCTCCCAGGCTGGGAGTTCAATAGCAAACGGATTGCTTTGGTCGCTGATGCTGCCATGATCGTCGAGCGATCCAACCAGTCTGTGCGCTGCCTCGAGGCAGTTTTATTCTTCTTCCGACTGGCTGCGGGACGGGTCCCGACAGCAACTCCTCTCCAAAAGAATCAGTTAGCTGCGCCTCCGCGATTTTGTTTTTGTTGTGCTGGAGTCGTTACGTGTTGTTTTTATTGTCTTCGTCGTTGCTTGTTATTGTTGTTGTGCCAATACATAAGCAGATGCCGTGCCAGTTTTTCGAAACCCAGTAAAATCAAGGGGTTGAGGTTTTCGGTGGGTCGGCGAAGGGCACAAAAAAACCGGGTTCCCGTTACCGATGAACCCGGTTTCTGTTACGCGGTACGTCTGCGGTAACAGGTTGCAGGGTGTTACGAGTCGGCCGAGGCCCCTGATTTGCGTCGCGGAATGCCCAGGCGCTGGCGGCGTTCCCACAGGCATTTGCGGCTGATGCCCAGCTTGCGGGCCAGCTCGGTCTCGGTCATGTGGTCCTGGTGCTCGAGGACGAAGTGCTGGAAGTAGTCTTCCAGCGAAAGGTCCTCGGTGGGCTCGTGGTTGCTGGCCGCGGCGCCCGCCGGGCCGAGGCCGAGGTCGGCGGCGAAGTCGTCCTCGAGGTCGTCCAGCTCGATGTCGATACCCAGCAGGTCGGCGTGGATTTCCTGGCTCTCGCTGAGGATCACCGCCCGCTCGATGGCGTTTTCCAGCTCGCGCACGTTGCCCGGCCATGGGTAATGGCGGATCGCCTGTTCGGCGTCGTGGGCGAAGCTGAGCGGCGCGCGCCCCATCCGGGTGCACTGGCGAGCCAGAAAGGCGCGGGCGATCTCCATCACGTCGTTGCCACGCTCGCGCAGGGCGGGCAGCTTCAGCGAGATCACATGCAGGCGGTAATAGAGGTCTTCGCGGAATTGCCCGGTCTTGGCCAGGGTCTTCAGGTCGCGGTGGGTGGCGGCGATCAGGCGCACGTCGACCTTCTGCGATTGCACCGAGCCGACCCGGCGGATCTCGCCTTCCTGCAATACGCGCAGCAGGCGGGCCTGGGCCTCCAGCGGCAGTTCGCCGATCTCGTCGAGGAACAGGGTGCCGCCGTCAGCTGCTTCGACCAGCCCGGCGCGCCCGGCGCTGGCACCGGTGAAGGCGCCTTTTTCATGGCCGAACAGCTCGGATTCGATCAGGGTTTCCGGAATCGCCGCACAGTTCACCGAGATCAGCGGCGCCTTGGCGCGCTTCGACAGGTTGTGCAGGGCGCGGGCGACCAGTTCCTTGCCGGTGCCGGACTCGCCTTGGATCAGTACCGTGGAGTCGGTCGGCGCGACCTTGCGAATCTTGCTGTACAGCTCTTGCATCGGCGCACAGGAGCCGATGATGCCTATCTCGCCGTCGGCTGCCGCCGGGCTGGCGCCGCGTTCGCCGCCGGCCTTGCCGCCGTTGGCGGAGACCGGGGCCGCGCTGCGGTTCTCCTGGCGGTCCTTGAGGATGCGCGCCACGGCCTGGAGCATTTCGTCGTGGTCGAAAGGCTTGGCGATGTAGTCCACCGCGCCCATCTTCATCGAATCCACCGCCGAACGCAGGCTGGCGTAGCTGGTCATGATCAGCACCGGAATACCTTCGGCGAGCTTGATCAGTTCGGTGCCGGGGGCGCCCGGCAGGCGCAGGTCGCTGACCACCATGTCGAAGGAGGGGATGGTGTAGCGCTCCTGGGCTTCCTGCACCGAGCCGGCTTCGCTGACCTGGTACTGGTTGCGCTCCAGCAGGCGTCGCAATGCAGATCGGATAATGGTTTCGTCTTCGACGATCAGAATATGTGCCATGTATTCAGCTCTCTCGACGTGCTCGTCTACAGCTCGGCCGTCGGGCCAGGGTGCCGCGGCAGGGTCACGCGGAAGCGGGTGCCGCCTTCTCGCTGGTGATCCGTCGGGCTCTCGATGGTTATCTGTCCATAATGCTCTTCCACGATCGAATAGACCAGTGCGAGGCCGAGCCCGGTCCCCTTGCCGGGGTCCTTGGTGGTGAAGAACGGTTCGAACAACTGGTCCATGATCGCCTTCGGAATGCCGCTGCCCTCGTCCTCGACGACCAGGTCCACGGTATGTTCCGAGGCTTCGCTGCGGACCCGGATCGCGCCGCCCGGCGGGCTGGCGTCGCGAGCATTGGAGAGCAGGTTGATCAGCACCTGGGCCAGGCGCTGCGAGTCGCCCTCGACCCAGTGCGCCGGATCGCAGAGGTTGAAGAACTCTACTTCGACGCTACGCCGGTTCAGCGACAGCAGTCCGATGGCTTCCTGGGCGACTTCGCTCAGGCACACCGGTTCCAGGGCCTGTAGGTGGCTGCCGGAGTGGGCGAAGCTCATCAACGACTGGACGATGCGCGATACGCGCTTGGTCTGGTCAAGGATCTGCTCGCTGATCTCGGTCAGCTCGCCGTCGCCTTCGCGTTCCTCGCGCAGGTTCTGCGCCAGGCAGGCGATGCCGGTGATCGGATTGCCGATCTCGTGGGCTACCCCGGCGGCAAGGCGGCCGATGGAAGCCAGGCGCTCGGAGTGGACCAGCTTGTCTTCCAGCAGTTGGGTTTCGGTGAGGTCTTCCACCAGTAGCACCAGGCCGCTGTTACCCGGCGCCAGGGGTTCCTCGATGGCCGCCTTGTGCAGGTTCAGCCAGCGGGTGTGGCCGTCGTAGACCAGGCGCTGTTTGTGCAGGTGCTCGTCGGGGGCGTCGATGAAGCGTTCCAGCAGGCCCTTCCAGGGTTCGGGCAAGGCCGACAGGCGCGAACCGACGACCTTCTGCGCGCCGACCCCGGTGAGTTCCTCGATGGCGCGGTTCCACATCAGCACTTCCTGGTCCTTGGCCAGGGAGCAGACGCCCATCGGCAGGTCTTGCAGGGTCTGCCGGTGGTAGCGGCGCAGGGTGTCGAGTTCGGCAGCCAGGCCAGTCAGCCGGGAGTGATAGTCCTCCAGGCGGCTCTCGATGAAGTGGATGTCCTCGGTGACATAGCTTTCTTCGCTGGTCTTGTAGGGAAGGAAGGTCTCCACGATGTCCTGGGCGACACTGGGACCCATCAGCCCGGAAAGGTTCGCCTCGATACGGTCGCGCAAGCGACGCAGGGCATAGGGGCGACGTTCGTCGAAGGGCAGGTGGAGATCGCGCAGGGCCTGCTCGACCTCCTTCTGCGCGGTCTTGGCGCCCAGCGGCTTGGCCAGCTGGCTGGCGAACTCCTGCGGCGAGCCGGCGAACAGTTCGCGGCGTTGCGGACGGCGTACGTTGTCCACCGCGCAGGCCTCGGCAGCACCTTTTTCCTCGTCGCTGGCCTCGGTGAACAGCGAGACCAGGGTGAACACCAGCACGTTGGCCGCCAGCGAGGACAGCGCCGCCAGGTGCCAGTTGGAGTCGTCCAGCACGTAGATCACGTCGAACAGCGGCAGGTACAGGCCCTGTACGTTCCCCATCAGGGGCAGCAGCATGGTGATCGCCCAGACCAGCATGCCGGCGATCAGCCCGGAGATGAAGCCGCGGCGGTTGGCGGTCGGCCAGTACAGCACCGAGAGGGCGCCGGGAAGGAATTGCAGGGTGGCGACGAAGGACACTATGCCCAGGTTGGAGAGGTCCTGTTCGGCGCCCAGCAGCAGGTAGAAGGCGTAGCTGGCCATGATGATGGCGACGATCAGCAGGCGCCGGGTCCATTTCAGCCAGCGGTAGATGTTGCCCTGCGCCGGCGGCTGGTAGAGCGGCAGCACCAGGTGGTTGAGGACCATTCCCGAGAGCGCCAGGGTCATCACGATGGTCAGCCCGCTGGCGGCGGAGATGCCGCCGATGAAGGCGGCCAGGGCCAGGGCCGGGCTGTCCACCGCCAGGCCGAGGCCGATGGTGTAGTACTCCGGTGTGGTCGAGGCGCCGAGGCGCAGCCCGGCCCAGAGGATCGGCGGTACCGCAAGGCTCATCAGCAGCAGGAACAGCGGCAGGCCCCAGCTGGCGGAAATCAGCGCGCGCGGGTTGAGGTTCTCGGTGAAGATCATGTGGAACATGTGCGGCATCACGATGGCCGCGGCGAAGAACACCAGCAGCAGCGTTCGCCATGGACCCTCGGCCAGCGGCGTGTGCAGGGTGGTCAGCGCGGTCTGGTTCTGCAGCAGCCAGACTTCCAGGCCTTCCGGCCCGCCGAAGACGCCGTACAGGGCGTAGAGGCCGATACTGCCGAGCATCACCAGCTTGACCAGCGACTCGAAGGCGATGGCGAACACCAGTCCCTCGTGGCGTTCGCGGGTGGCGATGTGGCGAGCGCCGAAGAGGATCGCGAACAGGGTGATCAGGGTGCAGAAGACGAATGCGACCCGCTCCTGGGCCGGGTCGCGGGTGAGAATGCTGATCGAGTCGGTGACCGCCTGGATCTGCAGGGCCAGCATCGGCAGCACGCCGATCAGCATGAACAGCGTGGTCAGGGCGCCGGCCCAGGTACTGCGGAAACGGAAGGCGAAGAGGTCGGCCAGCGAGGACAGCTGGTAGGCGCGTGTCACCCGCAGGATCGGATAGAGCAGCACCGGGGCGAGCAGGAAGGCCCCGGAAATCCCCAGGTAGATGGCGAGGAACCCGTAGCCGTACTGGTAGGCCAGGCCTACCGTGCCGTAGAACGCCCAGGCACTGGCGTAGACGCCCAGCGACAGGGTGTAGACCAGCGGGTGGCGTACCAGCCGGCGCGGCACGTAGCCGCGCTCGGTGATCCAGGCGATGCCGAAGAGGGTGGAGAGGTAGGCGACGCTGATCAGGATCAGCTGGGTCAGGCTAAAGCTCGTCAGCATCGCGCTGGCTCTGCAGGATGAAAGTGACCACGATGAGGATCAGCCACAGCAGGTACGGGCGGTACCAGGCGCCGTTGGGGTCGATCCACCAGTCCATGATGGCGGGGGAAAAGAGATAGATGCCCACGACCAGGAGCAGGACCAGTCGGTAGATGTACATGCCGCTTCCCTCATGCTTGGGCCGGCAGGCTACAGGCTGCGGGTGGGTGCCGGCAAGCCGCCGGGCGGGCTACAGGCGTTCCTCGGGAAGGGTAGCGCAGCGCGGGATGCGCGTGGCGTCCCAGTGCGCCACGCCCCAGGCCAGCGCCTCGCTGGCGCTGGCCTGGGCCAGTTCGGCCGGCGGCCGCTGGCCGAGCGCGCGCAGGGCGCGGGTCAGCGGCGCGGCGGCCTGCTCGGCGGGCAGTGGTGGGGAGCGGTAGGACTTGCCGAGCTTGTGCCCGTCCGGCTGGACGATCAGCGGCACGTGCAGGTAGCGCGGCTGGCTCAGCCCCAGCAGTTCCTGGAGGTAAAGCTGGCGCGGGGTCGAGTCGAGCAGGTCGGCGCCGCGGACGATGTCGGTGATGCCCTGCCAGGCGTCGTCCAGCACCACCGCCAGTTGGTAGGCGTAGAAGCCATCGCGGCGCTGGATGACGAAATCGCCGACCTCGCGGCCGAGATGCTGGCGGACTTCGCCCTGCACGCGGTCGACGAAGCGATATTCCAGCTCCGGCACGCGCAGGCGGATCGCCGCGTCCTCGCGGGCGTGCCCGGCGTCGCGGCAGAAGCCCGGGTAGATCCCGGCGAATCCCTCAAGCTGTTTGCGCGAGCAAGTGCAGGCGTAGGCCAGGCCGCTGCGCAGCAGTTGCTCGACCACTGCGGCGTAGGCCGGGAAGCGTTCGCTCTGCCGCTCCACCGCGCCGTCCCATTCGAAGCCGTAGCGCTCCAGGGTTTCCAGGATCGCCTGCTGGGCGCCCGGGACTTCGCGGGGCGGGTCGAGGTCTTCCATGCGCACCAGCCAGCGGCCGCCGACGGCACGCGCGTCCAGGTAGGAGGCGACGGCCGCCACCAGGGAACCGAAGTGCAGGTAGCCGCTGGGCGTCGGGGCGAAGCGGCCTACATAGGAAGAGCTCATGGCGCGGGCGGTGCGGCGGGGAACGGCGGAAACGAAACGGGGCGCCTTGGCGCCCCGTCGGTCCGGCTCAGGAGCCGAGTTGCTTCTCGCGGATTTCCGCGAGGGTCTTGCAGTCGATGCAGAGGGTCGCGGTGGGGCGCGCCTCCAGGCGACGGATGCCGATCTCGACGCCGCAGGAGTCGCACCAGCCGTACTCTTCGTCTTCGATCAGTTGCAGGGTCTCGTCGATCTTCTTGATCAGCTTGCGCTCGCGGTCGCGGGCGCGCAGTTCCAGGCTGAATTCTTCTTCCTGGCTGGCGCGGTCGGCCGGATCGGGGAAGTTGGCCGCTTCGTCCTGCATGTGATGCACGGTACGGTCGACCTCTTCCATCAGCTCCTGTTTCCATTTGTTCAGGATCGCGGTGAAGTGCGCGCGCATGCGCTCGCTCATGTACTCCTCGCCCTTGGTTTCCTGATAGGGTTCGAAGCCGCGGGTCATCTGCTGGCTGCTCTGTTGTTTTGCTTTGGTGGACATGAATGGCCGCCTCTCACTTTCGCTAATCCTGTCCGCGGCAGGGTTCCCTCGCCGGCTCTCCGGCCCCGCGGTCGCAAGCGGGCGAACTTACCAGAACGATAACCTTGGCGCTACTCCCGGTTGTCGAGGCTGGTGTCGCCCGCGTAATGGCTTGGTTAGAATCGGTTTTTCCTCGCAAAGTTCGGAATATCCATGGCTACCTCCTATAGCGCGCGCAGTCGGGCCATCGAGCCTTTCCATGTCATGGCCCTGCTGGCGCGGGCCAACGAGTTGCAGGCCGCCGGCCACGATGTGATCCACCTGGAGATCGGCGAGCCGGACTTCACCACGGCCGAGCCGATCGTCGAGGCCGGGCGCGCCGCACTGGCCGCCGGGCATACCCGCTACACCGCCGCCCGCGGCCTGCCGGCGCTGCGCGAGGCGATCGCGAAATTCTACGGCGAACGCTACGGGGTCGACCTCGACCCGCAGCGCGTGCTGGTCACTCCGGGCGGCTCCGGCGCCCTGCTGCTGGCCAGCAGCTTGCTGGTCGACCCCGGCCGCCACTGGTTGCTCGCCGACCCGGGCTACCCGTGCAACAGGCATTTCCTGCGCCTGGTGGAAGGCGCCGCGCAACTGGTGCCGGTGGGGCCGGACAGCCGTTACCAACTGACGCCGGATCTCATCGAGCGGCACTGGGATTCAGACAGTGTAGGCGCTCTGGTGGCGACGCCGGCGAATCCGACCGGGACCCTGCTCGATCGCGACGAACTGGCCGGCCTGTCGGGCGCCTTGAAGGCCCGCGGCGGGCACCTGGTGGTGGACGAGATCTATCACGGCCTGACCTATGGCGTGGACGCCGCCTCGGTGCTGGAAGTCGACGACGACGCTTTCGTCCTGAATAGTTTTTCCAAGTATTTCGGCATGACCGGCTGGCGCCTGGGCTGGCTGGTGGCGCCGGCAGCGGCGGTGCCTGAGCTGGAGAAGCTGGCGCAGAACCTCTACATCAGCGCGCCGAGCATGGCCCAGCAGGCCGCGCTGGCCTGTTTCGAGCCGACCACCATCGCCATTCTCGAAGAGCGTCGCGAAGAGTTCGCCCGCCGTCGCGACTTCCTCCTGCCGGCCCTGCGCGAGCTGGGTTTCGGAATCGCCGTGGAGCCGGAAGGCGCCTTCTATCTCTACGCCGATATCAGCGCGTTCGGCGGCGATGCCTACGCCTTCTGCAAGCACTTCATCGAGACCGAGCACGTGGCCTTCACCCCGGGGCTGGATTTCGGCCGCCACCAGGCCGGCCACCACGTGCGTTTCGCCTATACCCAGAACCTGCCGCGCCTGCAGGAAGCGGTGGAGCGGATCGCCCGCGGCCTGAAGAACTGGCGACCCTGATGCGTTTCGAGCAGCCACTGGAAGAAGGCCGCCTGCTGCGTCGCTACAAGCGTTTCCTCGCCGATATCGAGAGCGCCGGCGGCGAGCGCCTGACCATCCACTGTCCGAATACCGGTTCGATGCTCAATTGCATGAGCGAAGGTTGCCGGGTCTGGTTCAGCCGCTCCAACGACCCCAAGCGCAAGCTGCCGGGGACCTGGGAGCTGAGCGAGACCCCGCAGGGCCGCCTGGCCTGCGTCAACACGGCGCGGGCCAATCGCCTGGTAGAGGAGGCGCTGCTGGCCGGGGACATCGCGGAGCTTGCCGGTTTCACCGCTCTGCGCCGGGAAGTGGCCTACGGCGTGGAGAACAGTCGCGCCGACTTTCGCCTGGAATACCCCACGGGCGCACTGTTCATCGAGGTGAAGAGCGTCACCCTGGGCTTCGACGAAACCGCCGTGGCGGCCTTTCCCGACGCGGTGACGCTGCGCGGCGCCAAGCACCTGCGCGAACTGGCGGCGCTGGCGCGGGAGGGGATCCGCGCGGTGCAGCTGTACTGCGTGAACCTTTCCGGGGTCGAGGCGGTGCGCCCCGCCGACGAGATCGATCCAGCCTATGGCAAGGCGTTGCGCGAGGCGGCGCAAGCGGGCGTCGAGGTGCTGGCCTATGGCGCCGAGGTGACGACGGAAGGATTGCACCTGGCGCGGCGCCTCCCGGTGCGACTCTGAGGCATGGCCGCGCCGTGGGGCGCGGCCACTCGCTCAGCGGCGTTCGAGCAGGACGCCGCTTTCCATGTGGTGGGTGTAGGGGAACTGGTCGAACAGCGCGCAGCGGCTGATCCGGTGCGTGTCGTGCAGTTGGGCGATGTTCTGCGCCAGGGTTTCCGGGTTGCACGAAATGTACAGGATGCGCTCGAAGCGCCGGGTCAGCTCGCAGGTGTCCGGATCCATGCCGGCTCGTGGCGGATCGACGAAGACACTGCCGAAGGCGTAGCTCTTCAGGTCGATGTCGGCCAGGCGGCGGAACGGGCGAACCTCGTTCAGCGCCTGGGTCAGCTCTTCGGCCGACAGGCGCACCAGGCTGACGTTGTCCACCGCGTTGTCGGCCAGGTTGGCCAGCGCCGCATTGACCGAGGACTTGCTGATCTCGGTGGCCAGCACCTTGCGTACCCGGGTGGCCAGGGGCAGGGTGAAGTTGCCGTTGCCGCAGTACAGTTCGAGCAGGTCGTCGTCGCGCTGGCCGAGCGCCTCGTAGGCCCAGCCGAGCATCTTCTGGTTGACCTCGCCGTTGGGCTGGGTGAAAGCCCCCTCGGGCTGGCGGTAGCGGAAGCGCCGGCCGGCGACCGACAGTTCCTCCTCCACATAGTCGCGTCCGACGACGATACGCTTGCCGCGCGAACGCCCGACCAGGTTCACGCCCAGTTCCGCCGCGAGCTTTTCCGCTGCCTGTCGCCAGGCGTCGTCGATCGGCCGGTGGTAGCAGAGGGTGATCAGCGCGTCGCCGGCCAGGGTGGTGAGAAACTCCACCTGGAACAGCTTGAAGCCCAGCGCCGGGTCGGCCCAGGCCGCCTTCAGGCGCGGCATCAGTTCGTTGATGCGGCGGCTGGCGATGGGGAAATCCTCGATCAGGATCGGCGTGTGCTTGTCGCCCTGCTCGAACATCGCGTAGTGACGCTTCTCGTTGCCGGTTTCCCGCCACAGACGAAATTCGGCGCGCAGCCGGTAATGCTCGCGCGGCGACTCGAAGATCTCGGGCGCGGGTGCCGCGAACGGGGCCAGCAAACCGGCGAGGCGGGACTTCTTGTCTTCCAGTTGCGCGGCGTAGGTGCTGGGGTCGAACTGTGGACGGCTCATGCGTTGAAGAAGCCCAGCTTGATCACGAACAGGACGGAGAGGATCACCAGCGCCGGGTTCAGTTCGCGCCAGCGCCCGGACAGCACCTTGATCGCGGTCCAGGAAATGAAGCCGAAGGCGATGCCGGTGGCGATCGAATAGGTGAACGGCATGGCCAGCGCGGTGACGACCACCGGCGCGGCGACGGTGATGTCTTCCCAGTCGATCTCTGCCAGGCCCGAGGCCATCAGTACGGCGACGAAGAGCAGCGCCGGGGCGGTGGCGAAGGCCGGTACGCTGCCGGCCAGCGGGGCGAAGAACAGCGCGAGGAGGAACAGGATGGCGACGACGATGGCGGTCAGGCCGGTGCGGCCGCCGGCGCTGACGCCCGCGGCGGACTCGATGTAGCTGGTGGTGGTCGAGGTGCCCAGCAGCGAGCCGCCCATGGCGGCGGTACTGTCGGCGATCAGCGCGCGGCCCATCTTCGGCATGTGGCCGTCCTTGCCCATCAGTCCGGCGCGCTTGGCGACGCCGATCAGGGTGCCGGAGTTGTCGAACAGGTCGACGAAGAGGAAGGCGAAGATCACGCTGACCAGGCCGATGTCCAGCGCGCCCTTGATGTCCAGTTGGAGGAAGGTCGGCGCCAGCGACGGCGGCATCGAGACCACGCCGCCGAACTGGGTCACGCCGAGCAGGATGGCAATGGCGGTGACCACCAGGATACCGATCAGCACCGCGCCGGTGACGCTACGCGCCTCTAGGGCGACGATCAGGATGAAGCCGAGGGTGGCGAGGATCGGTGCCGGCTTGGTCAGGTCGCCCATGCCGATCAGGGTTGCCGGGTTGTCCACCACGATGCCGGCGTTCTGCAGGGCGATCAGTGCGAGGAACAGGCCGATGCCGGCGGCGATCGCCGAGCGCAGCGGCAGGGGGATGCTGTTGATGATCCATTCGCGGATGCGAAAGATCGACAGCAGGAAGAACATGGTGGCGGAAATGAACACTGCGCCCAGCGCGACCTGCCAGCTGTGGCCCATGTGCAGCACCACGGTGTAGGTGAAGAAGGCGTTGAGGCCCATGCCGGGGGCCAGGGCGATCGGGTAGTTGGCGATCAGGCCCATGATGGTCGAGCCGATGGCCGCTGCCAGGCAGGTGGCGACGAACACCGCGCCCTTGTCCATGCCGGTCTCGCCGAGGATGCTCGGGTTGACGAAGAGGATGTAGGCCATGGTCAGGAAGGTGGTGATCCCCGCCAGGATCTCGGTGCGCACCGTGGTGTTGTGCGCCTTTAGTTGAAACAGCTTTTCCAGCATGTTGGATTCCCCTGAATGTGCTCTGCAACGATCCCCATGGCGCCAGCAGAAGTGGCCGGCCGTGGAGCCGGCCGCCGACCAGGGAAAACCGAATTTCCGCGTGGCGGGCGTTGCATCGCTGTCTCGTCGGCGCGGTACCGCGAACGATCCCGGCAGACGGCTGAGTCCCGAAAATGCGCGAGCCGCATGAAACGACCCACGCACGCCAGGGGCCTCGCGGCGGCCTGCGTGGGGTTCATACGGCTCGAAAAGGCGCGCATCATACCAGTTCGCGGGAGAGGGGTGAATTTCCGCCAGTCTAGTCGATCGTCGCCTCGCGGAAGGCCCTGCTCGCCCGCCCGGCGCGGGCGGCGTTAACATAGGCGTTGGCGTCCGGACGGACGCTCCGCCCAGGTTTTCTGCAGTACCTCATCATGAAACGCTCGAAACTCGCACTCCTTCCGCTGGGCCTGGCGCTGCTGCTGGCCGCCTGCGCCAGCGATCCGCTGCCGATCCCGCAGCACAGCTTCGGGGTCTATGCCACCGCCAGCACGCCTTCCGCGGCGTTCCGCACCCTGGCCGACCCGCAGGGCAAGGCCATGCTGGTAGCGCTGAAGCCCAGCCTGACCCAGGCTGACGTACTCCGCGCCGAGGTCCTGTACGACCAGAACGGTCGACCCGGCGTCGAAGTCACCTTCACCGAACCGGCCGCCCGCCGCCTGGCCGCGCTGACCGGCGAGGCCCGGGGGCGCACTCTCGCGGTACTGGTGGACGGGCGCCTGCGCCTGGCGCCGCGGGTGCGCGAGCCGATCCGCAACGGCAAGGTCTATCTCGACGGGTTGGCTTCGGCCTACGAGGCCAGGGAACTGGCCGATCAGTTGAATGCGCTGGGAAGCCAGCCGGGGCGCTAAGCGCCCGGCTGGCGGCGAGGCTCAGAGCGTCTGGGCCTTGAAGGTATCGCAACTGGCCGGCGAGCCGCTCTCGAAGCCGGTCTTGAACCAGCGCATGCGTTGCGCCGAGGAGCCATGGGTGAAGGAGTCCGGCACCACCATGCCGCGGCCCTGGCGTTGCAGGCGATCGTCGCCGATGGCGTTGGCGGCGTTCAGGGCTTCCTCGATGTCGCCCGGCTCCAGCCAGTTCAGCCGCTGCTGTGCACGGTTGGCCCAGACCCCGGCGAAGCAGTCCGCCTGCAGTTCCTGGCGTACCGACAGGCCGTTGGCGCCCTCCATGCGCGCGCCGCGCTGGCGGGCTGCGTTGATCTTGGCCGAGATGCCCATCAGGTTCTGCACGTGGTGGCCGACCTCGTGGGCGATCACATAGGCCTGGGCGAAGTCGCCGGCGGCGGAGAAGCGCTGTTCCATCTCGCGGAAGAACTCCAGGTCGAGGTAGACCCGGCGGTCGGCCGGACAGTAGAACGGCCCGGTGGCCGACGAGGCGAAGCCGCAGGCGGAATTCACCCCATTGCTGAACAGCACCAGCTTGGGCTGTTGGTATTGTGCCTGGCCGCTGGCGAAGATCTGTTCCCAGGTGTCCTCGGTGTCGCCGAGGATCGAGCGGACGAACTCGCTCTGCTCGTCGTTGGCCGCCGGGGCCCGACCGCCGGCCTGCTGCTGGGTGGCCGGCGCCGGGCTGTCCATCTGGCCGAGCAGCGACCCGAGAATCTGCATCGGGTCCTGGCCCATCAGCAGGCCGACCACCACCACGATGGCCACCCCACCCAGGCTGAGGCCCTTGCCGCCGATGCGCATGCCGCCACCGCCGCCTGCGCCTCCTTCGCCCCGGGCATCAATCACGTTGTCACTGCGTCGTCCTTTGCGCCAGAGCATGGCGGTTCTCCTGTACGTTTCGCTTCTTCAGTGTTGTCGTCGTCCGCCGCCAGCGCCACCCCGACCGTCAGGCCGAGGTCAGCAGCTCGGCGCGGGCGAGCAGTTGGACGTGGCCGCCGACCCTGACGCTACCGTCTGTCGCGACCTGGACGTCGAGCCGGCTCGGCCGGTCGAGGAAGCGTCCCTGGTGCAGGACGAAGGGTTCGCCGCGCGCGGCAAGCCCGTATTCCACCAGGTAGGCGGCGACCGGACCGGCAGCGCTGCCGGTAGCCACGTCTTCCACCAGCCCCAGGTTGTCCCAGGTGCGGCCCTCGCGCCCGTCGACGTCGAGCAGATAGACAAACGCCGCGCCGAGTTTATCCAGGGCTTCTTGCAAATCGTTGACCTGACGGGCTCGACCCAGCGCCTCGGCGGTCACCGGCAGGAGCAGGTAGGGCAGGCCGGTGCTCACCACCCGCGGCGGATGCCCGGACAGGTCGTTGGCCGATAGCGAGAAGGCTTCGGCGAACCAGCGGCAGGTCCCGGCGTCCGGGGTGGCGCCGAATTCGGCGCGGCCCTGGTCCATCTCGGCGTAGAAACCGCTGCCCGCCCGCACGCTGCGCAGGGCCACCGATTTGCTGGCCAGGTGCAGCGTCCAGTGCTGTTCGTTGTCGCCGCCGCGCAGGTGATGGAGCAGGGCGGCGGCGCCGAGCAGCGGGTGGCCGGCGAACGGCAGTTCTTCCTCCAGGGTGAAGATCCGTGCGCGGAAGGCCCGTGGGTCGTTGCCCGGCAGCAGGAAGATCGACTCGAACTGGCGCAGTTCGCAGGTCCAGGCCTGCATGGCGGCGTCATCGAGGGCGCTGGCGTCGTCGAACACGGCCAGGCCGTTGCCGGTGAGCGGACGCTCGGCGAACACATCGAGTTGCCAGTAGCGTCGGGACATGGGCCTTTTCCTGTGAAATGGAATGAAAAACGCGAGGGGGGACTCGACAAGCAGCCTATCGGCCTTTATGTTCGCCGACAAGAAAGCGCCTGGCTGGTGCTTTCCAGGCCGCCGCAGCGGCCGGCGTCGCTCGGACGGTTCCGGGCGCTTACGTTACTCCGAGGACAGCATGGCTGAATCACGCCCTGCGCGCCGTTTCGCGCGCATCGACCGCCTTCCCCCCTACGTTTTCAATATCACCGCCGAACTGAAGATGGCCGCTCGTCGCCGTGGCGAGGACATCATCGACCTGAGCATGGGCAATCCCGACGGGCCGACCCCGCCGCATATCGTCGAGAAGCTCTGCACCGTCGCCCAGCGCGAAGACACCCATGGCTACTCCACCTCGCGCGGCATCCCGCGCCTGCGCCGGGCCATCTCGCACTGGTACCGCGACCGCTACGACGTGCAGATCGACCCGGAAAGCGAAGCCATCGTCACCATCGGCTCCAAGGAAGGCCTCGCGCACCTGATGCTGGCGACCCTCGACCATGGCGACACCATCCTCGTGCCCAACCCGAGCTATCCGATCCACATCTACGGTGCGGTGATCGCCGGCGCCCAGGTGCGCTCGGTGCCGCTGGTGCCGGGCATCGATTTCTTCAACGAGCTGGAACGGGCGATCCGCGAATCGATTCCCAAGCCACGCATGATGATTCTCGGCTTCCCCTCCAACCCGACCGCGCAGTGCGTCGAGCTGGACTTCTTCGAGCGCGTGGTGGCGCTGGCCAAGCAGTACGACGTGATGGTCGTGCACGACCTGGCCTATGCCGACATCGTCTACGACGGCTGGAAAGCGCCGTCGATCATGCAGGTGCCGGGCGCCAAGGACATCGCCGTGGAGTTCTTCACCCTGTCGAAGAGCTACAACATGGCCGGCTGGCGGATCGGCTTCATGGTCGGCAATCCCGAGCTGGTCTCGGCCCTGGCGCGGATCAAGAGCTACCACGACTACGGCACCTTCACGCCCCTGCAGGTGGCGGCCATCGCCGCTCTGGAAGGCGACCAGCAGTGCGTCCGCGATATCGCCCGGCAGTACCAGCAGCGCCGCGACGTCCTGGTGAAGGGGCTGCGCGAGGCCGGCTGGATGGTGGAGAACCCGAAGGCCTCGATGTACGTCTGGGCGAAGATCCCCGAGCCCTATGCGCACCTGGGCTCGCTGGAGTTCGCCAAGAAGCTGTTGCAGGACGCCAAGGTCTCGGTGTCGCCGGGGATCGGCTTCGGCGACTACGGCGACGATCATGTGCGTTTCGCCCTGATCGAGAACCGCGACCGCCTGCGCCAGGCGGTGCGCGGGATCAAGTCGATGTTCCGCGCCGACGGGCTGCTGTCGCCGCAGAGGAAGGTCGATAGCCTGGCGGAGTGATCCTCACGCCCTGCTACAAGGAAAAACGCCGTTTCCCCTGGGGGAAACGGCGTTTTCGTTAGCGTCCCGGGTACTCCGCCAGTACCGAGGCCTGGCCGCTCCTGGTCAGGCCGACGACCTGGTAGGCGTCCTGGCGGCCGCCCATTTCCATGCCCGGCGAGCCGACCGGCATGCCCGGTACGGCGGCGCCGACCAGGTCGGCGCGTTCGCGCAGCTTGAGGATGTCGGCTGCCGGCACGTGGCCTTCGACGAACTTGCCGTCGATCACTCCGGTATGACAGGAGCCCATGCTGTAGGGCACGCCGAGGCGGCTCTTGACTGCGCTCATGTCTGCTTCCACATGGTCGGTGACCTTGAAACCGTTGGCTTCGAGGTGCTTGATCCAGTCCTTGCAGCAGCCGCAGTTGGCGTCGCGGTGGACGTCGATGGCCAGCGGTTCGGCGGCCTGGACCAGGGAACCGTGGAGCAGGGTGGCGGCCAGGACGGCCAGGGGAGCGAAGCGGCGCATGGGATTCTCCTTGCTGCGAGCGAATGCCGGGAGCATACCGCTGGCACCCGCTGCCACCCAGCCGGTGAGCTGTATCCACTTGTGACGAAGCGATGCGCTGCCCGCCGCGCCGGGTTGCCGTTGGGCAGGGACGGATTGTCGCAGCGAACTCGTCGGCGCAGTTTGGGTCTGCTGTCCTTAGGGTTGCCGGGGCGTTCGCCGCCGGTGTCGAACTGACCGCTGGGGGCAACAGGCCCGAGGAGAAAGGGGATGCTCTTCGCCCGTTTGGTTTTGCTGGTTCAGGCGCTGGTATGGGGCGCGCTGGGAGTGCTGTACTGGGTGCGTCCCTACGAGATGGCCAATCTCAGTGGCATGCTGCTGATGGAGCCTTCGGCGGTCAGCGATGCGCGGGTGTTCTATGGCGGCCATCAGTTCGCCCTGGCGTTGTTCCTGCTGTTCGCCCTGCGCCGGGCTTCGCTGGTGCAGCCGGCGTTGATCCTGGTAGTGCTGCTGCAATCGATCCTGACTCTGTCGCGGCTATTGATTGCCTGGATCGAGGGCGGGATGGAGGCCGACGGCAACCTGTTCGGCCTGCTGTTCCGCGGCGCAATGGCTGCCCTGGGGATCGCCGCCCTGTGGTGGCTGCAACGGCGGCCGCCCCGGCTGTCGACGCCCGGCGAGAGCACCGAGCGCCGCGAGGACGACTTCGACGGCCTGTGACATTCAAGGTTGACTGCGACTCGGGAAGTCCTTCAGCAACTGCGCGACGCCGCGGTCGAACGCTTCCTGGGTCAGCGCCGGATCGTGCAGTTGGCGGCTCAGCACACTTTCCAGAAGGACCCTGCCGTTGCTTTCGTCAAGGATGCGCAGCGCCAGCCTGGCCTCGGTGTCTTCGGTCAGTTGGGTCTGGGTGAAGACGCCATCCTGGGTGATCACCGGGCGCATTTCCAGGCCCGGCTGGCGTTGCAGGCCGAGGGCGTAGATCACCCGCAGGTTGCCGTGTTCCGCGTGGTAGCGATAGCCCTTGGCCTCCAGGGCGCGGCGCACGGCCGTATCGAAACGCTCCTCGAAGTCGATGCGGTGCCCCTCGGCGCGTACCGCCTGGATGAAGAAAGTCCGGTAATCCGCCGCTGTTACGCCAGGGGCGAGCCGTACGGGGCCCGGTTCATTGCGGCAGGCATAGAGCAGCAGGCCGAACAGGAGCAGCAGGACGAAGCGCAGGCTGAATCGGCGCATGGCGCGTTCCTTCCTCTTTTTTATCTTTGTGCCGCAAGCCTAGCCGTTGCCTCGCGGCTTGCCGCCCATCCCCCGTTGGGTCAGTCGTCCAGCTCCACCCAGAGGCCTTCGGCGTCTTCCCGGCAGGGCAGGGCGCGCAGGCGCTCGCCAGCGCAGGGGCCGGCGACGCACTCGCCGGACTCGATGAGGAACAGCGCGCCGTGGCTGGCGCAACGGATCAGGCTGGCGCTGTCGTCGAGGAAGGCATCGGGCTGCCACTCCAACGGGATGCCGCGATGCGGGCAGCGGTTCAGGTAGATGTAGGCGCGGCCGTCGCGACGCACCGCGAACAGCCGTCGCTCATCGACGAGGAAGCCGCGGCTGTTGCCTTCGGCGAGATGGGAAGAGGGACACAGGTGGATCATGGGCGCTCCGTTTGCCGGGATCATTATCCCTGATCCGGAGGACGGCTTTCACCTGTGGCATGGAAAGCGCCCGGCATGGCCAGGCGCTGGGTATGGGGGCACTTCCGTGTGCGAAGGGGTAACGGGTCAGATGTCCCAGACCAGGTTGACCGCGAAATTGCGGCCTGGCTGGGACAGTCGGTCGATGTTGGCCGGGGCCAGCGCCGAAGCCTCGCCGACGCTGTCGTAGCCGCGCACGTCATCCCACAGCCAGTATTTCTCGTCGGTCAGGTTGTAGAGACCGGCGTTGAGGGTCAGGTCCTTGCTCAGCCTGTAGTAGGCGCTGAGGTCGAGGACGCCGAAGCCCGGGGTCTTGAACTGGCTGGCGGTGCCATCCGGGGTGTGGAAGGTGCTGTCGTCGACGCGATCCTTGCGTTTGACCAGGGTCCAGCTGAGCAGTCCGCCGTAGTTGCCGTCTGCTTCGTCGTAGCCCAGGCCGAACACTCCGGTGAGTGGGTTGACGCTGTTGATCGGCTCGCCGTTGTCCTTGTTGCGACCGTAGGCGTAGGCCACGCTGCCCTGGGTGTAGAGTCCCTGCGGCGCGCCGAAGGCGCCCAGCTCCAGGCGGCCCTTGAGCTCGACGCCCTTGATCACCGCACGCTCGATGTTGTTGGACTGGAAGGTCTGGCCGTTGCCGCCGGTGCTATCGGTATTCAGGGCGTCTTCGTCGATGAAGTCGCGATATTTGTTGTAGAACACCGCCACGCCGAAGCTGCCTTCGTCGAACTTGCCGCGCAGCCCGGTCTCGAAGCTCTGGCTCTTTTCCGGCTTGAGGTTGGGGTTAGGCTCGATGTGGTAGCCCGCCTGCAGGTTCTCGAATCGACCGTACAGCGCCTTGGCGGTGGGCGTGCGGAAGCCCTGGGCGTATTGGCCGTACCAGGTGTAGTGCTGGGCGAAGTCGTAGGTCACGCCGAACTTGGGCGAAACCCGGTGCCATTTCTTGTCCGACTCGTCGACCGCGGTGTTCTGGCTCTGCTTCATGGTGCGCAGGAACTCGTCGGTGATGTGCGGCTCCATGCGCGTGTAGTCGTAACGCAGGCCGGGAGTGAAGGTCCAGTCGTTCCAGCTGATGCTGTCCTGGGCGAACAGGGCGTAGGTCTTCACCGTCGGATCGGGAAAGTCGCTGCTGCGTTCCAGGGCATCGCGCGGGCTGTCCGCGCCGGTGTCCAGGTTGGTGCCGGTGCCGCTGCGCATGCCGGTGACCTTCTGGTGCTTGAGATTGATCCCGTAGCTCAGCAGGTGCTCGGTCTCGCCGATGGCGAAGCTCTTGTCCAACTGGCTGTCGAAGACCCACAGGCGTTCCTTGTAGGTAGTGTCGCGGGTGCGCAGGACCTTGCGGGTGATCGGGTAGTAGAACTCGCGGGTCGCCTGGTCGGTCTTCGCCAACTGGTAGTTCAGGCTCCACTGGATGCGATCGGCGACCGGGCTGTCGAGCAGGAAATGGTGCTCCAGGCCGTAGCGCTCGCGAGTCAGGGTGTCGTTGCCCTTGCGCCACTGGTACATGCCGCCCGGCAGCATGCTCGGCGGGATGGCCGGCTTGCCCTTGTCGTACGGGCCGCCATAGGCGCTCTTCTGGTCGGTATCGACGTCGCTCTTGTACTTCTCGAAGACCAGCCCGAAGCGGCTGCCCTCGGCGTAGTTCCAGCCCAGCTTGCCGAGCAGGCTGTAGCTGTCGGCGTCTTCCGGGTTGGCTTCGCTGCGCGAGAGCCCGGTGCCGCCGTGGCCGCCGTTGGATTCGGTCTCGTGGCCCTGGCGGTAGCCATAATGCAGCAGGCCGTCGAAGTCGTCGGCGCGGCCGGCGACGGTGGCCGAGGTCAGCCAGGAGTGGCTTGCCGACTCGTAGCCGGCCTTCAGCCGGGCGCCGACGTCCTTGCCGTCCTTGATGATGTCCGACGGGTCGAGGGTGAAGTAGCTCACCGCGCCGCCGATGGCGTTGCTGCCGTACAGCGCCGAGGCCGGGCCGCGAAGGATTTCCACGCGCTTTACGATGTCCGGATCGACGTAGTTGCGGTGGGTCTGCGCGTAGGGGCCGCTGAAGAAGTCGTTGGGCAGTTCGACCCCGTCGATCTGCGTAAGGATGCGGTTCCCGTCGATGCCGCGGATGTTGTAGCCGGTGATCCCGGCACGCTGGCCGGCGCCGCCGACCGAGACTCCCGGTTCGTAGCGCACCAGTTCCTTGATGTTGTTGACGTTCTGCCGGTCCAGTTGTTCGCGGGTCTGCACGCTGACGGTGCTTGGCACCGAATCCACTGCCTGCTCGGTACGGGTGGCGGTGATGGTGGTCGGGGTCAGCGGGACGGCGTTCCCCGCCAGAGCCAGGGAAGGGCTGAGCAACAGCAGGGCCAGGCAGGGGCGCAGGGCGAAGGGCGGGGAGAGCGGCATGTGGGACTCCTTGGGTCGGGCCGGTGGCGAATAGCCAGGGGGACGTCGGGCGCACAAGGTACTGCCAGAAAAACGCTAATGCAAATAATTATCAAATGGATTCAGATATGCGTTTTGTGGCAAAGTTCGCCTGTTTTTGCGCGTAGCGCGACCGAACCGGATATGCCCGAGGAACCGTCGATGAGCAGCACTCCCAGCCTTTCCCATTCCCCTGCCGAGCTTTACCGCGCCTGGCAGGACCTGCGCGCCGAGCGACCGCAGCTACGCGCGCGCGACGCCGCCGCGCTGCTGCAGGTCAGCGAAGGCGAGCTGGTCGCCAGCCGGGTCGGCATCGATGCCGTGCGCCTGCGGCCGGACTGGGCCGCCTTGCTGCCGGCGCTCGGCGAACTGGGGCCGATCATGGCGCTGACCCGCAACGAGCATTGCGTCCACGAACGCAAGGGGCCGTATCGCGAAGTGACGGTCTCTGCCAATGGGCAGATGGGCCTGGTGGTCTCGCCGGATATCGACCTGCGCCTGTTCCTGGGGGGCTGGAACGCCGTCTTCGCCATTGCCGAGGAGACATCGCGGGGTACCCAGCGCAGCATCCAGGTGTTCGACCAGCAGGGCGTGGCGGTGCACAAGGTGTTCCTTACCGAGGCCAGCGACGTCCGCGCCTGGGAACCGCTGGTCGAGCGCCTGCGGGCTGCCGAGCAGGATGCCGTGCTGGCGCTGCACGAACCCCGCGCGCCGGCTGCGGCGCTCGTCGATGCGCAGATCGATGCCGCCGCCTTGCGCGAAGGCTGGGCCGCGTTGAAGGACACCCATCATTTCCACGCCCTGCTGAAGAAGCATGGCGCGCAGCGCACCCAGGCGCTGCGCCTGGCTGGCGGCGAATGGGCCGAGCGCCTGGACAATGGCGAGCTGGCGAAACTCTTCGAAGCGGCGGCCGAAAGCGGGTTGCCGATCATGGTGTTCGTCGGCAACGCCTACTGCATCCAGATCCATACCGGGCCTGTGTGCAACCTGAAGTGGCTGGACGACTGGTTCAACGTGCTCGATCCGGAATTCAACCTGCACCTGAAGACCACCGGCATCGCCGAGCTTTGGCGGGTGCGCAAGCCGAGCACCGATGGCATCGTAACCAGTTGGGAGGCCTTCGACGCCGACGGCGAACTGATCGTGCAACTGTTCGGCGCGCGTAAGCCCGGCGAGCCCGAGCGCGACGACTGGCGCGAACTGGCCGAATCCTTCAAGGCGCTCTGAGGAGAGATCATGCGTATCGATCGACTATTCAACGGGTTGGCGCTGGGCATCCTGCTCGGCACCGGCATGGCCCAGGCCGCCGAGCTGCCGCAACGCTGGGTGAGCGCGGGCGGCTCGCTGAGCGAATGGGTGGTGGCGCTGGGTGGCGAGAGCAAGCTGGTCGGGGTGGACACCACCAGCCAGCATCCGCAGGCGCTGAAACAGTTGCCGAGCGTCGGCTACCAGCGCCAACTGGCTGCCGAGGGCGTGCTGGCGTTGCGTCCGGATATCCTCATCGGCACCGAGGAAATGGGGCCTCCGCCGGTACTCAAGCAGCTCGAAGGCGCCGGCGTGCGGGTCGAGACCCTCTCCGCCAAGCCGGATCTGGAGGCACTGGAAAGCAACCTGAAGAAGCTCGGCGACTGGCTCGGCGTGCCCCAGCGCGCCGAGGCCGCCGAACTTGACTATCGCCAGCGGCTGCGGCGCCAGGCGGACTGGATCGCGGCCGCGCAGAAGAGCCAGCCGGCCCCGGGCGTCCTGCTGGTGATCGGCAATGCCGGCGGTCAGTTGCTGGTAGCCGGGCGCAATACCGGCGGCGATTGGGTCCTGAACCGAGCCGGAGCACGCAACCTGGCTACCCATGAGGGTTACAAGCCGATCTCGGTTGAAGCCCTGGCAGCGCTCGATCCGGTCGCGGTGGTGATCGCCGACCGCAGCCTCGAAGGTGATGCGGCGCGTGCCGCGCTGCTCAAGCAGAACCCCGGCCTCGCCGCGACCCGCGCGGCGCGTGACGGACGTCTGCTGGTGCTGGACCCGACGCTCCTGGTGGGCGGCCTCGGTCCGCGCCTGCCGGATGGCCTGGCGGCTCTCTCCGCAGCCTTTTATCCTTCCGCGAAACCGCTGAGTACGGAAGCCGCCCATTGAAATCGGTTGTTCGTCCCCGCGCACTGTTCGGTGCGCTGGGGATTTCGCTCGTGTTGGTCCTCTGGTTGTCCCTCGCCCTCGGTCCCGTCAGCCTGCCGCTGGGCGATACCCTGCGCGCCGCGCTGCGCCTGGCCGGGCTGCCGCTCGATGGAACGGGCCTGGCCCAGGCGGAAATGATCCTCGGCCAGATTCGTCTGCCGCGGACCCTGCTCGGCCTGGCCGTGGGCGCGGTGCTGGCGCTGTCCGGGGTGGCGATGCAGGGCCTGTTCCGCAACCCGCTGGCCGATCCAGGGCTGGTCGGGGTGTCCAGCGGCGCGGCCCTCGGCGCGGCGCTGGCCATCGTATTCGGCGCCTCGCTGGGCGGCTTGCCGGCGTTCCTCGCGCCTTACCTGCTGTCGCTGTGCGCCTTCGGCGGCGGCCTGGGGGTGACCTGGCTGGTCTATCGGCTTGGCCGCCGCGATGGCCAGACCAGCGTGGCCACCATGTTGTTGGCAGGGATCGCCTTGACCGCACTGTCCGGCGCGGTGATCGGACTGTTTACCTATCTCGCCGATGACGCCACCTTGCGTACCCTGACCTTCTGGAACCTGGGCAGCCTGAACGGCGCCAGCTACCCACGACTCTGGCCGCTGCTGCTGGTGGCGCTGCTGGTGGCCTGCTGGCTACCGCGCCGGGCAGATGCGCTGAACGCACTGCTGCTCGGCGAGTCCGAGGCCCGTCACTTGGGCTTCGACGTCGAGCGATTGAAGGCCGAACTGGTGCTTTGCACTGCCCTCGGCGTCGGCGCCGCAGTGGCGGCGGCGGGGATGATCGGCTTCATCGGCCTGGTGGTGCCGCACCTGATCCGTCTGGTTGCCGGTCCGGATCATCGGACGTTGCTGCCGGCCTCGATGATGGCCGGCGCCATTCTCCTGCTGCTTGCCGACCTGCTGGCGCGCCTGGCGCTGGCTCCGGCGGAGTTGCCGATCGGCATCGTCACGGCACTGATCGGCGCGCCGTTCTTCCTTTATCTGCTATTGCGGGGGCGGGCCTGATGCTGCGCGTGGAGAACTTGTCCATCCGCCGTGGCGGAAAGACTGTACTGGAAGGCCTCGAACTGGAGCTGCGGCCTGGCGAGATGCTCGGCGTACTCGGCCCCAACGGCGCCGGCAAGAGCACCTTGCTTGGCGCTCTCTGTGGCGAACTGGAGCCGGCCGAAGGGCTGGTGCTGCTCGACGAGCGCGGCCTCGACGACTGGCCGGGCGTCGCTCGCGCGCAGCGCCTGGCGGTGCTGCCGCAGAGTTCGTCGCTGGGCTTCGCCTTTCCGGTGGAGGCGGTGGTCGGCTTCGGTCGGCTGCCCCATTCCAGCGGCCGCGAGCGCGATGTGCAGATCGTCGCCGAGGCCTTGGCGGCGGCCGACGCCAGCCATCTGGCCGGGCGCAGCTACCTGGCGCTGTCCGGCGGCGAACGCCAGCGCGTGCACCTGGCGCGGGTGCTGGCGCAGCTGTGGCCGGGCGAGCCGGGGCAGGTGCTGCTGCTCGACGAACCGACCTCGGCGCTCGACCCGCTGCACCAGCACACTACCCTGCAGGCGGTGCATGATTTCGCCCGCCGCGGTGCCTCGGTGCTGGTGATCCTCCACGATCTCAACCTGGCCGCGCGCTATTGCGACCGCCTGCTGCTGTTGCAGAATGGTCGCCCGCACCTGCTCGGTACGCCCGAGGAAGTCCTGCGCCCCGAGCCGTTGCGCGCGGTGTTCGGCCTCGAGGTCCTGGTCCAGCGTCATCCCGAGCGAGGTCATCCGCTGATCGTCGCCCGTTGAAGGAGTCACCATGCGCATTCGCCTGTTCGCTTTCTGTCTGCTGCTGGGCGGCTGCCAGTCCCAACTGCCGCCGCTGCCTGATTGGCAGAGCCCGGAAGGGCGCGACGATCCGCAGACGGGACGAATAGTCGAATTGCGCAGCGGCGTGACGCTGAGCCCGCAGCAACTGGTCGCACGCCTGGCGGCCGCGCCGCGAGTGATCGTCGGCGAGAAGCACGACAATCCCGATCATCATGCCGTGGAACTGTGGCTGGCGCAGGCCCTGGGCGAATACCGGGCGCAGGGCAGCCTGCTGCTGGAAATGCTCGATCCCGGCCAGCAACCACGGGTGGATGCGGTCCGCGCACAACTCGGGACCGGCAGGCCGGTGGCGAGCCTGGAGCAGGCCCTGGACTGGCAGAAAGGTTGGGACTGGACGCAGTACGGACCCCTGGTGTCCTGGGCGGTTGCGCAACCCGCGCCGTTGCTGGCGGCGAACCTCCAGCGGAGCGAGATCATGCGCATCTACAGGGAGCGTCCGCCGCTTCCCGGAACGGCCTCCAGGCGTGACAGCGTGCGCCTGCCGTTGCTTGCGCAGATTCGCGAATCCCACTGTGGCATGCTTCCCGACGATCAATTGCCGGCGATGCTCGCCGTCCAGCAGCAACGTGACCGTCGCATGGCCGAGCGTTTTCGCGATGCGCCACTGCCGGCGATGCTCGTCGCCGGCAGCTTCCACGCCCGACGCGACCTCGGCGTACCGGTCCACCTGCGCGACCTTGGTGCGGAGAAGGGCGCGCAGGTACTGATGCTGGTCGAGGCCGGGCAGGCGGTAACGACGCGTGAGGCCGACTACGCCTGGTACACGCCGGCACAGCCGGACAAGGACTATTGCGCGGAGATGAAGAAGGCGCGTTGAAGGAAGGGCGCGAGGCCTGGAGCCGCGTATCGCGCTACGTTTTCGCGGGCAAAAAAAGACCCGGCAAAGTGCCGGGTCGAAACCGTGATTAGCCTGATGAGGAGATAATCTGAAGAGTCCGACTGCTTGGTCTCTCAGCTTACCTGCTGGCCTCGCGACCAGTTGGTGTAATAATAACTATTCTCATTATCAGGTCAAGCCGGTTCTCATTCATTCCATCGTCAGCCGATGAACGGTCGTCTCCGGCCGAATCGCAGGCAAAAAAAGACCCGGCAAAGTGCCGGGTCAAAAACCGTGATTAGCCTGATGAGGAGATAATCTGAAGAGTCCGACTGCGTGGGTCTCTCAGCTTACCGGCTGATCTCGCGACCAGTTGAGTGACATAATAATGATTCTCATTTCCATGTCAAACGCTTTCGCCAAACTTTTCTGCTAGCTAGTCGCGAGCCCTCTGGAATGGGCCTCAGGCGCTGCGGCGCAGGCGCAGCTGGGTCACTTCCCGGTTAAGCAGGTCTATCCGCCGGGCCATGCCTTCGATCAGGCTATGGGCGATTCGCGGGTTGTTCTGCATAAGGCCGAGGAACTGCTCCTTGGGAATCACCATCACCGTGCAGGGTTCGCTGGCGACCACCGTGGCGCTGCGTTTCTCGCGAGTGAACACGGCCATGGCGCCGAAGATCTCGTCCTTCTGTACATCGCCGACTTTCTGGCCGTCCACCAGCGCTTCGGCGTGCCCTTCGATGATGATGAATACATGATCCGCATCGTCGCCCTGGCGGATCAGCGCCTCGCCCGCGGCGAAGTGGCGGAAGCCGGTGGCCGGGCGGACTTCCGGCTGCTTCAGGTGCGCCAGCGCATCGCCGAGCAGGGCAGTCTGTCCGATCAGGTACTGCAATAGCAGTTCCTGACGTTCCTGGTCAGCATGGATGTGCTGGAGCAGCGCATCGCGCGAATAGGGCAGCAGGCGGATCGGCTCTTCGTTGGCATGCCGGCAGGCGGGGAGCTCGAGTCCGCGTCGAAGGCCGAGGAGGTCGCCTTCCTGGAGGTAGAACAGTGGGCGTTCGTCGACCAGCGCATGCAGCAGGCCGCTTTCCACCAGGAATACCTGGTCGGCGGGCAGCTCGCGTTCCAGGTCGTCGCTACGTTCCAGTTCCAGGGCGGGGCCGCTGGGTGCCAGGCCTTCGAGCAAGCGGTGAGGGATTCCCTGCAGGCGATTGATCAATTGGTCGGCATAAGCCGGTTGCTCGCCGAGTAGATACATGGCCATTTCCTTGAGCTGCCTGGTCGGGAGAGGAGGTACGAACGTCCACGAGACGATAGGTGGGCGCCCGGGGGGAGTAAATATCTTCCCGTGGCAGGTGTGAGCTAGCTCTTGTTTCGCACGGGGAAAGTCTCCAGCTCGCCGAGCAGTGCGGCCTTGTGGTCTGGGGACAGCTCGTTCCAGTGAACGTCGAGGAGTGCGCCTTCGATGGCATAGAGCAGGACTTTCGAGGCTCGGAAGCCGCGCGCGCGGACCGCGCGATAGGCTCCCACCGAGCCGAGCCGACGCAGATCGGTGGCGCTGTGGATACCCACGGCATGCAACCATTGGGTCGAGGTTTTCCCGAGGTTTTTCAGGTTCAGCAGTTCGTCGTTCATCGTCGGTCCTTGCGATGCCGCTCAGAAGCGTGATGGCGCGGAACTGCCTGGAACCGGTCCGGAGCCGACAGGGCCGGCGCGATGGAGCGAGATGGCCGACGCGAGCGGCCTTCGCCCTTACGATCCGGCGTAGGCGGTCCGGGACCGATCCTCAGCCGGCCGGGTACCTGCCAGAAGTGTAGCGGCCTCCCGGCAAAACGTGGCCTGGCGTGGTCCTTTCGCTTCTCAGGGTTCCGGCAGGTAGCGCAGGCGGGTGCCGAAGTTCACCGACATGCGGATCTCGTCCGGCGCCAGGCGCAACGGGAAATACGTACCGGATATCTGCGCATGGGCCAGGCTGGCGCCCTCCAGGCGCGCCTCGCGCAGATCCACGCCGCGCAGGTCGGCGCCGCGGAAATAGGCATCGCTGAAGTCGACGCGGGCGGCATCCAGCAGACGCAGGTCGAGGCCGCGGAAGTCGCCGCCGGCCAGGTCGATCCAGCCGTCGGCCGGCTTCTGTCGGTTGAAGCCTTCGATGTCTTCGGCGTGGAGCAGTTGGTAGAGCGGCGAGTCGAGCTGACGGGGCGAGTTCATGGGCGGCGTCCTGCGCAGAAGGCTCGCCGTGAGTATAGAAGAGCAGCGGCATGGCGCCCGCCCTGGAGGGGCGGGCGCCATGGCAGTTCGTTCAGAGACCGGGCAGGCGCTGGCGAATGCCGTCGACCAGCCCGTCGAGGCTGGCCGCGTCGTGGGTGTCGACGCGCTTGCTCTGGACCGTCTCCGCCGCTGTCAGCGGCTCGCGGGTAGCCTGCTGGGTGCGGATCACGTCGAGAGTCGCGTCGGACGGGTCCTTGCCTTCCGCCTGGCGTTGCGCAAGCCAGCCGGCGATCACCGCTTCGGGCGCGTGGCAGTCGAGGATCAGGAACGGCACGCCGGTTTCCTCCGCGATGTGGCAAGCGGCCTGGCGCTGATTCTGCTTCAGGTAGGCGGCATCGATCACCACCGGATAGCCGGCCTGGAGGATCTTCGCGGCCAACTGATGAAGGTGCGCATAGGTCGCTTCGCTGGCCTGGCTGCTATAGATGCCGGCGGCGAACTGGCCCCTGTCGTGTTCCGGCTGCTCGCCGAACAGACGCTTGCGTTCGATATCCGAGCGCAGGCGCACGGCGCCCAGAGCCTCCACCAGACGCATGGCCACCTGGCTCTTGCCGACCGCGGAGACACCATGGGTGACCGCCAGGAAGCGCGAGGGAATGGCGCTGTAGCTTTCCGCCAGGTTGGCGTAGTTGCGGTACTGGCGCAGGGTCGCCGCGCGCTGCACGGCATCGGTCTGGTAGCCGAGGCTGAACAGCGCGACCTTGGCGCGGACCATGGCGCGGTAGGCCTTGTAGAAGTTCAGCAGTTCCAGGGCCTGGTAGTCGCCGGTGTGTTCCAGATAGAGGCTGACGAAGCGTCGAGCGTGGCACTTCAGACCGCGATCTTCCAGGTCCATCGCGAGGAAGGCGAAGTCGGCGCAGACATCGGTGAAACGGAACGGCTCGTTGAATTCGATGCAGTCGAACAGCACTACCCTGCCGTCGATCAGCGCGGCGTTGCCCAGGTGGATGTCGCCGTGGCATTCGCGGATGAAGCCCTTCGCCTTGCGCTCCTGGAGCACCGGCAGCAGGCGTTCGAAGCTGCTTTCCGCCCAGGCTTCGAGGGCATCCAGTTGTTGCAGGTCGGCCTTGTCCTTGAGCAGCGGGCGAACCTGCTCGAAATTCTGCCGCACCGGCGCCATGCAGGACTCGGCGGTGCCCAGCGGGTGCTCCAGCGGCACATTCGGAGTGTTCTGGTGGAAGTGCGCGATCTGCTCGGCCAGTTCGTCGATATGCTGGTTGGACAGTTCGCCGCGGCCCTGGATTGCCGCCAGCAGGTTGTCCTGCGGGAACTGGCGCATCTTCAGCAGGTATTCGATTGCCTCGCCGTCGCCGCCGATCCGCGGCGCCTCTTCGCTGCCGGTGATCGGCAGGACCTCCAGGTAGAGATCGTCGGTGAGGCGCTGGTTCAGGCGCAGCTCTTCGTTGCAATAGAAGCGGCGCTTGTCCAGGCTGGTGAAATCGAGAAAGCCGAAATCCATCGGCTTCTTGATCTTGTAGGCGTAGGGACCGGTCAACAGGACCCAGGAGATGTGCGTCTCGATGACCTCGAAGCGCTCCACCGGGTGGGGGTAGAGCGCCGGGTTCTGCAGGGCGGCGATCAGGGTCTGGCTCACGGGATATCCTTGCCTCTGAAATATGCGAAAACCCGCATTATGGCGGGAAGGGGTGACAGTGCAAACCTCGCTGGCGGATAGCAACCATTTGCCGGATCGCCGGTCGAATGCGCCGCGCTGCCGCCGCGCCTATCCACCGGGGCCGCGCAGACCGTGGATGCCGCCGATGCGGTGTCTGTCCGCTGTGGATAAAGTACGTATAATGCGCCGCCATGACGCGTCCCCGATCCCCCCGTTCCCGTAACAGCAAAGCACGCCCGGCACCCGGCCTGAACAAATGGCTCGGCTGGGCCCTCAAGCTCGGCCTCGTCGGCCTGGTGCTCCTCGCCGGCTTCGCCATCTATCTCGATGCCGTGGTGCAGGAGAAATTCTCCGGCCGGCGCTGGACCATCCCGGCGAAGGTCTATGCCCGCCCGCTGGAGCTGTTCAACGGCCTGAAGCTGAGCAGGGAAGACTTCCTGCGCGAACTCGACGCCCTCGGCTACCGTCGCGAGCCCAGCGTGAGCGGCCCTGGAACCGTATCGGTGGCGGCCAGCGCGGTCGAACTCAATACCCGTGGCTTCCAGTTCTACGAAGGTGCGGAACCGGCCCAGCGCGTGCGCGTGCGCTTCAACGGCAACTACGTCAGCGGGCTGAGCCAGGCCAACGGCAAGGAACTGGCGGTGGCGCGCCTTGAGCCGCTGCTGATCGGCGGCTTGTATCCGGCGCACCATGAGGATCGCATCCTGGTCAAGCTCGACCAGGTGCCGACCTACCTGATCGACACCCTGGTCGCGGTCGAGGATCGCGACTTCTGGAACCACCATGGCGTGTCGCTGAAGTCCGTGGCCCGGGCGGTGTGGGTCAACACCACGGCCGGCCAGCTGCGCCAGGGCGGCAGCACCCTGACCCAGCAGTTGGTGAAGAACTTCTTCCTGAGCAACGAACGCAGCCTGAGCCGCAAGATCAACGAAGCGATGATGGCGGTGCTGCTGGAACTGCACTACGACAAGCGCGACATCCTCGAGTCCTATCTCAACGAGGTGTTCCTCGGCCAGGATGGGCAACGAGCGATCCATGGCTTCGGCCTGGCCAGCCAGTATTTCTTCAGTCAGCCGTTGGCCGAGCTCAAGCTCGACCAGGTGGCGCTGCTGGTCGGCATGGTCAAGGGACCGTCCTACTTCAACCCGCGGCGTTACCCGGATCGTGCGCTGGCGCGGCGCAACCTGGTGCTCGACGTGCTCGCCGAGCAGGGCGTGGCGACCCAGCAGGAAGTCGACGCCGCCAAGCAGCGCCCGCTCGGCGTGACCCGGCAGGGCAGCATGGCCGACAGCTCCTATCCGGCCTTCCTCGACCTGGTCAAGCGCCAGTTGCGCCAGGACTACCGCGACGAGGACCTGACCGAGGAAGGGCTGCGCATCTTCACCAGCTTCGATCCGATCCTGCAGGAGAAGGCCGAGACCTCGGTCAACGAAACGCTCAAGCGTCTCAGTGGGCGCAAGGGGGTCGACCAGGTCGAGGCGGCGATGGTCGTGACCAATCCGGAAACCGGCGAGATCCAGGCCCTGATCGGCAGTCGCGACCCGCGCTTCGCCGGCTTCAACCGGGCCCTGGACGCGGTGCGGCCGATCGGTTCGCTGATCAAGCCGGCGGTCTACCTGACCGCTCTCGAGCGGCCGAGCAAGTACACCCTGACCACCTGGGTACAGGATGAGCCCTTCGCGGTGAAAGGCCAGGACGGCCAGGTCTGGCGACCGCAGAACTACGACCGGCGCTCGCATGGCACGATCTTCCTGTACCAGGGCCTGGCAAACTCCTACAACCTGTCCACCGCCAAGCTCGGCCTCGACGTCGGTGTGCCCAACGTGCTGCAGACCGTCGCCCGGCTGGGTATCAACCGTGACTGGCCGGCCTATCCTTCGATGCTGCTGGGCGCCGGTTCGCTCAGTCCGATGGAGGTCGCCACCATGTACCAGACCATCGCCAGCGGCGGCTTCAACACGCCGTTGCGGGGGATCCGCAGCGTCCTCACTGCCGACGGCCAGCCGCTCAAGCGCTATCCGTTCCAGGTCGAACAGCGCTTCGACTCGGGCGCCGTCTACCTGGTGCAGAACGCCATGCAGCGGGTCATGCGCGAAGGCACCGGGCGTTCGGTGTACAGTCAATTGCCGTCGTCGCTGACCCTCGCCGGCAAGACCGGCACCAGCAACGACTCGCGCGATAGCTGGTTCTCCGGTTTCGGCGGCGACCTCCAGGCTGTGGTCTGGCTCGGTCGCGACGACAACGGCAAGACGCCGCTTACCGGCGCCACCGGTGCCTTGCAGGTGTGGGCCAGCTTCATGCGCAAGGCGCATCCGCAATCGCTGGAAATGCCGATGCCGGAGAACGTGGTGATGGCCTGGGTCGACGCGCAGACCGGGCAGGGCTCGGCGGCGGATTGCCCGAATGCCGTACAGATGCCCTATATTCGTGGCAGCGAGCCCGCCCAGGGCCCAGGCTGCGGGAGCCAGAACCCCGCCGGCGAGGTGATGGACTGGGTACGTGGCTGGCTGAATTGATCCGAGAGGACCTGACGTGAAGAAGATTTTCGTATTCGCCGCGCTTGCCGGCAGTGCCCTGCTCGCGGGCTGCGCCAGCCCGCAGCACGGGGCGATCCCGGTGGTGGATTCCGGTACTCCGGTGTCCAACCAGGAAAGCGGCGGTTTCCGCATCACCCGTACCCAGGTACCGCGTACCCAGCAAGGCGCCGCCACCCAGGGCATTCCCCAGGGCGGCGACTCCGGTGTGGTGGTGATGGTGCCGCAGGGCGCCAATTCCGCACCGATCCAGACTTTCCCGGCGCAGTCCGGCGCCGCGCCGATCAGCAGCGCTCCGCTCGGCACCGGCACCCAGTACCAGGCTCCGCCCAGCAGCGCCTCCACGCCACCGCTGGGTGGCAGCTACAACATGCCGCCCAGCGGCGCCAGTCGTTCCGCGCCCACCGGCATTCCGGCCTCCGGCTCGGCCGGCAGCCTGGCGGCCGACGAGCAGTTGGACGGGCCGGTCCTGGCGATGCTCACAACCGCCCAGCAACAGCAGGGCAGCGGCGACCTGAACAGCGCCGCCGCCAGCCTCGAGCGAGCCCAGCGCATCGCTCCGCGCGAGCCGCAGGTGCTCTATCGCCTGGCCCAGGTGCGCCTGGCCCAGGGCGATGCGGCCCAGGCCGAGCAGGTCGCGCGCCGTGGCTTGAGCTACGCCAATGGCCGGCCGGCCTTGCAGGCCGGGCTCTGGGAACTGATCGCCCAGGCTCGGGAGAAGCAGGGAGACTCCGCCGGCGCTGCGCTGGCCCGGCAGAAGGCCAAGGTCAGCTCCTGATGGATCGACGGGTCTATGCGCTGGCCGACCAGTTGTTGCTGATCGAGCGTGAGTTGCGTGCCCTCGGCTGGTGGAGCGAAAGCAGCCCCGCCCCGGAAGCGCTGGCCAGCCCCGAGCCGTTCTGCGTGGATACGCTGGCGCTCGAGCAATGGCTGCAATGGATCTTCCTGCCACGGATGAAGCTGATTCTCGAAAGCGACAGCGCCTTGCCGCAAGCCTCGGGTATCCTGGCCATGGCCGAGGTGGCCTATGCGCAGCGTGGCGAGGAAGTCGCCGGCCTGCTGGCGGCGCTTGGCGAGTTCGACCGGCTGATCGGCGGGCCGTCATGAAGCTTCGGCAGTAAAGAAAAACCCGGCTACAGGCCGGGTTTTTCTTTGCTTCAAGCAAGGCGGAGAGCCGGGTCAGCCCCATGCTGCGGGACGGGGCTGTGTTCGCCTCAGCGGCAATTCTCCTGGATCGCCTTTTCGGCCTTGGCGATTCGCTCCTGGCGTTCTTCCTCGCCGAGGCGACGGAGTTCGCCCTTGCCTTCGTCGACCCTTACGCGCGGGTTGTTCTTCAGTTGCGCGAGGTTGTTGCGGGTCTCTTCGCAGAACTGCTTGCGCTCGGCCTCTTCCTTCGCCACTTGCTGCTTCACCTTGTCGTCGATCGCCTTCTGCTCGGGATCGGCCGGTTTCTGCTGGATGGTCGGTGCCGGGGTCGAGGGGGGCAGGGGGAAGTTGTCCGGCGGCGGGGCGGTCTGGGTATTCACCGTGGTCGCTTGCGCACCTTGCGGCGGTTGTGCGCCGAAGTGGGTGACGCCCTCGGCGTCGACCCATTTGTAGATCGGGGCGGCCATGGCGAAAGAGGAGAGGGCGAGCAACAAGCTGGCCGGGAGGATCATGCGTCGCATGCGGAGTCCTTGGAATGCGCTAACTGCGGCTAACTATAACCAAATCCGCCAGCGCGGCATGCTGCACGGCATCACAACCGCCGCCGGAGACGGCCTCGCCGTGGCAAGTCCTCGCGGGAATCATGGGCATTTTGGAAAAGTTTGCTCTAAATCGGAATTTTCTAGCCATGAAATCTGTTTTTGGTCATTGATCAGCTTTTTTATGGAAGGGTATGGCAGCTTCCTTGGAATTTTTTTTGATAATTTTCAGAATAAAGCTTGACTTGCGTTCGACGAATGCGAAGAATCCAAGCTCGCTGTAGCGGGCCGTCTGCAACCCAGTCCCCTCTCCGGCAGACCATGAGGTGCCTACCCGCGCCGAAAGTTACACCCTGCTTCGCGTTACCTCGCGCTGGGTGGAAGAGCTCCGTAACACCAGGCGCCCTTCCAAGTTTGCTCAATCGGCAGTTGACGTAGCCGGTGACTACCGTCACCCATGCTCTGCCGGGCAGCCAACCGAATTTCGGTCGCCCGCCCCTGGGTGGCCGTATAGCGTTCTAGAGGTGAAAACGTGGAGCTTTTATCTGGCGCTGAAATGGTCGTCCGCTCGTTGCGCGACGAAGGCGTTAAGTACATCTACGGGTACCCGGGTGGTGCCCTCCTGCATATCTACGACGCGCTCTTCAAGGAGCACGACGTGACCCACATCCTGGTGCGCCACGAACAGGCGGCTACCCATATGGCCGACGGCTACGCCCGCGCCACCGGCAAGCCCGGTGTCGTGCTGGTGACTTCCGGCCCGGGCGCGACCAACGCCATCACCGGTATCGCCACCGCATACATGGACTCCATCCCGATGGTGATCCTGTCGGGCCAGGTGCCGAGCAACATGGTCGGTACCGACGCGTTCCAGGAAACCGACATGGTCGGGATCTCCCGGCCGATCGTGAAGCACAGCTTCATCATCAAGCATCCCTCGGAAATTCCCGAGGTGATCAAGAAGGCCTTTTACCTGGCGCAGTCGGGTCGTCCGGGGCCGGTGGTCGTGGATATTCCGAAGGACATGGGCGACCCGACGCAGAAGTTCGAATATTCCTATCCGAAGAAGGTCAAGTTGCGTTCGTACAGCCCGGCCGTTCGCGGTCACTCGGGACAGATCCGCAAGGCCGCCGAGATGCTCCTGGCCGCCAAGCGCCCGGTGGTCTATTCCGGCGGCGGCGTGATCATGGGCAATGCCGCGGCGCCGCTGACCGAGCTGGCGCAGATGCTCAACCTGCCGGTGACCAACACCCTGATGGGCCTCGGCGGGTATCCCGGCGCGGACCGCCAGTTCCTCGGCATGCTCGGGATGCACGGCAGCTTCACCGCCAACCTGGCGATGCATCACAGCGACGTGATCCTCGCGGTCGGCGCGCGTTTCGACGACCGGGTCATCAACGGCGCGGCGAAGTTCTGCCCGAACGCCAAGATCATCCACATCGACATCGATCCGGCGTCGATTTCCAAGACCATCAAGGCCGACATCCCGATCGTCGGCCCGGTGGACAGCGTTCTCACCGAGATGGTCGCGATCGTCAGGGAAATCGGCGAGACCCCGAACCAGGATGCCCAGGCTGCCTGGTGGAAGCAGATCGACGAGTGGCGTGGTAACCGTGGGTTGTTCCCGTACGACAAGGGCGACGGCAGCATCATCAAGCCGCAGACCGTCATCGAGACGCTCTACGAGGTTACCCATGGCGATGCCTTCATCACCTCCGATGTCGGCCAGCACCAGATGTTCGCCTCGCAGTACTACAAGTTCAACAAGCCCAATCGCTGGATCAACTCCGGCGGTCTCGGCACCATGGGCTTCGGCTTCCCGGCGGCGATGGGCATCAAGCTCAACTTCCCGGACGACGATGTCGCCTGCGTGACCGGCGAGGGCAGTATCCAGATGAATATCCAGGAACTGTCTACCTGCCTGCAGTACGACCTGCCGGTGAAGATCGTCAACCTGAACAATGGTGCCCTGGGCATGGTCCGCCAGTGGCAGGACATGCAGTACAACAGCCGTTATTCGCATTCCTACATGGAATCCCTGCCGGACTTCGTCAAGCTTGCCGAAGCCTACGGGCATGTCGGCATGCGCATCACCGACCTGAAGGATCTGAAGCCGAAGATGGAGGAGGCGTTCGCCATGAAGAATCGCCTGGTCTTCCTCGACATCCAGGTGGACGCCAGCGAACACGTCTATCCGATGCAGATCCGTGACGGCGCGATGCGCGACATGTGGCTGAGTAAGACGGAGCGTACCTGATCATGCGACACATCATTTCCCTGCTGCTGGAAAACGAGCCAGGCGCATTGTCCCGCGTGGTCGGCCTGTTCTCCCAACGCAACTACAACATCGAAAGCCTGACCGTGGCGCCGACCGAGGACCCGACCCTGTCGCGTCTGACGCTGACCACCGTGGGGCACGATGAGGTGATCGAGCAGATCACCAAGAACCTCAACAAGCTGATCGAAGTGGTCAAGCTGGTGGACCTGTCGGAAAGCGCTCATATCGAGCGCGAGCTGATGCTGGTGAAGGTCAAGGCCACGGGCGCCCAGCGCGCCGAGGTCAAGCGCACCACCGATATCTTCCGTGGGCAGATCGTCGACGTCACCAGTAGCGTCTATACCGTGCAACTGGCGGGTACCAGCGACAAACTGGACAGCTTCATCCAGGCCATCGGCACCGCGTCGATCCTGGAAGTGGTCCGCAGTGGCGTCACCGGCATCGCCCGTGGCGACAAGACTCTGAGCATCTGAACTGAAAGCAGGCCCGCGAGGCCTTACTGAAGGGGAATTCCCATGCGCGTTTTCTACGATAAAGATTGTGACCTCTCGATCATCCAGGGCAAGAAAGTTGCCATCATCGGCTACGGCTCCCAGGGCCACGCCCATGCCTGCAACCTGAAGGACTCCGGCGTCGACGTCACCGTGGGCCTGCGTAGCGGCTCCGCCACCGTGGCCAAGGCCGAAGCGCACGGTCTGAAGGTTGCCGACGTGAAGACCGCCGTCGCCGCAGCCGACGTGGTCATGATCCTCACCCCGGACGAGTTCCAGGGCCGCCTGTACAAGGAAGAGATCGAGCCGAACCTGAAGAAGGGCGCCACCCTGGCCTTCGCTCACGGCTTCTCCATCCACTACAACCAGGTCGTCCCGCGCGCCGACCTCGACGTGATCATGATCGCGCCGAAGGCCCCGGGTCACACCGTGCGTTCCGAGTTCGTCAAGGGCGGTGGCATCCCTGACCTGATCGCCATCTACCAGGACGCTTCCGGCAACGCCAAGAACGTCGCCCTGTCCTACGCCTGCGGCGTCGGCGGCGGTCGTACCGGTATCATCGAAACCACCTTCAAGGACGAGACCGAAACCGACCTGTTCGGTGAGCAGGCCGTTCTCTGCGGTGGTTGCGTCGAGCTGGTCAAGGCCGGTTTCGAAACCCTGGTCGAAGCCGGTTACGCGCCGGAAATGGCCTACTTCGAGTGCCTGCACGAGCTGAAGCTGATCGTCGACCTGATGTACGAAGGCGGCATCGCCAACATGAACTACTCCATCTCCAACAATGCCGAATACGGTGAGTACGTAACCGGTCCGGAGGTGATCAACGCCGAGTCCCGTGCTGCCATGCGCAACGCCCTGAAGCGCATCCAGGACGGCGAATACGCGAAAATGTTCATTACCGAAGGTGCGGCCAACTACCCGTCGATGACTGCCTACCGCCGCAACAACGCCGCTCACCCGATCGAGCAGATCGGCGAGAAGCTGCGCGCGATGATGCCGTGGATCGCAGCCAACAAGATCGTCGACAAGAGCAAGAACTAAGCGGCTCCGGCGACAGACGAAGAAACGCGGCCCCGGCCGCGTTTTTTCGTTCTTGCCTGGCGATCTGGTATAAAGCCTGGGCCGGCGGAGTTGTCTTCCTAGTCAGAAGTGCTGTCGGCATATTCGTACCCCATCAGTTCCCAAGGAATTGTCCATGAGTGAACGTCCCGAGGAGCCGAACAAGGCCTCCGACGAAGAAAGCCTGCTGCCCATCGACGAACATATAGAAGAAGGGCACGACGCCGAAGGGCGGAAGGTTCGTCACCGCGGTATCTACCTGCTGCCCAACCTGTTCACCACGGCGGCCCTGTTTTCCGGCTTCTACGCCATCATCAATGGCATGAGCGGCCAGTTCGCCAACGCCGCCATCGCTATCTTCGTGGCCATGGTCCTCGATGGACTGGACGGCCGCGTGGCTCGCCTGACCAACACCCAGAGCGCCTTCGGCGCCGAGTACGACTCGCTGTCGGACATGGTCGCCTTCGGTGTGGCGCCGGCGCTGGTCGCCTTCGAATGGGCGCTTGGCAGCCTCGGCAAGGTCGGCTGGATGGTCGCCTTCATCTACGTTGCGGGCGCCGCCCTGCGTCTGGCTCGTTTCAACACCCAGGTCGGCAAGGCCGACAAGCGCTATTTCATCGGTCTGGCCAGTCCGGCCGCCGCGGCGCTGGTGGCGGGCACGGTATGGGCGTTCAGCGATTTCGAAATCCAGGGCGCCAAGGTTGCCTTCCTCGTCGCCCTGCTGGTCGCCGCCGCCGGTGTGCTGATGGTCAGTAACATCAAGTACCACAGCTTCAAGGATCTCGACCTGCGCGGCCGGGTGCCGTTCGTGGCGATCCTTATCGTGGTGCTGGCCTTCGCCGTGGTCTTTACCGACCCGCCGCGCATCCTCCTGTTGCTGTTCCTTGCCTACGCGGCCTCCGGTCCTGTGCAATACCTGCTGCAGTTGCGTCGCCGGAAGCAGCCGAGCTGATGTAATTTCCAACGGGCTCCGTAGTCTACTGGCACAAAGCTGGTCATTGCGGAGCCCGTCATGCTGATCAAGATTCCCTCCCGTTCCGACTGTTCCGAGTCGGAAGTCACGTCCGAAACCCTCTACCTGTCCCGTCGGCGTCTGCTCGGTGCTTCCTTCGCCGGATTGGCGCTGGCCAGCGGCCTGCCGCGCCTGGGCTTTGCCGACGAACAGCGCTATGCCGGCGTCGAGCCGGTGCCGGCGCCGGGCTGGTTCGCCGAAAAGCTACCGCAGACCCGCTGGCAGGCGGTGGATGTCCAGGGGGAGGCGATCACGCCATTCAAGGACGCCACCCACTACAACAATTTCTACGAATTCGGGCCGAACAAGGGCGACCCGGCGGAAAACGCCTCGGCCCTGAAGACCGAGCCCTGGTCGGTGGTGATCGACGGCGAGGTCGGCAAGCCGGGTACCTATGCCCTCGAGGATTTCGTCAAACCCTACCAACTGGAAGAGCGCATCTATCGGCTGCGCTGCGTGGAAGCCTGGTCGATGGTGATCCCTTGGCTGGGCTTTCCCCTGGCGGACCTGCTCAAGCGGGTCGAACCCAATGGGCAGGCGAAGTTCGTCCGTTTCGAAACCCTGCAGCGTCCGGAACAGATGGTCGGCCAACGCTCCGGTTTCTCGGTGATCGACTGGCCTTATATAGAAGGCTTGCGCATGGACGAGGCGATGCATCCCCTGGCAATTCTGGCGGTGGGCATGTACGGGCGGCTGTTGCCCAACCAGAATGGCGCGCCGTTGCGCCTGGTGGTGCCGTGGAAGTATGGCTTCAAGAGCATCAAGTCCATCGTGCGTATCAGTCTGGTCCGCGAGCAGCCGAAGACCACCTGGGAAAGCATTGCCGCCAACGAGTACGGGTTCTATGCCAACGTCAATCCGCAGGTTGACCACCCGCGATGGTCCCAGGCTCGCGAGCGGCGCCTGCCCAGTGGGTTGTTCAGCCCCAATGTACGGGATACGCAGATGTTCAATGGCTACGGGAGCGAGGTCGCTTCCCTTTATAGCGGCATGGATCTGAGGAAGTACTACTGATGCGCTACTGGTATCTGCGCCTTGCGGTATTCCTGGGGGCGCTGGCAGTGCCGGCCTGGTGGTTGTACCAAGCCTGGATCTTTGCCCTCGGACCTGACCCGGGCAAGACCCTGGTCGATCGACTGGGGCTGGGCGCCTTGGTATTGCTGCTACTCACCCTGGCGATGACGCCACTGCAGAAGCTGAGCGGCTGGCCGGGCTGGATCGCCGTGCGTCGCCAGTTGGGGTTGTGGTGCTTCACCTATGTGCTGCTGCACCTGAGCGCTTACTGCGTGTTCATCCTGGGGTTGGACTGGGGGCAGTTGGGCATCGAGTTGAGCAAGCGTCCCTACATCATCGTGGGAATGCTTGGATTCATCTGCCTGTTCCTGTTGGCGATCACTTCCAACCGCTTCGCCATGCGCAGGCTCGGTAGTCGCTGGAAGAAGCTGCATCGCCTGGTCTACCTGATCCTTGGGCTCGGCTTGCTGCACATGCTCTGGGTGGTGCGGGCAGACCTGGAGGAGTGGACCCTGTACGCTGTGGCTGGCGCGTCGCTCATGCTGCTGCGGCTACCCTCGATCGCTCGCCGCCTGCCCAGGCTTCGAACTCGTCCCGGTGTTTCGTAATAAAAGTTTCAATTAAGTGTTGACGCCAGTTTCTATCTCCCTATAATGCGCACCACTCCCGGCGACGACGAAGAGTAAATTCTTGAAAATCAAGGATTTACGGATTCTCTCCCAGGGGGTGGTGAAGCGCTCCGGCAGGTTGTTCGCCGCAGCGGTTCGGTCCCGAAAGGGATTCGAAACGAAGCTTCACCGAGGTGCTTGACAGCGAGTTTGAACGCTGTAGAATGCGCCTCCCGCTGATCGGAAGATGGTTTGAAGGTCGGCGCAAGCGGTTGAGTAGAAAAGAAAATTTTCGAAAATAACGCTTGACGGAACGAGAGGTTGCTGTAG
>NZ_JBZWBG010000016.1:0-162446 GCF_058680555.1 Pseudomonas sp. YA1
AGTCATTACTTGATGCACCGCTACAACTGGATCAGGCCGCATCAATTCAACGACGGGTTACCACCTGCGGTGGCCGAAGAAAAACTCAACCCACTGTCCGGGATGGGTTGACCACTACAGATTGCGCTCCTGAAGCAATTGAAGATGTATTTATGCCTAGCAGAAGCACTGATCTGGGACAGGGATTCGTTGGCTGGATGAAATCTGGCATCGCGGCCCGTCGCCTGTTCATCAACGACACCAAGGCTTTGGTGCATACGTCGACGGGACCGCCATGCTGGTCACGCCAGGAATCTTCAAGCGTTATGTCCAGGAGCATCCGGAGGTTGAAAAGCTGGCCCAGGCCAAGGAGACCGCCGGCTGGAAGCTGGTACAGCGCGCTTTCGAGAAACAAGGTCTTCACCGAAAGACCAGTAAAAACCTGAACATCTGGACCATTAAGGTTTCTGGTCCTCGCAAGACGAAAGAGCTCAAGGCCTACCTGCTCCAGGATCCCAAATTGCTGTTCCCTGAGCAGCCTCTGGACAACCCAAGCCTCACGGTCATCACCGATGCCGAAGGAGGTGTGGAATGACGCCGCAGCAGCTCACCGAGGAGTACATCTTCGCGCACGATCTCCGGGAAGCCAGCGCGAAGATCTACCGCGCCGCGACCAAGGCGCTGCTCAAGCACTTTGGTCCTACGGCAACCGTACAGGACGTGGACCACCGGGCTGTCCTGGGATGGCGGCACAAGGTACTGGAACAAGGCCTGTCGAAGCGGAGCTGGAACACGTATTCGAATCATCTGCGAACGATCTGAGGCTATGCCATCGAGCACGAGCTGGTGACACACTCCCAAGTCAACCCGTTCAGAAAGACCACCGTCATTCCCCCCAGGCGAGCAAGCAAAACCGTCGCCGCCGAAGCCATCCTGCGCGCCCGCAATTGGCTCAACATGCAGGACGGCGCAGAGCGCTGCACCGGCGAACGCGCACGGATCACACCCGCCTGGTTCTGGCTTTGCACGTTCGAGGTCTTCTACTACACCGGCATCCGGTTGAATGCGCTGCTGTGCATCCGCAAGCGCGACATCGACTGGGATAATCAACTGATCCTCATCCGCGGCGAGACTGAGAAGACTCACAAAGAGTTCGTAGTGCCGATAACGGAGGGGCTTGTGCCTCACCTATCGAGGCTCCTGCAAGAAGCCGATAGAGCCGGATTCGCCGATGACGACCAGTTGTTCAACGTCAACCGGTTCTCACCGCACTACAAGAGCAAGGTGATGAACTCCGACCAGGTCGAAGCCATGTACCGGAAGTTGACCGAGAAGGTTGGGGTGCGGATGACCCCGCACCGTTTCCGGCACACCCTGGCCACCGACTTGATGAAGGCACCCGAGCGGAACATCCACCTCACGAAGTGCCTGCTCAACCACTCGAATATCCAGACCACGATGAGCTACATCGAGGCCGACTACGATCACATGCGTGCCGTGCTGCATGCTAGAAGCCTGGCCCAAGGCGCGCTGGAGAATGTCAGGAAGGTGGATTACAGCGGCTCCCCGCAAGCCTCTGCCAAACCGAAGCCATGCGGGCAACCTCTCGCTCGAGTGAGTGAAGCGCCGCCACCGGAGGCCAGGACAGAGCCTGCAGAACCAAGGGAGCACACGCCAGGGACAGGCATTCAGGGAGGTCCAACCGCGTGGGAAGCAGAAGCGCTACCACAGCCACCTGACACCTTCGAGCAAAGCGTGCTGTTCACTCTGATGGCTCAACACTTATCGAACCGTGCCGCCTCGGCATCCGCGGCTCCCGCTGCAACAAGCGGAACAGGCGGATGGGGATCTGCCGCCCGAAGCAATCTCGCCTAGCGATACCGGTACTGAGGGCCGGCTACCGGACGAAAGGTAGCCGCGCCTCCCAGCAGATCGCTAGGCCTGTAGGAAAAATTTGGAATTACCGAGAGCGCCTGGATTCCAGCGCCGGCATGCTGGCAGAGCCGCGCAATTTCAAGGCCAATACCACAGTACCCTCTGTAATCGCTGATTACGTCGGGGGCGCATTGCTACGCCTGCAGAATGGTTTCAGGGCCTTAGAAACAGAAAAGCCCACCTATAAAGGCGGGCTATTCCATATTGACATCACGTCAATGCGGGCCTAATGTTCGGCCCAGACGGCTGCAAGGCTAGAACGGTGCAACACCCCCTTCCTAGACCTACGCAACTCGCCCCTTGGAAAATGGTGGGTCGTGTAGGATTCGAACCTACGACCAATTGGTTAAAAGCCAACTGCTCTACCGACTGAGCTAACGACCCAACGCGAGGCGTATAATACTGATTTCTAACGTAAAAACAACACCTCTCGCGAATTTTTTTCAGAAATATGGCGTCGGGTCGGAAATACCAGCCGCCGCGAAGCCATCCGCACGCAGCCGGCAGCTATCGCATTTGCCGCACGCACGTCCCTGCTCATCGGCTTGATAACAGGACACCGTCAGGCCGTAATCCACCCCACGCGCCACGCCCGCCTGGATGATCTGCGCCTTGGACAGATACTGCAGCGGCGCCTGGATGCGGAAGCCATTGCCTTCCACGCCCGCCTTGGTTGCCAGGTTCGCCATGCGCTCGAAAGCCTCGACGAACTCAGGGCGACAATCCGGATAACCAGAGTAATCCACCGCATTCACACCGATGAAGATGTCACGGGCATCCAGGACCTCGGCCCAGCCCAGGGCGAGCGAGAGAAACACCGTATTGCGCGCGGGCACGTAAGTCACCGGTATACCTTCGCTAGGCGACTCGGGCACCGCGATGCTCTCGTCGGTCAATGCCGAGCCGCCCATGCCATTGAGGTCGAGCCCTATCACCTTGTGCTCGATCACGCCCAACTGCCGGGCCACGCGCTCGGCGGCCTGCAGCTCGGCGCGATGGCGCTGGCCGTAGTCGAAACTCATGGTGTAGCAGGCGTAGCCGTCGGCCTTGGCCATGGCGACAACGGTGGCGGAGTCGAGGCCGCCGGAGAGCAGGATGACCGCTTTCTTCTGGTTCATGATGGATTCCTCGTCTCAATGGCCCGGTTCGTCGTTCCAGAGAATCTTGTGCAGTTGCAATTGCAGGCGGACCGGCAGGTTGTCGGCCACGATCCAATCGGCCAGTTCTCGCGCGCTGACCTGATGGTGGCTCGGCGAGAACAGGACTTCACCGGCACGCTGGTCGAGGCGGTACTCGATCAGCTTGGATACCGCCCAGTCGTAGTCCTCTCGCGAACAGACGACGAACTTCACCTGATCGTTGTCGGTCAGCAACGGGATATTTTCGTATCGGTTGCGTCCGACCTCGCCAGATCCCGGCGTCTTGAGGTCGAGAACCTTGCTTACGCGCGGGTCGACCCGTGACACATCGAGGGCCCCGCTGGTTTCCAGGGAAACCTCGTAGCCGGCGTCGCAGAGCCGCTCCAGCAGAGAAATGCAATTCGGCTGGGCCAGCGGCTCCCCGCCGGTCACGCAGATGTAGCGGGGCTTGTAGGCGGCAACCCGCTCGAGAATAGCGTCCAGGCTAACGACGTCGCCGCCGCTGAAGGCATAGGCGGTATCGCAATAGTGACAGCGCAGGGGGCAGCCGGTCAGGCGCACGAAGACCGTCGGCAAGCCGGCGGTACGTGTTTCCCCCTGCAACGAGTAGAAAATCTCGGTGATGCGCAGGGTCTGTTGCATATTCAGCCACGGGCGTGACGACTGAACAGGTCGTCCGCCTCCGTTGCGGTAAATGAAGGGGCGCCACGGAACGTATCCTGTCGTGGCACTCGAAATCCCGGAAGGTCTCGCGTGGAGAGGCACGAAGATCAGCCGAGCTGAAACCATGCAGCTTCACGGGGGCGCCGATTCTAACGAAAAAACCCGCGACAGGCGCGGGTTTGTTCATCGGGAACGGGATCAGCGAAGGTTCTTCAGGTCGCGCTGCGCCAGTTGGGCGGCCGAAGTGCCCGGGTACTGGGAAATGACCTGCTGGAGGATGCCCTTGGCCTTGTCGTTGTTACCCAGGCGACGCTCGACGTCCGCCAGCTTGTACAGCGAGTCAGGCACCTTCTGGCTGCTGGGGTAGCTCTGGCTGACCCGCGCGAAAGCCTGGCCGGCACCTTGCAGGTCGCCCTTGGCCAGGTTCACCTCGCCGAGCCAGTACTGGGCGTTGCCGGAGTACTGGCTGTTCGGGTACTTGCGCAAGAAGGCATTGAACGCCTGGCTCGCCTTGTCGAAATCCTTGCTCTTTATCAGGTCGAAGGCCGCGTCGTAGTAGAGCTTCTCCTTCGCCGGGTCGCCCGGCTCGCTACTCGGCGCCGGTGCGTTGTTGCCTGCGGGAGCCGCAGGCGCCCCATTGGCGTTGATGGCGCCAGCGGGTGCGGAATTCTGTGCAGCGGGAGCGCCACCACCGGAAATCCGACGGTCGAGGTCCTGGTAGCGTTCCAGGCTTTCCTGCTTGAGCTGCTGGATCTGGTTCTGCTGTTCCTCGAGCGTGCCACGCAGGCGAGCCAATTCGTCCTGCATCTGCTGGAGCTGCATGAACAGTTCGCCCTGCACGGAGGTGGGGGTTGTCACCCCACCTCCGGCAAAGGCGCCGCCGGCACCTGCCGTGCCATACCCGGAAGGAGGAACGTTGCCGCCATTGTTGGCGGCAACGCCGTCATACACAGGAACTTCCGCCCAGGCCGCGAATGGCAGGCTGAGCGCGAGGAACGTCAGGACACGCAGGTGCTTGGGCATAACGACTTCTTACTTCTTCAGCTCGACGCGACGGTTCTGAGCCCAGGACTGCTCGTCGTGGCCGGTGGCGACCGGACGCTCTTTACCGTAGGAAACCAGTTCCAGCTGGGCCGGCGAAACGCCCTGCAGCACCAGGTAGCGCTGAACGGCCTTGGCACGACGCTCGCCCAGAGCCATGTTGTACTCGCGGGTGCCGCGTTCGTCGGTGTGGCCTTCCAGCACTACGCGCTGACCGCTGCCTTTCAGGTCTTTCGCGTGTACGTCCAGAGCGCGCATGGCTTCCGGCTTCAGGTCGGAGCTGTCGTACTCGAAGTAGAAGGTGGTGATCGCACGCAGAGCGGCTTCGTCGCTCAGGCTGCCGTCAACGGCACCGCTGTTGGCGCCATAGCCTGCGTTCGGGTCGACGCCGCCATTGGCACCTTCACCGGAAGCATCGCCGCCCTTGGAGGAGCAACCCACAGCCACAGCCATGGCCAGAGCCAGCGCAGCAAATTTGCCGAATTTCAGCATTTCCATCATGTAACTCCTAATGAACCCCAGTGTATAAGTTTGTAACCGTTGGCGACCGTCAGTTCAGGTAAGGGGACCAGGAAGGCTCGCGCACATCGCCCTGAGCGGTAGGGAGAGGTATCCGTACGCGTCCGTTGATGGATACGAGCATCAGCACGCCCCGGTCCTGCTGGCGGGTGGCGTAGATTAGCATGGTGCCATTGGGCGCAACAGTGGGCGAATCGTCCAGAGTGGTGTTCGACAGCACCCGCAGATTGCCGCGCTGGAGGTCCTGGGCGGCGATCTGGAAGTTGGTGTAGCCCTGCTGGCGGTGAACCATTACCAGAGTCTTCTCGTCGGCCGAGAGTTTCGGGTTGGCGTTGTAGTTGCCGATGAAGGTTACCCGGTCCACGGCACCGCTGTTCACGTTCATCTTGTAGATCTGCGGCTTGCCGCCACGGTCCGAGGTGAAGTACAGGGTAGAGCCGTCCTTGCCCCAGAAAGGTTCGGTATCGATCGCCAGGTTGTTGGTCAGGCGGCGCAGGGCGCGGCTGCCAAGGTCCATGACGTAGATTTCCGGGTTGCCGTCGCGCGACAGGACGAAGGCCAGGCGGTTGCCGTCAGGGGAGAATGCCGGAGCGCCATTCAGGCCCTCGAAATTGGTGATCTGCTCACGACGGCCAGTATCGACGTACTGGATGAAGATACGCGGCCGCTTCTGTTCGAAGGAGACATAGGCGATACGGCGGCCATCGGGCGAGAAGCGCGGCGACACGATGGGCTCGCGCGACTGCAGCAGGGTCACCGGGCGGGCGCCGTCGTAGTCGGAGCGCTGCAAGGTGTAGCGGGTGTTGTCGACCGAGAAACGCTCGGCGGTGACATAGAGCATCTTGGTGGAGAACGCGCCCTTGATACCGGTGAGCTTCTCGAACGACTGGTCGGCGATGTAGTGCGACATGTCGCGGAGCTGATCGGTGCTGCCGGTCACGCTGCCGGTCAGGACCTGCTGCTCGGTGCCGACATCGAACAATGCGTACTGCACCTGCAGGCGTCCGCCGGCAGGTACGATGTTGCCGACCATCACGTAGTTGACGCCAACTGCCTTCCAGTCACGGAAGATCACTTCGCTGGCCTGCGCCGGCTGGCTGATCATGTTCTGCCGGGGCAGCGGCTCGAAGTAGCCGGAGTTGCGCAGGTCGTTGCCGATGATATTGGACATGTCTTCCGGCAACACGTTGCCCCCCTGGAAGCCGAACGGCACCACGGCGATGGGAATGGCACGGTCGTTACCGCTGGAGATCACCAGCGGGTCGGCAGCCTGCGCAGCACCTGCCACCAGGGCCAGGGCGAACAGCGCAATGCGAATCAGGGTACTCACAGACTCAAATCCTCCGGTTTAAAGATGATGCGGCGCTGACGATACAGGCTGTCGAAGGTAGCCCGCGGCAATTGCTGCATCTCGGGAATACGGCCGACGTTGCGCACCGCCGCCACCGCCGAACTGTCGAAAGGCTTGTCGCCACTCGAACGGCTGACGCTGGCATTGGTGATGGTACCGTCCGGCAGCATTTCGATCAGTACTTCTACGCTCATTCCATTACGCGCCGATGGAGGACGCCGCCACTGCTGGCTCACCAGGTTGACGATCAGGTCGTCGAGACTGCCGGTGACCTCGCTGCCCACCTCGTCGGCCAGGGCCTGCTGGCGCTCGGTCGTATCCGAAAGCAACTCGGCCAACGCCTGCGCCTTCTTGTCCTCGGCAGCCTTGCGGGCTGCCGCGGCAGCGGCGGCGGCCTTTTTCTTGGCGGCCTCGACGGCGGCTTTCTTCTTCGCCGCTTCCGCAGCAGCCTTCTTCTTGGCCTCCTCGGCCGCTTTCTTCTTCGCGTCCTCGGCTGCCTTTTTCTTGGCGTCCTCAGCGGCCTTTTTCTTGGCCTCGTCCTCGGCGCGCTTCTTGGCTATGTCAGCCTGCTTCTTCTGTTCGGCGGCCTTGGCCTCGGCAGCTTTCTTGGCTTCATCGGCCTTCTTCGCCTCGGCGGCTTTCTGGGCCTCGGCCTTTCGAGCCTCGTCAGCCTTCTTTTGTTCCGCCGCTTTCGCAGCAGCGACCTGCTGCTGTTCCAGCTTTTGTTGCTCGAGTTTCTGCTGCTCGAGCTTCTTCTGTTCGAGCTGCTCGACTTCGTATTGCTTGGAGGCGGTCTTCTTCGCCTCGCCAGCGATCTTCTGGTTGGTCTGGGTCGTCGCCTGGCTCTTCGACTTGAGCTGGTAGAGCGTGGCCTGCACGATCGGCTTGGAGGGAGGAAGCTCCGGAGCAAACGCCCAGCTGACGAACAGCATGGCGAAGATCAGAACGTGCAGGACCACCGCCAGGACGACGGGCCAGAAATAACTCTCGGAAGGCGAGCGCTCGAACTGTTGCTTCAAGATCAGGGGGCCTCGGTAATCAACCCGACGTTGGGCACACCGGCCTGCTGCAAGGCACCCATGGCGCCAACCACCGCACCATAGTTCACCGCCTTGTCGCCGCGGATGAATACCTGGGTGTCCGGACGGGCACTCATGATCTTGGTGACTGCATCGGTCATCTGTTCCAACGACACGGCACTATCGGTCTGTTTTTCAGTATCCACTTCGCTGCCGACGTTCCAGTAATAGGAACCGTCAGCCTTCACCGAAAGGGTCAGGACCTGCTTGTTGTTGTCCTGAGGCAACGCCTCGCTGGACACCTTCGGCAGGTCGACCTTGACCCCCTGGTTGAGCATCGGTGCGGTCACCATGAAAATCACCAGCAGTACCAGCATCACGTCGATGTAAGGCACCACGTTCATTTCCGCGACCGGCTTGCGCTTGTGACGAACCCTTGCCATATCGGCTTACCTCTCAGTCGTCTTAGTCGTCGCTGGTGTGCACCTTGCGGTGCAGGATGGCCTGGAACTCGTCGGCGAAGGTGTAGTAACGACCGATCAGCATCTCAGAACGTGCGGAGAAGCGGTTGTAGGCGATGACCGCGGGGATCGCGGCGAACAGGCCGATGGCGGTGGCGATCAGCGCTTCGGCGATACCCGGGGCGACGGTGGCCAGGGTAGCCTGCTGCACGGTGGCCAGGCCACGGAAGGAATTCATGATACCCCAGACGGTACCGAACAGGCCGACGTACGGGCTGGTGGAGCCGACGGTTGCCAGGAACGGCAGGCTGGCCTCGAGTTTCTCCTCCTCACGGGAGATGGCCACACGCATGGCGCGCGCCACGCCCTCCATCACCGCATCGGGATCGACGCCGGGCTGCTGGCGCAGACGGGAAAACTCCTTGAAGCCGGCACGGAAGATCTGCTCGACGCCGGAGTCCGGGTCCGGATTGCTACCGGCCTGGCGGTACAGCTTGGACAGGTCGATGCCCGACCAGAAGCGTTCTTCGAAGGCATCCAGTGCCTTCTTGGCGGCGCGCATGGCGTTACCGCGCTGGAAAATCATGATCCAGGATGTGACCGAGGCGGCCACGAGGGTCAGCATGACCAGCTGCACCACGATACTGGCGTTGCTGATCAGGCTCCACATGGAGGTATGGTCGACGACGTTCGGTTCCACTTTAATCTCCTGCTGAAAAAGAATCCGGGCTTCCGGCAAAAGCCGCACGCAACGTTTCGGGGATAGCACGTGGCTTCAGGGTGTCCGCTCGCACGCACGCCACCAGGAACCGCCCCTCGCAGAGCAGGACGGAGTCCGACGCTCGACGAACCTGTTGACGAAACTTCAGGCTCGCCCGGTTCAACTCCTCGACCTCGGCGCTGACAAGCAGTTCATCGTCGAGCTTGGCCGGGGCGTGGTAACGCGCCTCGGCGGAGTGCACGACGAACAGCAGATTGTCGCCGACCAGTTGCGATTGGGCGAACCCCAAAGCTCGCAGCCGCTCGGTCCGAGCCCGTTCCATGAACTTGAGATAGTTGACGTAATAGACGATGCCGCCGGCATCCGTGTCCTCGTAATAGACCCGGAAACGCTGCTGGAACGGCTTTCCCCCGTGTTGCGCGCGCATACTCTAGAACCAAGTCCCGGCTTTGCCAATCGGCAATCGCCCACAAATGCAATTAATTACCATCTTCAGACGTGAACAGATCCGTCGTCACCCCCGGCCCCAACCTTTTCGGAATATTCAGGCCAAAGTGCAGGTACGCATGGCGTGTTACCACGCGTCCCCGCGGTGTCCGCATGATGTAGCCCTGCTGGATCAGATAGGGCTCCAGTACATCTTCGATCGTGTGCCGCTCCTCGCTCAACGCCGCAGCCAAGTTGTCGATTCCTACAGGCCCGCCATCGAACTTGTCGATCATGGTCAGCAACAGACGACGGTCGAGGTGGTCGAAGCCACGCTCGTCGACATCGAGCAGGTTCAATGCCTTGTCGGCGATCACCCGGGTAATGTCGCCCTGCCCCCGGACCTCGGCGAAGTCGCGTACCCGGCGCAGCAGGCGATTGGCGATTCGCGGCGTACCGCGGGCGCGCTTGGCGATTTCCGCCGCGCCCTGCGGCTCGATCTCCAGGCCGAGAATGCCGGCCGACCGACTGACGATGGTCGCCAGGTCCTCGACGTTGTAGAACTCCAGGCGCTGGACGATACCGAAGCGATCGCGCAGTGGATTGGTCAGCATGCCGGCACGAGTGGTCGCGCCGACCAGGGTGAACGGCGGCAGGTCCAGCTTGATGGAGCGGGCCGCGGGCCCTTCGCCGATCATGATGTCCAACTGGAAATCTTCCATGGCCGGATACAGCACTTCTTCGACGATGGGCGAAAGACGGTGGATCTCGTCGACGAACAGGACGTCGCCGGCCTCCAGGTTGGTCAGCAACGCGGCGAGATCGCCGGGACGCTCGAGCACCGGCCCGGAAGTACTCTTGATGGAAACGCCCATTTCCTGGGCGATGATATTCGCCAGGGTCGTCTTGCCCAGCCCCGGCGGACCGAAGATCAGCGTATGGTCGAGCGCCTCCTGGCGGCCGCGCGCGGCATGGATGAACAGCTCCATCTGCTCGCGCACGCTGGGCTGGCCGATGTAGTCGGCCAGCTTCAGTGGGCGAATGGCGCGGTCCAACTGCTCATCGCGTTCGCGACCGGAAACGGCGGATATGAGGCGATCAGGCTCGATCATCGGGCGCCACCTAGACCATGCCCTTCAGGGCCTGGCGGATCATTTCTTCGCTGGACAAATCCTCTCCCGGTACGGCTGCGACGGCACGACTGGCTTCCTGTGGCTTGAAGCCGAGGGCGATCAGCGCGCTGACTGCATCGGCCTCGGCGCTTGAGACTGTAGCGCTGCCACGGGGTTCCATCACCAACGGTGCAATCGTGGGCATGTTTTCCCAAGCCTTGAAGCGGTCCTTCAACTCCACCAGCAGGCGCTCGGCGGTCTTCTTGCCAACACCGGGGATCTTCACCAGGGTGGAAGTGTCCTGTGCCTGGACGCAACGCACCAGTTCGTCCACTTCCAGGCCCGACATCAGCGCCAGAGCCAGTTTCGGACCCACGCCGTTGAGTCGGATCAGCTCACGGAACAGCTCTCGCTCGCGCTTTTCGGCGAAGCCATAGAGCAAGTGCGCATCCTCACGCACAACCAGATGGGTATGCAAGGTCACCGGCTCGCCTACCGAAGGCAACCGATAGAGGGTCGTCATCGGCACTTCCACTTCATAGCCGACGCCATTCACATCGAGGATCAGGTGCGGCGGCTGTTTCTCCGCCAGGGTGCCACGCAAGCGTCCGATCACGAAGAGCTTTCCTTATTCAAAGACGCAGGCGCCCGCCACGTCGGCGTGCGCCCACCAGGCCATGGGGGACCAGACTCTGTTGGGTATGGGCATGACACAGGGCGATGGCCAGGGCATCGGAGGCATCGATCTGCGGTTTCTGGGTCAGCTTCAACAGATGCATGACCATCATCTGCACCTGCTGCTTGTCTGCACCGCCGGTCCCCACGACTGCCTGCTTGACCTGCGAGGCGGTGTACTCCGCCACGCTCAACCCCTCCTCCATTGCCGCGACGATGGCCGCCCCCCGCGCCTGCCCCAGCTTCAGGGCCGAATCGGCGTTGCGCGCCATGAACACCTGCTCGATGCTCAGGGCCGTCGGGCCATGGGTGCGGATCACCTCGCGGACGCTGCGAAACACCACGTGCAGACGCTCGTGCAAGGGGCCATTACCGGTCCGTATGCATCCGGACGCCACGTATTCGCAACCGCGCGCCGTTTCCCGCACCACGCCGAAGCCGGTGATGCGCGAGCCCGGGTCAATCCCTAGAATCAAAGTCATAAGCTGGATACTAAAAGCCGGAAGCGGGGTTCGAACGCGTCAAGCGTACCCCACTTCCGGCTTCGCGTTATCGCTCCGATCGGCTCAGCCGAGCTGCGCCATCACGTCGTCCGGGATATCGGCATTGGAATAGACGTTCTGCACGTCGTCCAGGTCCTCGAGCATGTCGATCAGCTTGAGCACCTTCTGCGCGGTTTCCAGGTCCAGGGTCGCGGTGGTCGAAGGGATCATGGTGACTTCGGCTTCGTCGCCCTTGAATCCAGCGGCGGCCAGCGCCTCGTTCACCGAAATGAAGTCGGCGAAGGTGGTGAACACGTCGATGGAGCCATCGTCGTTGACTACCACGTCATCGGCGCCAGCCTCCAGGGCCGCGTCCATCAGCGCTTCCTCGTCCACGCCGGGAGCGAAGCTGATCTGTCCCTTGCGCTCGAACATGTAGGCGACCGAACCATCGGTACCCAGGTTGCCGCCACACTTGCTGAAGGCATGACGCACTTCCGCAGCGGTACGGTTGCGGTTGTCGGTCATCGCCTCGACGATGATCGCTACGCCGCTCGGCGCATAGCCTTCATAGGAAAGCTCGACCATGTTGTCGGCATCGTTGGAGCCGACGCCGCGCGCAATGGCACGATCGATGGTATCGCGGGTCATGTTGGCGGTCAGCGCCTTGTCCACGGCCAGGCGCAGACGCGGGTTGTCCGCCGGTACGCCGCCGCCCTGCCTTGCAGCGACGGTCAGCTCACGGATCAGCTTGGTGAAGATCTTGCCTTTCTTGGCATCTTGCCGCTCTTTGCGGTGCTTGATGTTGGCCCATTTAGAATGACCAGCCATAACTCACTCCGTATTGCTCTCTCGGCAGGAGGCGCCGCAAGCGGCGCCACCGCGGGTTGATTCGAATCACTCGGCCTTCGGCTGCTCGCGCAGGCGAATGTGCAGCTCGCGCAGGGCCTTGCCGTCCACGGAACCCGGTGCCTGGGTCATGACGTCGCCAGCGCTCTGGGTCTTCGGGAAGGCGATCACTTCGCGGATCGACGATGCACCGGTCATCAGCATGACCAGGCGATCCAGGCCGAAGGCCAGGCCGCCATGCGGCGGCGCACCGTACTTGAGCGCGTCGAGCAGGAAGCCGAACTTCTCTTCCTGCTCCGCCTCGTCGATGCCCAGCACGCGGAACACCGCCTGCTGCATGGACTTGTCGTGGATGCGGATGGAACCGCCACCCAACTCGGTGCCGTTGAGCACCATGTCGTAGGCGCGGGAAAGCGCCGCGCCCGGATTGGCCTCAAGCTCGGCCGGGGTGCACTTGGGCGAGGTGAACGGGTGGTGCAGCGCGGACAGCGAGCCGTCGTCGTTCTCCTCGAACATCGGGAAGTCCACGACCCACATGGGCGCCCACTCCCGGGTGAGCAGCTTGAGGTCATGGCCGACCTTGATACGCAGCGCGCCCAGGGCATCGCAAACGATCTTGGCCTTGTCGGCGCCGAAGAACACGATGTCCCCGTCGACCGCGCCAACGCGATCGAGGATCACGTTCAGGTTGGCCTCGGGGATGAACTTCACGATCGGCGACTGCAGACCTTCCACGCCCTTGGCGCGCTCGTTGACCTTGATGTAGGCCAGGCCCTTGGCACCATAGATGCCGACGAACTTGGTGTAGTCGTCGATCTGGCTGCGCGGCATGGAGGCGGCGCCCGGTACACGCAGGGCGGCGACACGCCCCTTCGGATCGTTGGCCGGACCGGAGAAGACCTTGAACTCCACTTCCTTCAACTGGTCGGCGACGTCCACCAACTCCAGCGGGATGCGCAGGTCGGGCTTGTCCGAACCGTAGCGGCGCATGGCCTCTTCGAACGGCATGTGCGGGAACTCGTCGAACTCGACGTCCAGCACTTCCTTGAACAGCTGGCGCACCATCTTCTCGGTGATGCCGATGATGTCGCTCTCGTCGAGGAAGCTGGTCTCGATGTCGATCTGGGTGAATTCCGGCTGGCGGTCGGCACGCAGGTCCTCGTCACGGAAGCACTTGGCGATCTGGTAGTAGCGATCAAAGCCGGCGACCATCAGCAGTTGCTTGAACAGCTGCGGCGACTGCGGCAGGGCGAAGAAGTGTCCCGGGTAGGTACGGCTCGGCACCAGGTAGTCGCGCGCGCCTTCCGGCGTCGGCCGGCCGAGGATCGGGGTCTCGACGTCGAGGAAGCCGTTGTCGTCCAGGTAGCGGCGAATGCTGCTGGTGATGCGCGCGCGCAGCTTCAGCTTGGCGGCCATCTCCGGACGACGCAGGTCGATGAAGCGGTAGCGCAGGCGGGTTTCCTCGCCCACATCGGAGTATTCATCCAACGGGAACGGCGGAGTCTCGGCCTGGTTCAGCACTTCCAGTTCGTAGCCCAGTACCTCGATGGAGCCAGACGCCATGTTCGGGTTGCGCGCGCCTTCAGGGCGCAGGCGCACCTTGCCGGTGATCTTCACCACGAACTCGCTGCGCACCCGGTCGGCCTTGGCGAAGGTTTCCGCACGGTCCGGATCGAACACCACCTGGGCCAGCCCCTCGCGATCGCGCACATCGAGGAAGATCACTCCACCATGGTCGCGGCGGCGGTGAACCCAACCGCAAAGTGTGACTTCCTGGCCGTCCAGGCTCTCGTTCAGTTGGCCGCAATAGTGGCTGCGCATCATGGTGTGGTTCGCTTCTCGTAAGTCTTGGATTCTGTGGAGCCGCCGGCTGCCTGGCGACCATTGCCGGGCTCTCGCCGGCCCTGACCGAGCACCGGAACCATCGGTACGCCCCCGGAAGGACATCGCCCGCGCTGCCCGGTGAACGGCAACGGCGAAGCACCCGCATCCGGGCCCACTTCGCATTGAAGGCGGGGATTATAGCCTGAAAAATCCATGGCTTGCAGCCAGCCCCGCCGGCCTGTCACGCGGGAAGCCAGGCCGTTGAACGGAAGCATTTCGCCGCCCCCTGCGAACCATTCGCTTGGCCGGGCAGTCGGAATAGACTCTCCCTATCGCCGCCTTTGACATAGACCAAGAGCGCTGGGAAAAACCCTGTGTTAGCCTCACTCCAACTGTTTCGGAGTGCCCCATTCACAAGGCCGACTGAAAGGAGAACGCCATGGAAATCAATATCGGAATCGGCGAACAGGATCGCGCAGCCATTGCCGAGGGCCTGTCGCGGCTACTGGCCGACACCTACACCCTCTACCTGAAAACCCACAACTTCCACTGGAACGTCACCGGCCCGATGTTCAATACGCTGCACCTGATGTTCGAAGGCCAGTACACCGAACTGGCCGTTGCCGTGGACGACATCGCCGAGCGCATCCGGGCCCTGGGCTTCCCGGCGCCCGGCACCTACGCCGCCTACGCCCGCCTGTCGTCCATCAAGGAAGAGGAAGGCGTGCCGGAAGCCGAGGAGATGATCCGGCAACTGGTCCAGGGCCAGGAAGCCGTGGTGCGCACCGCCCGCAGCATCTTCCCGCTGCTGGACAAGGTCAGCGACGAACCCACCGCCGACCTGCTCACCCAACGCATGCAGGTACATGAAAAGACCGCCTGGATGTTGCGCAGCCTTCTCGCCAGCTGATCGTCGATCGCTCGATAGAAAGCGGGGCCCGCCTCAGGGCCCCGCCCTCCCCTCCGGCGCCAACCGCTTGATTTGAGTAGCCTCCTGCTTTCCTGTTAAATAGCCGCCGTGCGTCACACGCATAGGCCGGCCGTCCTTCCGCACCTTTCGTTTCATGCACCGAAGCGCTGTCCGGCTACTTGATCGTTACCCCATCAAGGTGAACTCATTGACATGTTGAAAATCGTCCTTCTGGTCACGGGCGTCGCCGCCCTATTGCTGTCCTTCATTCCCAGCCTAAGAACCGAAGCCACACCCTTCCTGCAACATCCCGATGCCATCTACCTGGCCATTCTGGGCCTGATCAACCTGCTCTTCGCTCCCGTACTGCAATCGTCACATCCAACCCGCCCGCTGCAGGCCGGCGCAGCCGCCCTGCTGGTCCTGGGCGTCGTCCTGCAGGCACTGATCCTGCTGGCGCCGCTGCCGACCATCGCCGACCAGCCGGCGATCGTCCTGCCCCTGCTAAGCCTGGTGCTGGCCACGGCCCTGCAACTGGCGGGCAGCCTGAAGCCCGGCAAACCGGTCTCGCGCAGCGCCAGCGCCCCGACGGCCCTCGGCGGCAGCCAGGACAGCGGCAACCGGGAGACCGGTACCGTGAAGTGGTTCAACACCTCAAAAGGTTTCGGCTTCATTTCCCGCGATTCGGGCGAGGACATCTTCGTCCACTTCCGAGCGATTCGCGGCGAAGGCCACCGCATCCTCATCGAAGGCCAGCGCGTGGAGTTCTCGGTGGTACAACGGGACAAGGGCCTGCAGGCGGAAGACGTAATCGCCTCCCGCCGCTGACCGCCGCGAAAAACAGAAAACCCGCCGAACGGCGGGTTTTTTGTGCATTCAATAATGGGGAGGAGGCGCTTCGTCTTCCCCCGCCTCGCCCACCAGCCCCTGGACGTCTTCCAGACGCTTGATCAATGCCGCGACCTGAAGCTGCAGTCGCTCAATGCTGCGCTGCTGCTCGACCACCACATCGTTGAGAGCCTGCAAAGTGTCATCCTGGAAAGCCTGGCGGCATTCCAGGTCATCCATGCGCGCGTCCAGCTCCATCTAGGCCTCCCCGGCAAAACGGAAGCCGTCGGTCAGCACCATCCGCAACTTGCCGCGGATCGCCTCGACCTGCTCGGAAGAATAAGGCTGAGCCGGATGGCGCCCCCAGACAGGGCCGGGCCAGGCGTCGTCGCCACGTCGCCGGACGATCACGTGCATGTGGAGCTGGCTGACCACATTGCCCAGGTTAGCGACATTCATCTTGTCCGCACGGAAGGTGTCCTTGAGCACCTCTGCCAGCAGCGTGGCCTCGCGCCACAGCGCCTGCTGGTCATCGACATCGAGCTGGAACAGCTCGGTGACATCCTCCCGCCTCGGCACCAGGATGAACCACGGATAGCGGGCATCGTTCATCAGCAGCAGGCGGCTGAGGGGAAAGTCGCCGAGCAACAGGGTGTCCTGCTCCAGCCGGGGATCCAAAGCGAACATACTGACCTCTCCTGTTCGACCGTCATTCATGGACAGCTTAGCCCCTCCTTCCGAGAAGGGACCCGCCGTAACTGCCGCGCAGGATACTTCGCCGCCCGGCCAAAGCAAGCCCGCACATCCGCCCGCCCCAGCTTGGCGCGCCTCTCCAGCCGAACGCCCCATAAGATGCCGGTCGAATGAATACAGCGCGACGCCGAACAGGAGACATGCCGTGGATACAAACGCATTCGCCACAGACAACTCGATGGCAACCAACCCTTGAAGCAGACGGATTACAAACAGGTTTCAAGGCATGATTCGTTTGCTTTCAAACAGAATAGTTTCGCTCTCGCAGAGACCAACTGGAATACATAGGCGAAGCCGTTTTCCAATTTGTGCACGGAGTTTGCTTATACCTCTTTCATCACAGTAAGAGGGGTCGCACGGAACATGACATTTTTATTACAAGACCCCGCCAATCGGGAAAAGCGACTTGAGAAGCGACCTCAACAAGAGTGACCAAGCCCGCGACATACGTCATTTTTTCAACTGCTCACCTACGCAGATGCGACATACGTCATGCAATTTTGCGACAACACCGTAAAGAATCCGTCGCTTCGAAACCTCAACTATCGCCAAGAAACACTGCGTGCTATAAGTTAGCGCCGACAAGAAGAACTAGCCGTCACTGCGGCACTGTGATGGCAGAGATAATTTCAAAACCAAAGGAGCAATCACAATGAAAGTGATGAAGTGGAGCGCCATTGCACTGGCGGTTTCCGCAGGTAGCACTCAGTTCGCCGTGGCCGACGCATTCGTCAGCGATCAGGCCGAAGCGAAGGGGTTCATCGAAGACAGCAGCCTCGACCTGCTGCTCCGCAACTACTATTTCAACCGTGACGGCAAGGAAGGTCGGGGCGATCGCGTCGATTGGACCCAGGGCTTCCTCACCACCTACGAATCCGGCTTCACTCAAGGCACCGTGGGCTTCGGCGTCGATGCCTTCGGCTACCTGGGCCTGAAGCTCGACGGTACCTCGGACAAGACCGGCACCGGCAACCTGCCGGTGATGAACGACGGCAAGCCGCGCGACGACTACAGCCGCGCTGGCGGCGCCCTGAAGGTGCGCATTTCCAAGACCATGCTGAAGTGGGGCGAAATGCAACCTACCGCGCCGGTCTTCGCCGCCGGCGGCAGCCGCCTGTTCCCGCAGACCGCGACCGGCTTCCAACTGCAGAGCAGTGAATTCGAAGGGCTCGATCTCGAAGCGGGCCACTTCACCGAAGGCAAGCAGGGCACCACCACCAAGTCGCGCGGCGAACTCTACGCAACCTATGCAGGCCAGACCGCCAAGAGCGCGGACTTCGCCGGCGGCCGCTACGCGATCACCGACAATCTCAGCGCCTCCCTGTATGGCGCCGAATTGAAAGACATCTATCGCCAGTATTACCTGAACACCAACTACACAATCCCGCTGGCATCCGACCAGTCGCTGGGCTTCGACTTCAACATCTACCGCACCACCGATGAAGGCAAAGCCAAGGCCGGCGACATCAGCAACACCGCCTGGTCCCTGGCCGGCGCGTACACCCTGGACGCGCACACCTTCACCCTGGCCTACCAGCAGGTGCATGGCGACGAGCCGTTCGACTACATCGGCTTCGGCGAGAACGGTTCCGGCGGCGGCGGTGACTCGATTTTCCTCGCCAACTCCGTGCAGTACTCCGACTTCAACGGCCCCGGCGAGAAATCCTGGCAGGCCCGCTACGACCTGAACATGGCCTCCTACGGCGTTCCCGGCCTGACCTTCATGGTTCGTTACATCAACGGTAAGGACATCGACGGCACCAAGGTCGACTCCAGTTCCTCCTACGCGGGCCTGTACGGCGAGGACGGCAAGCACCACGAGACCAACCTGGAAGCCAAGTACGTCGTCCAGGCCGGCCCGGCCAAGGACCTGTCGTTCCGTATCCGCCAGGCCTGGCACCGCGCCAATGCCGACGAGGGTGAAGGCGACCAGAACGAGTTCCGCCTGATCGTCGACTATCCGCTGTCGATCCTGTAATCGACCGACAGGCAACGAAAAAACCCGGCATCGCCGGGTTTTTTCTTCTCGGCGGCAACGCGCCTATAAAGGAAGGGCGTAGGTACCGGTCACATGGGCCACCAGGTCTTCCTCATTACTCTGCGAAAACACTCCGACCTCGCAGACGACCTGGCGCCGCCCCAGCTTGAGGATGCTCGCCTCGGCCAACAGGTCCTCGGGCCTGGGCTTGCTGAGGAAGTTGATGTTCAGGTTCGAGGTCACGGCCATCTCGACCGCCCCGAGACGCCCGAGAATGACCGCGTACATCACCGCGTCGGCCAGCGCCATGATGGTCGGGCCGGACAACGTTCCACCGGGACGCACCAGCTTGCCGTGAAAAGGTATGCGCGCCAGCGCATGTCGTTCGTCGAGACGCTCGACACGAAAATCGATGTCCTCGGCCATGGGCAGCCCCATGCGGATCAACGCCTGTACCTGCGCCGCGTTCATTGCCTGCTGACTCCTCATCATCGATGGCCGGCGCCCTGTACGCAGCCAGACCGGCACCGTACAATGCCCAGCCATTCCTCCCGATACAACCGACATAACGGCCAAAGATGCGTACCAGTCAGTATCTGCTTTCCACGCTCAAAGAAACCCCCGCCGACGCGGTGGTAATCAGCCATCAACTGCTGCTTCGCGCCGGCATGATCCGTCGCCTGGCCTCGGGTCTCTACACCTGGCTGCCAATGGGCCTGCGGGTACTGCGCAAGGTCGAGACCATCGTCCGCGAGGAAATGAACGCTGCCGGCGCCCTGGAAGTGCTGATGCCGGCGGTGCAGCCGGCCGAGCTGTGGCAGGAGTCGGGGCGCTGGGAGCAATACGGCCCTGAGCTGCTGCGCCTGAAGGACCGCCACGAGCGCGAATTCTGCGTAGGCCCGACCCACGAAGAAGTGATCACCGACCTCGCGCGCAACGAGCTGAACAGCTACAAGCAACTGCCGATCAACTTCTATCAGATCCAGACCAAATTCCGCGATGAGATCCGCCCGCGCTTCGGCCTGATGCGCGGACGCGAATTCATCATGAAGGACGCCTATTCCTTCCACCTGAGCCAGGACTCGCTGCAGCAGACCTACGACGGGATGTACCAGGCGTACAGCAAGATCTTCTCCCGCCTCGGCCTGGATTTCCGTCCCGTGCAAGCCGACAACGGCTCCATCGGCGGCAGCGACTCCCATGAGTTCCACGTGCTGGCCAACTCCGGCGAGGACGATATCGTCTTCAGCGACAGCTCCGACTACGCCGCGAACATCGAGAAGGCCGAAGCCGTGCCGCGCGAGAGCGCCCGCGGCAGCGCCACCGAGGACATGCGCCTGGTCGACACGCCCAACATCAAGACCATCGCGGCCCTGGTGGACGGCTTCCAGCTACCGATCGAGAAAACCATCAAGACCCTGGTGGTGCATGGCGCCGAAGAAGGCACGCTGGTCGCCCTGATCGTCCGCGGCGATCACGAGCTCAACGAAATCAAGGCCGCCAACCAGCCGCTGGTCGCCAGCCCGCTGGTATTCGCTTCGGAGGCCGAGATCCGTGCCGCCATCGGCGCCGGCCCCGGCTCGCTGGGCCCGGTCAACCTGCCGATCGCCTGCATCGTCGACCGCTCCGTCGCCCTGATGAGCGATTTCGCCGCTGGCGCCAACATCGAGGACAAGCACTACTTCGGCGTGAACTGGGAGCGCGACCTGCCGCTGCCCGAGGTCGCCGACCTGCGCAATGTCGTCGAAGGCGACCCCAGCCCGGACGGCAAGGGCACCCTGGTGATCAAGCGCGGCATCGAGGTCGGTCATATCTTCCAGCTTGGCACCAAGTACAGCGAAGCGATGAAGCTGAACGTCCTGAGCGAACAGGGCAAGCCGGTCAACCTGATCATGGGCTGCTACGGCATCGGCGTATCCCGCGTGGTCGCCGCCGCCATCGAACAGAACCATGACGAGCGTGGCATTCTCTGGCCAAGCGCACTGGCGCCGTTCCAGATCGCCCTGGTACCGCTGAAGTACGAAACCGAGAGCGTCAAGCAGGCGACCGACAAGCTCTATGCCGAGCTGACCGCAGCCGGTTTCGAAGTGCTGCTGGATGATCGCGACAAGAAGACCAGCCCCGGGGTGAAGTTCGCCGACATGGAGCTGATCGGCATTCCCCACCGCATCGTGATCAGCGACCGCGGCCTCAACGAAGGCGTCCTGGAATACAAGGGCCGCCGTGACAGCGAGTCGCAGAACCTGCCGATCGGCGAACTGATGTCGTTCATCACCGAAAAACTCAGCCGCTGAGCGTAACGATGCCCACCGGAAGACCCCTGCGCCTATTCGCCGCCGCCCTGTGCGGCGGCCTTCTGCTGAGCGGCTGCGCCAACCAGTTGCCGCAGCGTAGCGAGCATGAGGAGCGCGTCGAGCGGAAGCTGCTCGAACACACCCTGCAAGTCGATGTCGGCCAGCCCGATGTGCTCGAACTGCCGCAGCGCCGGGTCCGGATCAACGACCAGAAGTCCTTCGAGGTCACCGAGTTCGAGGTGACGCGCCGTTACGACCGCTATACGCCGTACCAGGCCTGGCGGGAGATCTACGAGATCCCGTTGGGCGCGGTGGCGCTGGTGGCCGGCGTCGGAGCGAACATCGTCAACGTGGTGACCTTCGGCAGCGTACCGGACAACATCACCCACGGCTGGATCAACTACGGACTGGCCGGGGTGAATCCGTTCATGAACGTGGAATCCAACGGTCGCGCCGAACAGAATCTCGCGAGCATCGACGAGAAACAGCGCGACAAGCGCCTGGAGTACTCCAGCCTGCCCTGGGCGGAGCGTCCGGTCATGGTCAGTTCCGGCAAGGAACTCAACGAACTGCTTACCGACCGTCATGGCGTGCTGCGCCTCAACCTGCTTGACAGCCCCTTCGCCGAACAGGACATCAGCCGCATCTCGCAGATACATCTTTCGGTGAGCGACCCGCAGGATGGTACCCGCGCCGATGCCAGCCTCCGCGTCAGCCGCAGCCTGCGCGGCAAGCTCCTGGAAGCTCACGCCCTGATCTATGACGACCTGGAAGGCGATGACGTCCACCACTGGGTCCACCGGGTGAAACGCCTCGCGGAGCTGGGCCTGGAAGAAGAAGCCAGCGAACTGGAACAGAGCCTGATCGAACTCACGCGCAACGACCCCGAACTGCAGCAGCAGTTCATGCATGCCCTGCTCCGGGATGCCGGACGCCTGGCCGCGGACCCTGGCGAGACGCCCTGACGGCGAACTCGCCTCGTCAGCGACGGACGACGAAGCCAGCGATCCCCTGCAGCGGCATTTGCTCGACCTCGACCGCAGAGACCTCCGCGTGCCGCGGGCCCCGCCCCAGCCATCGCTCCAGGGCTTTCGCCCGGTCCTCCTCGCCCTCCCAGACGACCTCGACACGCCCGTCATCCAGGTTTCGCACCCAACCGTCGAGTTCGAGGCGATCAGCCTCTTCCCGGGTCGCCTGACGGAAACCGACGCCCTGTACCCGGCCGCCGACATAGGCATGCAAGCAGATCCTCGCCATCAGCGTCCCTCCCGCAAAGCCTCGAGCTGTTTCAATATGCCATCGGCCGTCTGCTCGCCCAGCAGACGCTGACGCATTTCCCCCCGAGCATCGACGATATAGGTGACAGGCAACGCTTCGCTGCGAGGGAGCTTGAAGCGAGGCGCCGGATCATCGGCCAGCACGGTGAAGCGAATCCCCATGCCATCGGCCGACTTCTTCAACTCGGCATCGCGCAAGCCATCGAAATTCACGCCAATGACGCGCCCGCCCTGCCCTTCCAGCACCTGCGCAAGGCGATTCATCTCCGGAATCTCGGTCCGGCAGGGCGCGCACCAGTCAGCCCAGTAATTGACCACCAGCCAATGCCCGTCCAACTGCTCCGCAGCGACAGGACGCCCGTCCTGGTCGACTCCGTAATCCGCCGAACAGCCCGCGAGAAACAACACCGCAGCAGCGCCCAGCGGGCGTAGCCAACTCCCCATGTCAGGAACCTCTCGAGTCAGGAAAACATCGGCCGGACCAGGGCAACCCGGCGCGGCACTATGGCGAGACCTTACTGGAAGCCATCCACCTCTGCAAAACCGAGTGGAGACGAATATGGGAAGAAGAAGCCCCGATACTTCCTACAAGGCACAAAGTGCGAGAAGAGTCACGACGATCGCCGTCGAACCGCACAGTTTGACGCAAAGGACCACCCCTATAATCCGCGTGCCACACACGACGCGACGACTCAACCGGCCGTATGCCCAGGCATCGGCAGGATCGACTTGGGGAGAAGTCGAGAGCGACGAGTCCGAAGCCCTTTTAAACGGACACACTGCTGCTTATGAAAGACCATCTGATCGGAAGCGTCCCCGCACACCTGGTGGATGCCGCACGCCCGACCCTGACAGCCCACGAGGGCCTGGTCGCGGACTACAACATTGCCGCCTGGCTACATCTTCCGGATGCCTGCGACCTGCTGGTATCACTGGTGGTCAGCTATCTGGATGGCGGGCGCCAGCGCGAAGTGGCGGTGGATCACGGACGAATCGACCGCCAGCAACGCATCCTGCTTTCCGGCATTGCCCGTCTACCCGTACGGCAGAAAGTGGAGAACATGCAGGTACGCCTGAAGTCGGCGACGGCCTTTTCCCGACTGGTCGTGGAGGAGTTCTTCGTACAAGCGGTGGAGCAGGAAAACAGGACCCAGCAGCTGTCCGAAGCTTGAGCCGGATCGCTCAGCCCTGGCGCACCTGATCGAGCAGGGGTTCGTCCCGCGCTTTCTCAGGCGACGGTTCGCTGACGCTGCGCGCCGGCACCAGCGACTCCGGCCAACTGCTGAACTGCAGCCCGGTAATCCGGTTCAAACGCTCAAGCGCTGCCTGCTCATCCTTGTGATGCAAATGGACGACCTTGTTCGACATTGGGAGCATGAACGGGAACCTCGGCGGAACTACGGAGTGAAACGACTGTCACACGAGGGTTTGCCAGAAGCGTGCCAACAGCGCTTTCCCTGCGCTTGCTGGGATTCCTCCGGCAGAATGCAGCGCCTCATGCACATCGTTCGCCGCAAACTGACACTTTACGTCACCTTCACTCCCGAGGTTCCGTCCGCCAGCCAATGGGCCAGGCTTTCTCCGAACAGCGCCTCCTGCTCCACCTGCAAGCGCTCCATGGCCTGCTGGAACGGCGGATACCACGCCTCGTCCAGATTCGCAGGCATGCGCTCTCGGCTAGGCATGGGCCAGGGGCAGCGATTCAGCAAGCGGTGCAGACTGTAGGTGCCAAGATCCCGGCACAGCACCCACTCGCCTCCGCCGGCGCGGCAGACGAACTGCTCCTTCTCGAGAAAGTCCAGCAGTTCCTCCCACTCATCCTCGGGCAACAGCCAACCCGCACGATGCAAGTGGGTCAGGCGCAGCGATTGTCCAAGCTGCTGGCGTTGGTGGAACACCCTCAGAACGCCGAGCAGGACGATCAGCTTGGGCAGCGAGCGCCGCCGCCAGAGACGGGAAGAAGAGAGATTGCAGACCAGCACCGCGCCGAACAGAACGATCATCCAGGAAAGATAGATCCACAACAGGAAGATAGGCACGGTGGCGAAGGCACCGTAGATCAACTGGTAGCCGGGAAATAGGCTTACGTACAGCCCGAACAGGGTTTTCGCGGCTTCGAACAGTACCGCGGTGAACACGCCGCCCATCAGGGCATGGCGCACCGGAACCCGGGCGTTCGGGACCGCCGAATAGAGCAGGGTGAAGGCCGCCACGCTGAACGCCAGCGGCATCAGCCCCAGCAGCGTCTCCGCGCCCGGCAACGCGTCCGGGCCATGGAGCAGCGACAGCGAAGTGATGTAGGTGGTCACGGCGAAGCCGGCCCCGAGCAACAATGGGCCCAGGCTGAGGATCGCCCAGTAGAGGAGGAACCGCCCTACACCCCGGCGTGGCTGGCGAACCCGCCAGATCTCGTTGAAGGCTTTCTCGATGGTCACCAGCATGGTGAAGGCGGTGACTGCCAGAAAGACCACCCCGACCCAGGTCAGGTGCCGGGCCTGGGTGGTGAAACTCTTCAGGTAGGTTTCCACCGCTTCTCCAGCAGAAGGCACGAAATTGCGAAAGATGAAAGTCTGGATCGACTCGCCCATGCCATGGAATGCCGGAATCAGCGAAAGCATGGAAAACATCACCGTCATCATCGGCACTACCGCGAACAACGTGGTGTAGGTCAGCGCCGCCGCGCTGTTGGGAGCCTTGTCGGTGACGAAGCGATGAGCGAGGAAGCGAGCGAACTCGACCCCATCGTTGAAATGTTCGCGCATGCCCTCTCCTTGAAGTCGCGCCGGTTCTTCGCCTCTCGGGGCGGTACTTCGCGCCGACGGGTTCAGTCCTGGTCGACGAGGCGGTTAGAATAGCCGTCACTTCACCGGCCATGCGACCCCTGACATGAGCGAACTGATCCTGTTGCACAATCCGCGCTGCTCGAAATCCCGCGCAGCGCTCGAACTGCTCGAAGCCCGCGGCCTGCAACCGCAGGTGGTGCGCTATCTGGAAACCCCGCCGAGCGCCGGCGAGCTGAAAGCGATCCTGGCCAAGCTCGGCATTCCCGCCCGCCAGTTGCTGCGGACCGGGGAGGACGAATACAAGGCCCTCGGCCTGGATGAGCCCAGTCTTGGCGAAGAGGCCATCATCGAGGCAATGGCCAGGCATCCGAAGCTGATCGAGCGTCCGGTGCTGGTCGCGGGTGACAAGGCGGTGGTTGGCCGGCCTCCGGAAAGAGTCCTGGAGATCCTCGTTTGAGCAGTCCCTACATCCTGGTGCTGTACTACAGTCGCCATGGCGCTACCGCGGAAATGGCCCGGCAGATCGCCCGTGGCGTCGAACAAGGCGGCTTCGAGGCGCGCGTACGCACGGTTCCCGCGGTATCCACCGAATGCGAAGCGGTCGCCCCGGACATCCCCGCGGAGGGGGCGCTGTACGCAACCCTGGAGGACCTGAAGAACTGCGCAGGCCTGGCCCTCGGCAGCCCGACCCGCTTCGGCAACATGGCTTCCCCGCTGAAATACTTCCTCGACGGTACCAGTAGCCTGTGGCTGACCGGCGGCCTGGTCGGCAAGCCGGCAGCGGTCTTCACCTCCACCGCCAGCCTGCACGGCGGCCAGGAGACCACTCAGTTATCGATGCTGCTGCCATTGCTGCACCACGGCATGCTGGTCCTGGGCATTCCCTACAGCGAACCCGCCCTGCTGGAAACCCGCGGCGGCGGCACGCCTTACGGCGCCAGCCACTTCGCCGGCGCCGATGGCAAGCGCAGCCTCGATGAGCACGAACTGACCCTGTGTCGCGCGCTGGGCAAACGCCTGGCGGAAACCGCCGGCAAGCTGGGGAGTTGAAATGGCCCGCAAGAACAAACCGCTGCCCGAAGTAGCGTGGCTGCAGCCGCGCCTGGCGCTCAGCCGCGCCATCAGCCTGGGAAGCTTCGTCGGCCTGGTCCTGCTCATCCTCATTCGCGACCTGATCTACGCGGACGCCCATGGTGCGGCGAGCTGGGTGCCCTGGCTGGTCCTCGCCTTCAAGCTGCTGCCGCTGCTGGTGGTGGCCCCCGGACTGCTCATGGGCAGCGCGCGCGGGCATGCCTGGGCCTGCTACGTGGTCAACCTGTATTTCATCCTCGGCGTACTCGCCGCCTTCGATCCCACGCAGCGCCTGTTCGGCTGGGCCGAAGTGCTACTCAGCGTGACCTTGTTCTGCGCCGCGCTGCTCTATACGCGCTGGCGATTCCAGTACGACCGCAGGGTCGCCGGGGAACGCTGATGGTAAGGCAGGAGCCCCCTCCTGCCCTGCCTGCGCCGCTTTCCAGTGCCGACCAATCTGCCACTGCCGGTAAGCCTGCGGACAGCCAGCGCTCCGGTATTGCCGGCGCATGGATGGAGAGACGGATAGAAGGCGGTCACTTCCTGCCGCAAGCGAAACCCAAGGACTGCAGCACGGCCATGCGGGAGTTCGCCGACGGACTGTCGACGCTTACCAGCCGAGGGTTTCCTTGAGGAAAGGAATGGTCAGCTTGCGCTGAGCCTGGAGCGAAGCGCGATCCAGTTGCTCCAGCAGATCGAACAGAGAGTTCATGCTGCGCGAACCGCGGTTGAGGATGAAACGACCGACTTCATCGGTCAGATGCAAGCCACGACGGGATGCCCGCAGTTGCAGGGCACGAAGCTTGTCCTCGTCGGAAAGACCGTGCAACTGGAAGATCAGCGCCATGGTGAGGCGGGACTTCAGGTCCGGCAGCTTGACCTGCAGCTCCCGGGGCGACTTCGATGCCGCCAGCAGCAGGCGCCGACCGGTATCGCGCAGTCGATTGAACAGGTGGAACAGCCCCTCTTCCCACTCTCGCTTGCCAACCAGCACATCCAGGTCGTCGATGCAGACCAGCTCGCACTGCTCGAGATCGTCGAAGATTTCCGGGCCGTACTGCACCAGATCGGCCATCGGTAGGTAGATGGTTCGCTCTTCGAACTGCTCGAAACGCAAGCAGGCCGCCTGCAACAGGTGGCTGCGGCCGACGCCGTCGTGCCCCCAGAGGTAGATGAGGCTTTCCGCCCAGCCAGCCTCGGCTTCGCACAAACGCTCGACATATCCCAGTGCCGCGGCATTGGCACCGGGATAGTAGTTGGCGAAGGTGGCGTCGTCGCGCAGACGCACACTGAGGGGAAGCTGAATAGGTTTCATGCCAGGCTGGGCGGACAATCCGAAAACGCCGCAGGAGTCACCGTAAAGGCTGCAAAGTTTATACGCCTAGGCAAGGCCGCACAATGAGCAACTAGGCAAGCAAAATCAAAGGTTTGCCGATAGCCGAGGCTCCTTGCCCAGAGCATCGGCCGGTCGCGCGCCGGCCCGCTCCGTTGCATAGGAGCGGATCGGCGCGCCGGCTCACTGCCAGCGGAAATTCAGTTGGGTCGACGACGGCACCGCCGCGCTGGGCGCTGCGGGCTGGCCGGAGGCATCCACCGGCACGCTGTCGGCCGGGACTTCCTGCAACTGCGCCAGGCCCAGCTGGGCACGCAATTGCTCGGGACTGGCCTTCACGGAATAGTCGAGGCGGTCGCCCCGCACGCCTACCAGGCGCGCGCCGAACGGATCGAGCAGGCGTTGCAACTCGGCATAGCGTGCCAGTGTCGCGCCCTGGACCTGAAGGGTCAGGCCGGTCGCCGCTCCCGGCGTGGCAACGAAACGGGTAGACAGGCGGTTGCCGACGGCCAGCATCACGCTGTCTGCCAACGCGTCGGGCGTAGCGCCTTCAGCCTGGCCTTGCTCCCGCGAATCGCCCATCCACAGCCGCCATTGCGCCTGCCATTTGCCGTCCGCCTCCTTGGCGTCCACTGCCAGCAAGGCATCGGCGGCATAACGCTCGGAGGCTGCGCGCAGGGCATCGGGTTGGGCGGCGGTGAGGTTCTCCGGGGTACCGACGATCTGTTCGTCGAGATCCGCCAGAGGCAGGCGCAACGGCAAGCCGCGGTTCTGCGCCGCACGCTTGAGCGGTTCGGCCGAGGCCTGGTTGTCACCGACCAGGGTGCTGCCATCGGCGCTTTCGTTCAGCCACCAGGCCAGCACCGCCGGGCGGTTGGCGCCCCAGCTCGGCAGGCCGGCGGCCCGCAGCGCATTACCGGTGGCGGTCGGATCGAAATCGACCACCAGCGCCAGCGGCGGACCATTTTCGAAGGCGTACTGGCTGATCAGTTGCTGCGGATCCTTCAGGTACCCCGCCAATGCCGGGTTCTGCGGCGCCTGCGGATTGCCGGTCAGGCGCACCAGCAGGGTCTGCAGGGCTCGCACCAGTCCGGCATCGCGCTCCCCGGGCTGCTGCGACGAAACCGGCTCGTGGACCTGGTAGAGATTGGGGACCGTTGCCGCGAAGACGGGCAAGCCTAGCAGGGAAAAACAGAGAACGAAGAGTCGGGCTATGCGCATGGGGGGCTCTCGACGAACGGATGGGAACGGCGGCGACGAGCTGTGAAGGCCGCGCAAGTGGACCTATACCTTAAACAGCAGTCCGTCCAGCGGCAACCGAGATGGCCGCTGCGTGGCAAGCCTGATAAAATCGCGCGCCTTCAAAACCGGCAAACAGCGTTGCACGCCTGGGCGGCCGGCCGATCTCCGAATTACCCCTATAGGCCTGGATTTATGAGCAGCAAGCAACCCTCGTTGAGCTACAAGGACGCTGGTGTGGACATCGACGCCGGCGAAGCCCTGGTGGAACGCATCAAAGGCGTGGCCAAGCGCACCGCACGCCCGGAAGTGATGGGCGGCCTCGGCGGCTTCGGCGCCCTCTGCGAAATCCCGGCCGGCTACAAGCAGCCGGTGCTGGTATCCGGCACCGACGGGGTGGGCACCAAGCTGCGCCTGGCGCTCAACCTGAACAAGCACGACAGCATCGGCCAGGACCTGGTGGCGATGTGCGTCAACGACCTGGTGGTCTGCGGCGCCGAGCCGCTGTTCTTTCTCGACTACTACGCCACCGGCAAGCTCAACGTCGACGTCGCCGCCACCGTAGTCACCGGCATCGGTGCCGGTTGCGAACTGGCGGGCTGTTCCCTGGTCGGCGGCGAGACCGCCGAAATGCCCGGCATGTACGAAGGCGAAGACTATGACCTGGCCGGCTTCTGCGTCGGCGTCGTGGAAAAGGCCGAGATCATCGACGGCTCCAGGGTCCAGGCCGGCGACGCGCTTATCGCCCTGCCCTCCTCCGGCCCACACTCCAACGGCTACTCCCTGATCCGCAAGATCATCGAGGTTTCCGGCGCCGACATCGAGCAGGTCCAACTCGACGGCAAGCCGCTGGCCGACCTGCTGATGGCGCCGACCCGCATCTACGTCAAGCCGCTGCTGCAACTGATCAAGCAGACCGGCGCGGTCAAGGCCATGGCTCACATTACCGGCGGCGGCCTGCTGGACAACATCCCGCGCGTCCTGCCGGACAACGCCCAGGCCGTGATCGATGTCGCCAGCTGGAACCGTCCGGCGGTATTCGACTGGCTGCAGGAACAGGGCAACGTCGACGAGACCGAGATGCATCGCGTACTCAACTGCGGCGTCGGCATGGTCATCTGCGTGGCCCAGAGCGACGCCGAGAAAGCCCTGGAAGTCCTGCGTGCCGCCGGCGAGCAACCCTGGCAGATCGGTCGCATCGAAACCTGCGGCGCGGACGCCGAGCGCGTGGTCCTGAACAATCTGAAAAACCACTGATGCCGAAACTCTGCAATGTCGTGGTGCTGATTTCCGGCTCCGGCAGCAACCTGCAGGCGCTGATCGACAGCCTCCGGGACGGCGCCACGCCGGCCCGGATCCGCGCGGTGATCTCCAACCGCGCGGACGCCTATGGCCTGGAACGCGCACGCCAGGCCGGCATCCAGACCGAGGTGCTCGATCACAAGGCCTATGCCGATCGCGAAAGCTTCGACCAGGCCCTGGCACAACGGATCGATGCCCATGAACCGCACCTGGTGATCCTTGCCGGGTTCATGCGCATCCTCAGCGCCGATTTCGTTCGCCATTACCAGGGGCGACTGCTGAATATCCATCCCTCGTTGCTGCCGCGCCACAAAGGGCTGCATACCCATCAACGCGCCCTCGAAGCCGGCGACCGCGAGCACGGTTGCAGCGTGCACTTCGTGACGGAGGAACTCGATGGGGGGCCACTGGTCGTACAGGCAGTAATCCCGGTAGAGTCGCAAGATACGCCGGAACGCCTGGCCAGACGGGTTCACGAGGAAGAACACCGGATCTACCCGCTGGCCATGCGCTGGTTCGCCGAGGGCCGCTTGCGCCTGGGCGAACAGGGCGCCCTGCTGGATGGCCAGGCCCTGCCTGCCACCGGCCATCAGATTCGCACCAAGGAGATTCGCAATGCGTAAAGCCATGCTGTTCCTGCTGACGCTGCTGACCCTGCCGGCCTATGCCTTCGAGCTGAAGCCGTTCACCGCCAGCTATACCGCCGACTGGAAACAGATGCCCATCAGCGGCAATGCCTCCCGCAGCCTGAAGGCTCTCGGCGACGGCCGCTGGCAACTGGACTTCGAGGCCTCCATGCTGCTGGCCAGTCTCAACGAAGTCAGCACCTTCAAGGTCGAGAACGACACCTTCCTGCCGCAGACCTACCGCTTCGCCCGCCAGGGTCTGGGCAAAGGCAAGCAGATCGAGCTGGACTTCGACTGGTCGCAGAAGCAGGTGCTCGGCAGCGACCGCGGCGATGCGGTGCGGCAACCCCTGAATCGCGGTCAACTGGACAAGTCCACCTATCAACTGGTCCTGCAGCATGACGTTGCCGACGGCAAGAAGAGCATGAGCTACCAGATCATCGAGGGCGAGGATGTCGATACCTACGACTTCCGGGTTCTCGGCGAGGAAAAGGTACGCACCCAGGCCGGCCTGATCAACGCGATCAAGGTCGAGCGCGTGCGTGATCCGGGCAAGAGCAACCGCAAGACCATCCTCTGGTTCGCCAAGGACTGGGACTACCTGCTGGTCCGTCTGTACCAGATGGAAACCGATGGCAAGGAATACCAGATCATGCTCAAGGAAGGCACCATCGACGGCAAGACCGTCACTGGCGAAAAGAGCTGATCCCCCCTCCCACGAAAAGCCGGGCCATTGCCCGGTTTTTTATTGCCCGCGGATCAGCCGCAGGCCTGGTGCTCGCGGCAGATCAGTTCGGCATCGGCAGCGCTCAACGGCTCCCCGGTTAGACCGCAGAAGGGCGAGCCCGCACGCCGTTGATGGAACCGGCAGGACCGACAAAGGCCGAAACCAGGCACATCCTCCTGACGCTGGATGACGACCAGAAGATCACGCAACAAGCCTTGCAAGTGTTCGCCCTTCTCGCCCAGTGCCGTGACGGCCTGCTCGAGGAACTGCGGCGGAATCACCGCTTCGATCAGCGAGCGCCCCGCATCGGTCAGCCGCAGATGAACGCTGCGCCGATCCCGCGCATCCGGCAGCTTGCTGATCAGCCCCCTCCCTTCCAGCACCTTGAGCGATTGCGACACTGTGCCCTTGGTCAAGCCGAGGTATTCGGTCACGCCCAGCGGAGTATCCGAATAGCGATTACAACGCGCCAGGTAATGCAAGGCGCTCAACTGCACCGGCTGCAGCTCAGCCACCAGCGGCTGCTCGCGGGACCAGGCACGCATCAGGCTGGTCAGCCTTTCCAGATAATCGTAAAGGGCGATGGCGGACATGGGATACCTCCTTGCCAATATAGTATCGACTAAAAACATGTTTGACAAAGAGGTCACCTCTTGTTTAGGCTGAAAAAGTATCGTATCGATACTAAATTCCTACAGGAGAATCAGCATGACCAAAGCCATCTACTACCACGCCGGCTGCGCAATCTGTGTCGAAGCCGAACGTTCCTTGCTGCCATTGCTCGATCGCAAGCAGGTGGACATCGAAGTGGTCCATCTCGCCGAACAATCGGCACGCATCGCCGAGGCGGAAAAGGTCGGGGTCAAGTCGGTTCCTGCCCTGGTTGTCGACGGACAGGTACTGCACCTTAACTTCGGTGCGGCGCTCAGCGATCTGAAATAAGGAGAACGGCCATGGAGGTGAAGATCTTCGACACCCATGTGCGAACCCGCGACGGCCGCTACCTGCACTTCGATGTCCTGGTCACGGAGGAGCTGGGGGCTCGCGCCGGCGAGTTCGCTCGACGCTGGCTCGCCGGAAGAGGCATAGACGAGGCCGATATCAGCCAGGGGCATTGCAGCTACTGCCATAGCGAGATTGCGACAGCAGAGGTTGCCGAAGCCATTCGGCTCCATGGCCATTACATCCTTCCCCTGGAAGGCTGTTGAGGCCAATGGACAGCTACCACCCGATCGCCTGCGATCTCCATGACTACCTGGAGATCGCCTGCCTCTACCGCTACCGGTTGCTCCTCGAACTCGAGGACGGTGTTCGCTTCGAAGCCGAGGCGCGCACGACGCATACCCGGGCCGTTCGGCCAGGCGGCGGCAAGGAGGAATACCTTGAGGTGGCCGTCGAAGGAGCGACTCTGCTGCTGCGCCTGGATCGCCTGTTGGCGATTACCGCCCTCACGGAAGCGGCCTTGTTCGGCCGCATACGCCTGAGGGAAGAGGCCTGTTCCAGAGCATCCGGCATGCCACCTTCACACCTTGGAAACTGAAAAGGTTTTTCTCAATTCCAGGGGTATTTGATTAGCCTGCTATTGAAATAGGCTGGATTTGCCTTGATGCAGATCAACCCTGGAGCAGAAAGATGAGTGTGACAGTGACCGAGCGTGACGATGACCACAAATCCCGCGAGCTGCGTGCGCTTGGCCGCCGCTGCTGGGACGTGCATCAGCAGGGACTGCTGGTTGGCGTCTTCCATAACGAGGATGACGCCCACGCCTATCGAATCAAGCTGGAGAAAGAAGAAGAACTGCGGCAGATAGGTAAATCGGCCTGAACCATGCGCCCCCGCGTACTTCGGGGGCGTACCTTTGATCTCAGGTCCCGGAAAGGCTCCGGTCGAGGCTGACGACTCCCGGCGGCAGGCTATCTTCCTGTACCCGTTGCCGAGGGGTACTCAACATCGCCCGAACCAGCGCCACCAGCACGCCGAACACCAGCCCACCCAGGAGACCCAAGGCCACCACCAAGGCCTTGCGCGGCTTGATCGGTTTCAGAGGGGTCGAAGCCTTCTGGTCGATCCGCACCAGTTCGATCTTCAGCTCGCTCGCCTTCAGAGTCTTGAGGCGCGCCTGCTCTCCACGCAGCTTGTCGATGTTTTCGAAGAAACGCTCCTCGCCCTTTCGAGCCTGCAGGTATTGCACTTCACGGTTGTTTTCCAACTGCTTCAGCTCCTGCTGGATCTTCGCCACGCGGGGCTCGGTGAAGTCATCGCCCTTGCGTTTGAGCAAGGTATCGCGCTCGGCGGTCAAGGCATCGACACCCATGAAATACAGGGGTATCTGCTGGTTATTCACCTCGGTGCGGAAAACGCTGCGCGAGCCATCCTGCCCGACCTCTCCCAGTGCGCCCGGGGTCGTCGGCTTGACGATCCCCAGCCGGGTGGCGATCTGGATAGCCTCGTTGAGCTGCTGGATACGCGAATCGCGCACCATCTTCAGCCGCCCGCGCAACGCCTTGAGCTCATCCTCCAAGCCAGCCCGCCGGATGCTGTCCGCTTCCAGCAACCGGGCGATCTTGCCTTCCTTGGTAGCCTGGTAACTGGCACGCTTGCCTTCGATATCCTGCTCGAGGAATTGCAGGCGACCGTCGATACGTGCCTGGAGGTCGTCCAGGATTCGCTGGCGCTCGTTCTCGATGGTCGACGCGAGCATGCCGTTGAGAATGGCGGCACCATCCATGCCCTGGGGATACTGCATGGACAAGCGGAAGAAAGGCGCCGCCTGGGGGTCCTTCTTCAAGTCCGTCTGCTGCATGCTGAAGGCATCCTGGTTGAACTTCCAGAAAGCCTGCTCGGGGGACAGGCCCTCGGTGTTCAATTGCTGGAATAGCTCTGGATGGGCTTCGAAATACTCCAGCCTGCCGGAGTAGGCTGCCAGCTCGTTGCCGACGCGATCCAGCGCTTCCCGCGGAGTCAGGGCATACAGCCCCTTGACATTGACAGCCTCCAGGGCCTTGGTCTGGATCGGCCGCAACAGGACATCCACCTGGTAGGTCGGAACGGCCAACAGCGCGTAGGCGAGCGCAGCGGCGGTCGCCAAGGCCGCGATCAGCGCTATCAGCCACTTCGACGCCCACAATTGCTGGAACAGCTGAACGATATCGATCTCCGAGGGCGAAGCCCCCGGAAGCTGTGAGGAAGGCATACCAACGTCCTTTTCGATAGGCGGCTAGCCCACAGATGCACGCAAAGGCAGCCGTAGGAGATTTCTGAGGAAAGGCATTATGCTATCGAAACGAAATCATCGGTAGTTATTTTAGAACTGCTTCGCATTCCAGAATTGGTAGTTGACCGGCATCCGTACCGGTCACGCGACACTCCGGATGCGGGCCTCACCACATGAGATCGTCGGGCACCACATAGTCCTTGTAGGGATCGTCTTCGTCCGGTTCCTGGCTCTGTACGTTGAGCAGCACCACCCGCCGCGGATCGCGCTCCTGGATCTTCACCGCCGCATCCCGGGGCACGATCTCGTAGCGTCCGTCATAGCTGACGATAGCCAGGCTGCCTCGGCTCAGCTTGTCGCGGATCAGGTCGTTGACCGCGATCCGCTTGACCTTCTTGGCGTCGACGAAATTGTAGTAGTCGTCGCTTTCCAGCTTGGGCAGGCGCGTCCCTTCGATAAGTTGCTTGATCTGCGCGGCCTTGGCCTTCTTCTCGGCTTTTTCCTGCTGCTGGCGGTTCAATTCCTGGTCGCGCGCCAGCTTTTCCGCCTTGGCCTGCTCCGCCGCCTGGCGCTGGGAGTCGTCCTTGTCGACCTGGTTCTTGTGCTCCAGGCGCTGCTGTTTCTGTTTCTGCTTGCTGGCCTGCTTGGCCTGTTTCTCATTGACCAGCCCGGCTTTCAGCAACTGGTCACGCAATGACATGCTCATTCGTCAACGACTCGCTCGCGTGGCACGCCCGGTGGGGTGCGGCATAATCTTCCAGCCGACTGGGGTTCAGCCGGCCCTCGCAGGGGGTATAATCCTCCAGCCTCAGCCGCCTCAACGCAAGTCTCGGCGGCTCGCAAACTGCCACGCATGCCCTGGAGACCCCTCCCTACCGTCCCGAGCACCCGCAGGCACTCCTCCCGGCCCCTGATATCGAAGGCATGGAAAGCAAGGCATGAGCGTTTCTCTCCTGGTAAAAATCACTCTGGTGGGCCTGTTCGTCGCCAGCGTCCTGTTCGTCCATTTCCGTGGGCGCGCGCGCTTGCCCTTCCTGCGTCAACTGGTCAACCACTCCGCCTGGTTCGCCCCCTACAATTCGCTGATGTACCTGTTCTCCAGCGTCCCCTCGAAGCCCTATCTGGATCGCAGCCGTTTTCCGGAGCTGGACGAACTGAAGAACAATTGGCAAACCATCCGCGAAGAAGCCCTCAACCTGTTCGACGAGGGTTATATCCGGGCAGCCCTGAACAACAACGAAGCCGGCTTCGGCTCGTTCTTCAAGAAAGGCTGGAAGCGCTTCTACCTGACCTGGTACGACGGCCCGCTGCCCTCCGCCCAGCAGCTCTGCCCGAAGACCGTAGAGCTGGTGAGCCGCATCCCCAACGTCAAGGGCGCGATGTTCACCCTGCTTCCCGGCGGCAGCCACCTGAATCCGCACCGCGACCCCTTCGGCGGCTCGCTGCGCTATCACCTCGGCCTGTCCACGCCGAATTCGGACAACTGCCGCATCTATGTCGACGGCCAGCCCTACGCGTGGCGTGATGGCGAAGACGTGATGTTCGACGAAACCTTCGTCCACTGGGTGAAGAACGAGACCGAGCAGACCCGGGTGATTCTCTTCTGCGATATCGAGCGGCCGCTCCGCTCCCGCCTGCTGACCCGGCTCAATCGCTGGATCAGCGGCATTCTCGGGCGTGCGACCGCACCGCAGAACGTCGAAGGCGAACGCGTCGGCAGCATCAACCAGGCCTACTCGGTCGCCATTCGCGGCGGCAATGCCATCGGCGCCCAGGTGAAGCGCTTCAAACGCGCCTACCCGAAGGCCTACCGAATCCTCCGCCCGGTGCTGGCGGTGATCCTGCTGGTCATCCTCTATCGTTGGATCTTCGGCTGATTCAGATGCCGTGGCAGCCCGGCTGCCACGGTAATTTTCCCCATCAACAGCCAGGCGCGCTCCTCTCCGCTTTCTTAGCCTCGCCCCAGAGGCTGTCCAGTTCCTCCAGCGAACATTCTTCGGCTTTCCGGCCGGCTTCGCGCAGGTTCCGCTCGATGAATCGGAATCGCCGCTCGAACTTGCCGTTGGCCTGGCGCAGAGCAGCCTCCGGATCGACCTTGAGATGCCGGGCCAGGTTGACCACGACGAACAGCAGGTCGCCAACCTCCTCGCCCACGGCTCCCTCGTCACCCGCTGCCATCGCCTCGAGGACTTCGTCCAGCTCCTCGCGAACCTTGTCCACCACCGGCAGCGCTTCCGGCCAGTCGAAGCCGACCTGCGCCGCGCGCTTCTGCAGCTTCGCCGCCCGTGACAACGCCGGCAGGGCGACAGGAACGTCATCCAGCAGCGACAACTGCTGCGGCTCCTTGGCCTTGGCGGCACGCTCCTCGGCCTTCAGTTCTTCCCAGCGCTGCTTGACCGCCGCTTCGGCCAGCTTCGCCGCATCGGGCTTGCCATAGAGATCGCCATCGAGGAATACGTGGGGATGTCGACGGATCAGCTTGCGGGTGATGCCGTCCACCACCTCGTCGAAAGCGAAGCGATCCTCTTCGCGAGCCAACTGGCTGTAATAGACCACCTGGAACAGCAGGTCGCCCAGTTCCTCGCGCAATTGCGGGAAATCCCCCTGCTCTATGGCGTCCGCTACTTCGTAGGCTTCTTCCAGGGTGTGCGGGACGATGGTCGCGTAGCTCTGCTGGAGATCCCAGGGGCAGCCGAATTCGGGATCGCGCAGGCGCGCCATGAGGTGGAGCAGGTCGTCGAGTCGGTACATGGGTATCTCGGGTCTTCAGTGAACGGTCCGGGCATTCTGCCCTTTCCGGAAACGAAAAGGCCACGGGCAGCCTGCGAGCGCCCGTGGCCTGTTTCCGCCTCGCCTCAAGGCGTACGGTTGCGCCGCGCCTCGATGATGTTGGGCAGTTGTGAAACGCGCGCCAGCAGGCGTCCAAGAGCGTCCAGACCGGGAATCTCGATGGTCAGTTGCATGGTCGCGGTGTTGTCTTCCTTGTTCGAACGGGTATTCACCGCCAGAACGTTGATCCGCTCGTTGAGCAGCACCTGGGACACGTCGCGCAACAGGCCGGAACGATCATAGGCACGGATCGCGATATCCACCGGATAGGTGCGGACCGGCTCCGGCCCCCAGCTGACCTGGATCATCCGCTCCGGTTCGCGTCCCGCCAGTTGCAGCGCGGTGGCGCAATCCTGGCGGTGGATGGTGACCCCACGGCCCAGCGTGATGTAGCCGACGATGGGATCTCCCGGCAGCGGCTGGCAGCAGCCGGCCATCTGCGTCAGGAGGTTGCCGACGCCCTGGATCTGCACGTCGCCGCGCTTGCCGTGGCCGATCTTGCTCGGCTTGCGCGGGATCAGTTCGAGTTGCTCGCTGTCGCGGTCCGGCTCGACCAGTTGCTGGGCATAGTTGACCAGGTGCGCCAAGCGCAGGTCGCCGGCGCCGAGAGCGGCGAACATATCCTCGGCGGTACGCACGTTGGCCTTCTCCGCCAGCCGGTCGAAATCCACCGGCGGCAGCGCCAGGCGCGACAGCTCGCGTTCGATCAAGGCCTTGCCGGCAGCAACGTTCTGGTCCCGCGCCTGCAGCTTGAACCAGTGGACGATCTTCGCCCGCGCCCGGGAGGTGGTGACGTAGCCCAGGTTGCTGTTCAGCCAGTCACGGCTCGGACCGCTGTGCTTGCCGGTGATGATCTCGACCTGCTCGCCGGTCTGCAGGCTGTAGTTCAGCGGCACGATGCGTCCGTTGATCTTCGCCCCGCGGCAGTTGTGCCCGACCTCAGTGTGGACCCGATAGGCGAAATCCAGCGGGGTCGCGCCCTTGGGCAGGTCGATGGCATGGCCGTCGGGAGTGAAGACGTAGACCCTGTCCGGCTCGATATCGACCCGCAGTTGCTCCGCCAGGCCACCGATGTCGCCCAGTTCCTCGTGCCATTCGAGCACCTGGCGCAGCCAGGAGATCTTTTCTTCGTAATGGTTGGAGCTGGCCTTGACGTCGGTCCCCTTGTAGCGCCAGTGCGCGCAGACCCCGAGCTCCGCCTCTTCGTGCATGGAGTGGGTACGGATCTGTACTTCCAGCACCTTCCCCTCGGGGCCGATCACTGCGGTATGCAGCGAGCGATAGCCGTTTTCCTTGGGGTTGGCGATGTAGTCGTCGAATTCCTTGGGAATGTGCCGCCAGAGGGTATGCACGATGCCCAGCGCGGTGTAGCAGTCGCGCATCTCCGGAACGAGCACGCGCACGGCGCGAACGTCGTAGATCTGGCTGAAGTCCAGGCCCTTGCGCTGCATCTTGCGCCAGATCGAATAGATGTGTTTCGCCCGTCCGCTGAGATCGGCCTGTACGCCGGTGGCCGCGAGAGCTTCCTTCAACTGGCTCATCACGTTGGCGATGTACTGCTCGCGATCCAGCCGGCGCTCGTGCAGCAGCTTGGCGATCTGCTTGTACTGGTCGGGCTCGAGGTAGCGGAAGGACAGGTCCTCCAGCTCCCACTTGATATGCCCGATGCCCAGGCGGTGGGCCAGCGGCGCGTAGATATCGAAGACTTCCCGGGCGACGCGGTGACGCTTTTCCTCGTCGGCATTCTTCACCGCGCGAATGGCGCAGGTGCGCTCGGCCAGCTTGATCAGGGCGACGCGAACGTCGTCGACCATCGCCACCAGCATCTTGCGCAGGTTCTCCACCTGCGCCTGGGTACCCAGCACCATGGAATGGCGCGGATTGAGGCTGGCGCTGATCGCGGCCATGCGCAGCACGCCCTCGATCAGCTTGGCCACCACCGGCCCGAAATGCTTGTTGACCGCTTCCAGGGTGATCTTGCCTTCCCGCACGCCTCGATAGATGACCGCGGCGACCAGGGACTCCTGATCCAGCTTGAGGTCCGCGAGGATCTCGGCGATTTCCAGTCCGGTCTGGAAGCTGGACGTGCCTTCCGCCCAGGAGTTCTGTGCGGCGATCGCTCGCTGCTCGGATTCGCGAGCGAACTCGCAAGCCTCCAGCAAGCCCTGACGATCGAGCCCGGGGACGAGGTTCTGGACGTGGTCCAGCCAGGCCTCGAGGTTGATACTGCCGTCGGTGTTGACCGGCTGGTGCGCTCTCACCTGTACCATCTTGCCTACCCTTTACCACGGTGCGCGTAGCCCACCGATGACTGCGCCAGCCTTCGAACGGGCTGGTCGGATTACGCAGGCATCCTAGCCTGCCTCGAACAAAGCCATGGCCTCGACATGTGCGGTCTGCGGAAACATATCGAGGATTCCGGCGCGCTTCAGACGATAGCCCTGCCTGGCCATTTCGCCAGCATCGCGCGCCAGGGTCGCCGGATTGCAGGATACATAGACTACCCTCCGGGCACCCAGAGAACTCATTTCGCGTACCGCCTCGAACGCGCCGTCGCGCGGCGGATCGAGCAGCACAGCGGTAAAACCTTGCTCCGCCCAGGGCGCTTCGGCAAGCGCTTTGGACAGGTCGGCCTGGAAAAAGTGCGCGTTGCCAAGGCCATTGGCCAGCGCGTTGGCGCCTGCCCGCTCGACCATCGCCGCCACGCCCTCCACCCCGACTACCCGCGCCACCCGGCGCGCCAGCGGCAGGGAGAAATTGCCCAGCCCGCAGAACAGGTCGAGGACCCGCTCGTCGGCGGTCGGCGCCAGCCAGTCAAGGGCCTGGCGGATCATCGACTCGTTCACCGGCGCATTGACCTGGACGAAGTCTCCGGGTCGGTACGCCAGAGTCAGTTGCCAGTCACCCAAGGAGTAGCCCAGTTCGGCGGCCGGCTCCACCGGCAAGGGCTGTTCCGCACCTTGCAGCCAGAGCTGGGCCTGGTGTGCGGAACAGAAAGCGGCCAGGCGCTGGCGATCCTCGTCGACCAGGGCAGTCGTATGCCGCAACAGCAATGCACTGGCCGTGCCATGGAAGAGCTCCACGTGGCCGATGCTTTCCGGCTTGCGGAAGTCCTGCAGAAGAGCAGGCAGGGCACGGGCAATCGTTTGCAAAGGCGGCACCAGGACCAGGCACTCATCGAAGGCGACGATCTCCTGGCTGGCCGAGGCACGGAAGCCGACATCCAGACGCCGCGCCCTGGCATCCCAGCGTACGGCGATCCGAGCGCGGCGCCGATAGCCGAATTCGGGCCCGACCAGGGGGGCGGCCCATTCTTCCGGCTCGATCCCGGCGAAACGCTGCAACTGCTCCTGCAAGGTACGCTGCTTCAGGGCCAACTGCTCGCCGTGTTCCAGGTGCTGCAGGGTGCAGCCGCCGCAGCGACCCGCTACAGTGCAGGGCTCGCGGCGACGCAGGTCGCTACTGCTGAACAGGCGCTCGCTGCGCGCGTCGACCACCTTGCTTCGCGCGCCCAGCACCCGGGCCTCAAGTTCCTCGCCAGGCAGCCCGCCGCTGACGAACCAGGTCATCCCCGCCTCGTGGGCGATACCTCGGCCGTCATGGGCCAGGCGCTCGATGGTCAGGCGCTGCTTCTTGCCTACCGGTATCGCGGGACCGCGCGCACCACCGCTGGGCTGGAAGCGCAGCCCGCCCTTATTTCTGGCCATGGACATGCTCAGCGAGGGTCATAGACGCCGGAAGACAGGTAGCGGTCGCCGCGGTCGCAGATGATCGCCACCAGCACGGCATTCTCCAGTTCGCGGGACAGGCGCAGCATCGCCGCCACCGCCCCGCCGGAGGACACGCCGCAGAAGATGCCTTCCTCGCGGGCCAGCCGGCGCATGATGTCCTCCGCTTCGTCCTGGTGCATGTCGACGACCCGGTCGACGCGACTGGCGTCATAGATCTTCGGCAGGTATTCCTGCGGCCAGCGTCGGATTCCCGGGATGGCCGAGCCCTCCATGGGTTGCAGGCCGACGATCTGCACCGCCGGGTTCTGCTCCTTGAGGTAGCGCGATACGCCCATGATGGTCCCGGTGGTGCCCATGGAGCTGACGAAATGGGTGATGCTGCCGCCGGTCTGCTGCCAGATTTCCGGGCCGGTGCTGTGGTAATGGGCTTCCGGGTTGTCGCCATTGGCGAACTGGTCGAGGACCTTGCCGCGGCCTTCGCGCTGCAGCTTGTCGGCCAGATCGCGCGCGCCCTCCATGCCCTCTTCCTTGCTGACCAGAATAAGCTCGGCGCCATAGGCAGTCATCGCCGCCTTGCGTTCAGCCGTGGAGTTGTCCGGCATGATCAGGATCATCTTGTAACCCTTGATCGCCGCCGCCATGGCCAGGGCGATGCCGGTGTTGCCGGAAGTAGCCTCGATCAGCGTATCGCCGGGGCGGATGTCGCCGCGCAGTTCGGCACGGGTGATCATCGACAGGGCCGGGCGGTCCTTCACCGATCCCGCCGGGTTGTTGCCTTCGAGCTTCACCAGCAGGGTATTGGAGGTTTCCCCGGGAAGGCGCTGCAGACGCACCAGAGGGGTATTGCCAACGCAGTCGGCGATAGTCGGGTACTGCACGGTCATGGAGGCACTCGTTCGGCACTGACGGTAAAGGCTGAGCATGATACCGGGAAACTGGGGCCGGACCCTAGCACCGCAATATCCGGTCATGCATGCCGATTCAGCCGAAAGACCGCCCGAAACGGCATGCGATGCGATGACCAGAGGCGTCCGAAGAGAAAACCTGGCGTTGGACAGCCGATGCCTGACCAACGCCAAAGAAAGGTCCGACAGGCGTTGCGCCTGCCGGTGAAAGCGCGTTGGCCGCGGCGATCAGAACGAGGTGGTCATCGAAACGTAGTAGGCGCGACCCGGCTCGTTGTAGGTTGCCGCGCCGGCGTCGAAGGAGTTGCCCTGGCGGTACAGGCGCTTGTCGAAGAGGTTGCTTACCCCGCCCCGTACGCTCAGGTTCTCGCTGAAGGTGTAGCCGGCGCTGACGCCCCAGATGCCATAGGTACCCACCTCTTTTCGCGAGACCACCGGCGTGTTGCGGCTGGTGCCATGCTTCGGTGGCTCCTGGCGGCCGTAGATGGTGCTGGTCAGTTGGGTGGAAAGACGCTCGCTGGCCTGCCAGTCCAGGGTCGAGTTCAGGGTGTACTCGGGGATCACCGAAAGCGGGTTGCCGGTGTCCTTGTCCTTGGATTGCAGCATATAGGTCAGGTTGGTACTCCAGCTCAGGTCCTCGTGCAGGGGGACCAGCAAGTTGCCTTCCAGGCCCTCGACCACTGCTTTCTTCGCGTTGCTCCATTGCAGGATGTTGTTACCGGTCCCGGTCTGTCCCATGACATCCAGCGGCGCGACGATCTTGTTCTTGTAGTCGTTGCGGAAGTAGGTGAGCCCGGCGACCCAGCCATCGCGCCGGAACTCGATGCCCAGTTCCTTGTTGACGCTGGTCTCGGCGTCCAGGTTTTCGTTGCCGACCAGGTAGCAGCCGCCGCTGCTGGTCTGGATCGGGCAGCCGTTGCCACGGGTATAGAGCAGGTAGTTCGGGTTGCTCTGGTACAGGTTGGGCGCCTTGAAGGCCCGTGCGATACCGGCCTTGACCGTGAAGTATTCGCCGAGCGTCTGGGAAGCGTTCAGGCTCGGGCTCCAGTTCAGGCCGAAGTCGCTGTGATCGTCCAGGCGCAGCCCGGGGGTGAGCATGGTGCCGGGGCGCAGTTCGATATTGTCCTCCACGTACAGCGCACGGATCTCCGCCTTGCTTTTCGGGCTTCGCGAGCCGGCCGCCGGGGTCCCCGGCAAGCTGTCGCTTCCCACGAAGCCCTGCTTGAGCGAGGACGGGTCGTTGAGGGTTTCCTTGTTCCACTCCGCGCCCACCGTCAGCACCTGCTCGAACAACGCATGCAACGGAAGGTTGAGTTCGCCGCTGAGGCGATAGTTCTCCAGCTTGCTGGTGCTGAACGAACGGTCGGCGCCGATCTGCCCCTCGACGGAACCGGCCAGCCCCTCCTCCAGACGGTTGTTGCGGGTGGAGTCGTACTGGGCGACGAACCTGGAAGTACCGAACGACCAGGTCCCGTTGTGGGTGATGGCGTAGTTCTCGCGATACATGCGGTTGGTCTCCGCACCGTCGTCGGCGAGTCCCTGGGTATTGGCGGTGCCGTTGTTGTTCTGGGTATCGCCGGCATAGATGTTGCCCTGTCGGCTGAAGCCCGCTTCGAAATCGACGACCTGGTCGGGGGTCACCTGCCACGACAGCATCCCGCTGAGATCGCGATTGCGTACCCCTTCGCGTCCGGCCACGGTACGGCTCGGGTTGACGGTGTGTCCGAGGTTGATGTCGGTATCGTCCGAATCGGTCTTGTTCGCGCTGCCGTACGCACGGAAGCTCAAGGCTTCGGTCAGCGGCCCGCTGAGGCTGAAGTTGGCGCGGCGCGTGGCGCCATCCTTGGAGCTCTCCGGAATGTTGGTGAACACCGTCATGGAGCCACGCAAACGATCGGTCGGGCGCTTGGTGATGATGTTGACTACCCCACCCGCCGCGCCGGAACCGTAGCGCGCCGCCGCGGGCCCACGGAGTACCTCGATGCGCTCGACCTCCTCCGGCGGCACCCAGTTGCTGTCGCCGCGGGTGTCGCGTTCACCGCGCCAGCCGTAGCGCACCGAGTTGCGCGAGCTGACCGGCTTGCCGTCGACCAGGATCAGGGTGTTCTCCGGCCCCATGCCGCGGATGTCGATCTGCCGGTTGTTGCCGCGCTGGCCGCTGGAACTGTTGCCGGTGAGGTTGACCCCGGGCATGGTGCGGATGATCTCGGAGAGATCGTTCACCGGCGGGCGCTTCCTGATGTCCTCGGCGGTGATGATGGATACCCCCGGTGCCTGCTTGAGCTCCTGTTCGGCGGTGCCCAGCACCACCTCGTCACCCAGCTGGACCACCGATTCGGCGCGTTCGTCCAGTTCTTCCAGGCGCTCGTCCTCGGCCAGGGCCTGCCCGCCCAGCAGGCTCGATGAAGCGAAAAGGACGGCAGCGGCGAGATGGCCGCGACGGAATTGGGGGTACATGCGTGACTACTCCTGTCGAGGGAAAACGGGTAGCAGGCGAGCCACGAGGGATACGTTGACGTTTTTTCTGAAGCCTGGGTCGCCGGCGTTGCGCGGGTGACGTCTCGGCACGGGCAGGACAGGGCGCAGACCCGGAACAAGGCCGGCCGAGGAGATCGCACGGATGATAATCATTCACAAAGGAGAGTAAAGATCATTTACATCTAGGCAAAATGTAAAGGCACCTGCGCCTCGCTAGGCAGAAGGCAGCACCAGGCACAGGCGCAGCCCCGGATCGGCGGCCTCCGCCCATAGGCGGCCGCCCTGGAGCACCACGGCGCGACGGGCAATGCTCAGTCCCAGGCCGAAGCCCTTGCCGGTACGTGCCGAAGACAGCCGGGTGAACGGGCGGAAGATGGCCTCCAACTGGTGCTCGGCCACACCCTCGCCCTGGTCTTCCAGGCAAAGCCACCAGCAACTTCCTTCGCGCCGACCATGCAGGCGGATCACGCCGCCCTCCGGCGAATGCCGGATGGCGTTACGCAGCAGGTTCTCCAGGGCCTGGGCAAGTGCATTGAGGTTGCCACGCACGACACAATCCTCGGGCAGATCGCTGCGGAACCGCTCGCCGGCCCAGCCGCTTTCGAAACGTGCGTTCTCCACCAGCAGGTCCCATAACGCCGGGATGGAAATGTCCTCCAGCGCCAATACCGGGCGTTCGGTGTCCATCCAGGCCAGCTCCAGGGTGTTGTCCACCAGTTGCTGCATGCCCTGTACCTCCTGCTCCAGGCGCTCGCGCAGGAGCTGCGCGGACAGCGTGCCCTCTGCCGCCACCTGCAGGCGCGCCAGCGGCGTGCGCAGCTCGTGGGAGAGATCGCGGAGCAGTTGGCGCTGCAACACCATGTGCTCGTCGAGTCGCTCGGCCATATGGTCGAACGCCCGCCCCAGATCGCCCAACTCGTCGCTGCGCCGGCTGATCTCTGCCTGCGTACGCGCCGTCAGGTCGTTGCCGCGCAGGGCATTGGCCTGCGCTCGCAGACGTCCCAGCGGCACTATCCAGCGCCGATACAGCAACACTCCCAGCAGCAGGGCCAGCCCGGCTGGCACCAGGCCATGGGTGACCAGGCGCTTGGCCGGCGACAAGCCGGGAGGGACGAACTCGGCGGGAAGACGCAGGACCACCCTGCCTTGCTCCGGATGTTCGGGGAAGCGCAGGTTGATGAATGGCCGCGACAGCGAGCGGGAACTCATCGGCCAGTCGACGCCCCGCAGGAAAGTCAGGCGCTCGGCTTCCTCCGTGGTGAGCGGACGACTGCCCAGCGATTGCAGCCGTCCGTCGAGCACGACCACCCAGTCCAGCGCCTGCTGGCGCGGCTCGGCCAGCCAACGGTCGATGCCCTCGCGGCCATCGTCGAGCCAGGCACGCTCGGCTCGCCGCGCATAATCCGCCAAGGCGGAGCGGGCTTCGGCGGACAGGTAGTAACCCTTCAGTTCGGCACTGCGTCCCCAGGTCCAGGACAGCCATACCGATAGCAGGAAGAACGCCACCAGCACGAGGGCCAGGCGCCAGAACAGCGAATGGCGGTTGGGCATCATGGCGCCGGTGTCAGGACGTAACCCTTGCCCCAGACGGTATGCAACTGGTGACCGGCGTAACCGAGGCGTTGCAGCTTGCGCCGCAGGTGACTGACGTGCATGTCCAGGCTGCGATCATGCTGGGTATGACCGCGGTGCAGGACATGCTGGTAAAGGAAGGCCTTGGTCAGGGTCTCGCCTTCCGCGGCGAGGAAGGTTTCCAGCAGGCGGTATTCGGTCGGCGTCAGGCCGGCGAACCGCTCGCCAAGGCTGACATCGCAGACATCGGCAGAGAATTGCAGCGAGGGCCGCGCCAGCGGTTCGGCGCAGCGGCCCGGCGCGCCCCCCCGCTCCAGGGCGATCCGGCGCAGGATGGCATCGATGCGCACCCGCAGCTCGGCCAGGCTGAAAGGCTTCGGCAGATAATCGTCGGCGCCCTGGCTGAACCCGGCGATGCGGTCCTGCTCGGCGCCCAGGGCCGACATCAGGATCACCGGCAGCGCCTGCTCCTGGCGGAGTTGGCGAAGAATGTCGAGGCCATCGCGCCCCGGCAGCATGATGTCCATCAGGATCAGGTCATAGGCGCCGCTGCGCGCAGCCGCCAACCCCTCTTCCCCGTCTCGGCACCAGGTCACCTCGAAACCGCTGCCATTGAGATGCTGGAACAGATGTGCGCCCAGTGTCGGATCGTCCTCGATGGCCAGCAGTCGGGGGTCGGGCGTCAGGGATGGGAGCATGGCAGCCAAATAAGATTGATTAGCAATCGTGCCAGTATTCACGATCTTTCCGCTTCGTCGCAAGCCGAATCCGCCGGGCTGCGCACATCGGTGCAGATTCCCCTTCCGCGACCCGCTAAACTGCGCGGGATAAACGCATGGCCGGGGAGCGTCGGCCATGCCGATCTGGCTCGACGGAGAGACGTGTGTTCAAGGATCTCGGCATCAAGGGGCGCGTACTGCTGCTCACCCTGCTCCCCACCAGCCTGCTGGCGATGGTGCTTGGCGGTTACTTCACCTGGGTCCAGCTGTCCGACATGCGCGCCCAGTTGATCGAGCGCGGGCAACTGATCGCCGAACAACTGGCGCCGCTGGCCGCCACCGCGCTGGCGCGAAAGGATACCGCCGTGCTCAACCGCATCGCCAACGAGGCGCTGGACCAACCGGACGTGCGCGCGGTGACCTTCCTCGACGCCCGCCAGGAACGCCTCGCCCATGCCGGGCCAAGCATGCTCACCGTCGCCCCGGCCGGCGACGCCAGCCATCTGAGCATGTCCACCGAACTGGACACCACGCACTTCCTGCTACCGGTTCTTGGCCGCCACCACAGCCTGTCCGGCGCCACCGAGCCTGACGACGAGCGCGTACTCGGCTGGGTCGAACTGGAACTGTCGCACCACGGGACCCTGCTGCGCGGATATCGCAGCCTGTTCACCAGCCTCTTGCTGATCGCCGCCGGCCTCGGCGTCACCGCCCTCCTCGCCCTGCGCATGAGCCGCGCGATCAACGCGCCGCTGGAACTGATCAGCCAGGGCGTCGCCCAGCTCAAGGAAGGCCGCATGGAAACCCGCCTGCCACCGATGGGCAGCAACGAGCTGGACGAACTGGCCTCCGGCATCAACCGCATGGCGGAAACGCTGCAGAGCGCCCAAGAAGAAATGCAGCACAACATCGACCAGGCCACCGAGGACGTACGCCAGAACCTGGAAACCATCGAGATCCAGAACATCGAGCTGGACCTGGCGCGCAAGGAGGCCCTGGAGGCGAGCAGGATCAAGTCCGAGTTCCTCGCCAACATGAGCCACGAGATCCGCACCCCGCTCAACGGCATCCTCGGTTTCACCAACCTGCTGCAGAAGAGCGAGCTCAGCCCGCGCCAGCAGGACTACCTCACGACCATCCAGAAATCGGCGGAAAGCCTGCTGGGGATCATCAACGAGATCCTCGACTTCTCGAAGATCGAGGCCGGCAAGCTGGTTCTGGAAAACCTCCCCTTCAATCTCCGCGACCTGATCCAGGACGCCCTGACCATGCTGGCTCCGGCCGCCCACGAGAAGCAACTGGAACTGGTCAGCCTGGTCTACCGAGATACCCCGATCCAATTGCAGGGCGACCCGCAGCGGCTGAAGCAGATCCTCACCAACCTGGTCGGCAACGCCATCAAGTTCACCCAGGGCGGCACCGTCGCCGTACGCGCCATGCTCGAGGACGAAAGCGACGACCGCGCGCAGCTGCGGATCAGCGTACAGGACACCGGTATCGGCCTCTCCGAGGAGGACCAGCAGGCCTTGTTCAAGGCCTTCAGCCAGGCCGACAACTCACTGTCGCGGCAAGCCGGTGGCACCGGCCTGGGCCTGGTGATCTCCAAGCGCCTGATCGAGCAGATGGGCGGCGAGATCGGCGTCGACAGTACGCCTGGGGAAGGCGCCGAATTCTGGATCAGCCTGAGTCTGCCGAAAAGTCGCGACGACAACGAGGAGCCAGGCGCCTCCTGGGCCGCGGGCCAGCGCGTGGCGCTGCTCGAACCGCAGGAGCTGACGCGCCGCTCGCTGCACCACCAGCTCACCGACTTCGGCCTGGAAGTGAGCGAATTCGCCGACCTCGACAGCCTCCAGGAAAGCCTGCGCAACCCGCCGCCCGGCCAGTTGCCGATCAGCCTGGCGGTGCTCGGCGTCTCGGCCGCGATCCATCCGCCGGAAGAGCTGAGCCAGTCGTTCTGGGAATTCGAACGGCTCGGCTGCAAGACCCTGGTGCTCTGCCCGACCACCGAGCAGGCGCAATACCACGCGACCCTGCCCGACGAACAGGTCGAGGCCAAGCCCGCCTGCACCCGCAAGCTGCAACGCAAGCTGCAGGAGTTGCTGCAGGTCCGCCCGACGCGCAGCGACAAGCCCCACGCCATGGTTTCCGGACGGCCGCCACGGCTGCTCTGCGTCGACGACAACCCGGCCAACCTGCTGCTGGTGCAGACCCTGCTCAGCGACCTCGGCGCCCAGGTCACTGCGGTGGACAGCGGCTACGCAGCCCTCGAGGTGGTGCAGCGCGAGCGCTTCGACCTGGTCTTCATGGACGTGCAGATGCCCGGCATGGACGGCCGCCAGGCCACCGAGGCGATCCGCCGCTGGGAGGCCGAGCGGGAAGTCAGTCCAGTGCCGGTGATCGCGCTCACCGCACATGCGCTTTCCAACGAGAAGCGCGCATTGCTGCAGGCCGGCATGGACGACTACCTGACCAAGCCGATCGACGAGCAGCAATTGGCCCAGGTAGTGCTGAAGTGGACCGGACTGAGCCTGGGCCAGTCGCTGGCCAGCATGAGCCGTGCGCCGCAGCTCGGTCAGTTGAGCGTGCTCGACCCCGAGGAAGGGCTGCGCCTGGCCGCCGGCAAGGCCGACCTCGCCGCCGACATGCTGGCGATGCTGCTGGCCTCGCTGGCGGCGGACCGCCAGGCAATTCGCCAGGCCCGCGACAACGACGACCGCAGCGCGTTGCTCGAGAGGGTCCACCGGCTGCACGGCGCCACCCGCTACTGCGGCGTGCCACAGCTGCGCGCGGCCTGCCAGACCAGCGAAACCCTGCTCAAGCAGAACGATCCGGCGGCGGCCGCGGCCCTGGACGAGCTGGACAAGGCCATCAAGGCCCTGGCCGAGACTGCCTCGGCCACCACCCACCTGTCTTCCACCAGCCTCGACTCCAGCGAACTCTGACCATGCGCATCCTGTTCTTCAGCAGCCAGGCCTACGACAGCGAGAGCTTCCAGGCCAGCAACCACCGGCACGGCTTCGAACTGCACTTCCAGCAGGCCCACCTGCAGGCGGACACGGCGGTCCTCGCCCAGGGCTTCGAAGTAGTCTGCGCCTTCGTCAACGACGACCTCTCGCGGCCGGTGCTGGAACGCCTGGCCGCTGGCGGCACGCGCCTGGTCGCCCTGCGCTCGGCCGGCTACAACCACGTCGACCTGGCCGCCGCCGAAGCGCTCGGCCTGCCGGTGGTGCACGTCCCGGCCTATTCGCCGCACGCTGTCGCCGAGCACGCGGTCGGCCTGATCCTGACGCTCAACCGGCGCCTGCACCGCGCCTACAACCGGACCCGCGAGGGCGATTTCTCGCTGCATGGGCTGACCGGCTTCGACCTCCACGGCAAACGCGTGGGAGTGATCGGCACCGGACAGATCGGCGAGACCTTCGCCCGCATCATGGCCGGCTTCGGCTGCGAGCTGCTGGCCTACGATCCCTATCCCAATCCGCGTATCCAAGCGCTCGGCGGGCGCTACCTGGCGCTCGACGCCCTGCTCGCCGAGTCCGACATCGTCAGCCTGCATTGCCCGCTGACCGCCGACACCCGCCACCTCATCGACGCGCAGCGCCTGGCGACGATGAAACCCGGCGCGATGCTGATCAATACCGGCCGTGGCGCCCTGGTGAACGCCGCGGCGCTGATCGAGGCGCTGAAGAGCGGACAACTGGGCTACCTCGGCCTGGATGTCTATGAAGAGGAAGCGGATATCTTCTTCGAGGATCGCTCCGACCAGCCCCTGCAGGATGACGTGCTGGCACGCCTGCTGAGCTTCCCCAACGTGGTGGTGACCGCCCACCAGGCCTTCCTTACCCGCGAGGCGCTGGCGGCGATCGCCGACACCACCCTGGACAACATCGCCGCCTGGCAGGACGGGACGCCGCGCAATCGGGTCCGGGCCTGATGGCGTGGTAGCATGCGCGGCTGATTGGAGGCTCCATGGCTGAACACGATTTCCGTTACACCCTGCTCAACCCGCAATACACCCTCAACGAATGCCGCGCGCTCTCCCCGGGGCGCTACCAGGTCACCGGCACCGGCGGCTCGATCAAGGCCGACGACGTGCTGCTGGTCAGCCTCAAGGGCAGCAAGACCCTGAGCATGCGCCTGACCGTGGAAAAGGTCCGCCACCTGATCAACCCACCCGGCCAGTGGCTGGCGGTCGCCCGCGGCCCAGCGTTCCGCGAACTGGCGATCCATACCTGGCAGGTCGACTGCGACCAGTGCCAGGCTCGTCTCGACTTCGAGTTCGCCGTGGACGCCAGTCTCGGTCGCAAGGCCCTGGCGCCGGCCGCCGAAGAGCGCATTCACGAACTGGGCTGGAGCAGCCGCGAAGGCAAGCACCTGTGCCCGAAATGCCAGTAGGGCGAACGCTCCGTCCGACCGACGGTCTGTGAACTATCGCCCGTACGAAATGCGCAAAGGAAACGCCATGAAACCCTCTATCGCCCTCTTCGCCTCCGCCGCCCTGGTCCTGGGCGGTTGCGCCAGCCAGGAGACCACCCTGGAAACCGAGCAGGCCTACCAGGTCGACTGGGTCGGCGCACAACCGACGATGGACTACAGCCACATCAGCCTGACCTTCGACGGCCAGGGCCGTGCCTTCGGCAACGGCGGCTGCAACCACTGGTTCGCCAGCTACACCCTGCAGGACGACCTCCTTCAGTTCGGCGCCATCGGCAGCACCCGCCGCCTGTGCGCCGCGGAGATCATGGAGCAGGAACGGCGCTTCCTGGCCCTGCTGCAGAGCGTCCAGCACTGGGACATTTCGCCGACCGACGAGCTGCGCCTGTGGCCGGCCGAAGGCAAGCCGCTGCGCCTGGTCCCCGAGCACGACTGAAGCCTGAAGCGGCGCTACCCGGCGCCGCCTGTTTACATTTTTTTGACATCCATTTCATTCCCGCTTGACCACCACGTCCCTAGGCTTCCGCATCCTCGCCCGGAGACGCTTGATGTTCGCCCCACCCAGCACCGAGACACTCAACCGCTTCTTTCTGTTGTCGTGGCTGGTGGTGCTCTGGCAGGTGCTGCGCCTGCAGGACGGGATCGTCTTCGACGACGCCTGGCTGCCGCTCTGGAGCGTCGCTGCCAGCCTGAGCTACGCCTTCCTTTATATAGTCCCGGTGTACCTCGCCTGCCGACTGCTCCTGCATTTCCATGATCGTCTTCCCGTGCGCCTCAGTCCGTGGCTGGCAGGCGTGCTGGCCATCGTCGGCAGCGCGGCGGTACAGATACTGCTCTACGCCGACCGCACCCTCTACGACCTGTATGGATTCCACCTCAACGGTTTCAGCATCGGCCTGCTGGTCTCGCCCGGCGGCCTCTCCAGCCTCGGCAGCGGCGACGGCACCCTGCTCAGCGCAAGCCTGGCGGCCCTGGCCCTGCTCTGTCTGCAGGTGCTGCTGTACAGCGCCTGCCAGGTCAGCCGCGAACGCCTTCCCGCGCTCCCTCGGCGCGCCTGGCGCTACCTGTTGGCGGCCTTCCTCTGCCTGGCCCTGGGCGAACGCCTGGCCTATGCGTTCAGCTCCCTGCGCGACTACCGGCCGATCCTGCTGGCCAGCGAACGCTATCCGCTGTACCTGCCATTGACCGTCCGCAGCCTGGCGCGGAGCCTGGGCATCCAGCCGACGCCCACCCAGCGCGAGCTGCTCCAGCAGCAGAGCGACCTGCACTATCCGCTCCGGCCGCTGGAGATCAGCGCCCCGGCGCACCCATTGAACATCGTCTGGATCGTCGCCGAGTCGCTCCGCGGGGACATGCTCGATCCGCGCTACATGCCCAGGCTGTGGGACTTCTCCAACCGGGCAATCCGCCTGGACAACCACTACAGCAGCGGCAACCTGACCCAGATGGGCGTCTTCGGCATGTTCTACGGGCTGCACGGCGGCTACTGGGACGCCGTGCTGAAGGCTGGCCAGCCGCCGGTGCTCATGGAGGTACTCAGGCAGCAGAACTACCAGTTCCGGATCAATGCCGCGCAACGTTTCAGCTATCCGCCCTTCGACCGCAGCGTGTTCGTCAACCTGCGCCCGCAGGACCTGCACGTGCTGGATAGCCCGGAGCCTGCCTGGCAGCGCGACGCCCGGAACACCGACGACCTGCTGCGCTTCGTCGATCGCCGACTACCCGACCGGCCGTTCTTCGCTTGCCTGTTCCTCGAGTCGAGCCACGCCAACTACAGCTTCCGCGACGAGACCGCGAAAATCCGCCCCTATCTGGTCAACTTCAACTACCTGACCACCGATTTCCAGGCGCAGATGCCGCTGATCAAGAACCGCTACCTGAATGCCGTGCGCGAAGTCGATACACAGATCGGCCGCCTGCTGCAGCACCTGGAAAACCAGCACCTGCTGGAAAACACCGTAGTAGTGGTGCTCGGCGACCATGGGGAAGAGTTCATGGAACGCTCGCGCTGGGGCCACAACACCGAGTTCAATCGCTACCAGACCGGCACCGTCGCCGTACTGAACATTCCCGGACAGGCGCCCCGTGCCGTCCGCGGCATCACCAGCCACATCGACCTGCCCGCAACGCTCCTGCCGCTGCTGGGCGTACGCAATCCGCCCCGCGACTACTCGCTGGGACAGGACCTGCTCGCAGCGGACTACCATCGCGACTATGCGGTGAGCGCCGATACCACGCGCATCGCCTACCTGGGCGAAGGCTTCAAGGTGAGCTTCCCACTGCGTGGCGCGGACCGTCACCACGGTCCGGTGAGCGATGGCGACGACCGCCCGCTCGACGTGGAACAACAGGAAGCCATACGCGGCCCGCTCCGTGCAGCACGCCTGGAACTGCTGCAGGATCTCGGCCGCTTCAGCGCCTTGCCGGTAAGGGAAGAGCCGTCGCCGCGGAGCCTCGCGACTTCGTTGACGCCATGAGGAGCATCAGAACAGCCTGAGTTGTTCGTGGGCGCCCTGCAGGTCGAGCAGGCGCACGCCAACGCCGATCAGGCGCACCGGACGATTGCCACGGGCAAAGGCCTGGCCGAGCAATTGCCGGTAGCTCTCCAGGTCGCGCCCGGCGCCGGACTGTTCCACCGTGGTCTGGGTGAAATCGTGAAACTTCAGTTTCACGAACGGCTTGTCCGGCCGATAACTGCCATCCAGGCGTTGCAGGCGTCCGTCCAGCTCCTCGAGCAGGGTCGGCAGTTCCTCCAGACAAGCCGCCAGGTCCGGCAGGTCGCGATCGAAGGTACATTCGACGCTCACCGACTGGCGCCGGCTGTCGACTTCCACCGGTCGCTCGTCGATACCATGGGCCAGTCCCCACAGGCGTTCGCCGAAGCTGCCGAACTCGCGCACCAGGCTCAGCTTGCTGCCCTGGCGCAGGTCGGCGCAGGTGCGGATGCCCATCCGCGCCAGGCGCTCCGCCGTGACCTTGCCGACGCCATGCAACTTGGCCACCGGCAACTCGGCGACGAACCCGTCGACCTGCTCCGGGGTAATCACGAACAGCCCGTCCGGCTTGCGCCAGTCGCTGGCGATCTTGGCCAGGAACTTGTTCGGCGCGACGCCCGCCGAAACGGTGATGTGCAGTTCCTCGGCCACCCGGCGGCGGATGTCCTGGGCGATCCGCGTGGCGCTACCGGCGAAATGCGGCGAAGCGCTGACGTCCAGGTAGGCCTCGTCCAGCGAAAGCGGCTCGATCAGATCGGTATAGTCGCGGAAGATCGCATGGATCTGCTTCGACACCGCCCGGTAGACATCGAAACGCGGGCGCACCACCAGCAGATCGGGACACAGCTTGAGCGCCGTGCGCATGGCCATCGCCGAGCGCACGCCATAGGCCCGCGCCTCGTAGCTGCAAGTGGCGACCACTCCGCGCTTGTCCGGCGAACCGCCAACCGCCAGCGCCTTGCCGCGCAGGCTGGGGTTATCGCGCATCTCGAGGGCGGCGTAGAAACAGTCGCAGTCTATATGGATGATTTTCCGCACCGGAATCTCGCTACAAGCCCCGCCGGGCCTGCCCCGGAGCGCCGAATTCTAGCATTGGGCAAGCGCTAAGCATTTGAAGAAAAAACACTTTTTTCGAAAAATCGATTGACAGCCCGACGAGAGTCCGTAGAATGCGCCCACACAGACGCGGGATGGAGCAGTCTGGTAGCTCGTCGGGCTCATAACCCGAAGGTCGTTGGTTCAAATCCAGCTCCCGCAACCACATTCGAAAAGCCCCGGCACTAACGATAGCGCCGGGGCTTTTTGCATTCCGACACTCGTGCTCCACTGCATCGCCTCGCCCTCCGTTCGCTCGCATCATCGCACATTTAACTGTATATTCGTACAGCTAGCTCAGCCTTCGATGAATGCTCGGTAACGGATACGGAAAGGACAGATAGATGCTGAACGTCGAACAATTGAAGCGCAGCGTGAACCGGATGGGACTCGACGACATCCGCCAGGCAGTGGACGAATTGCAGATGGACGGCCTGGTCACCGACGGCAAGACGCCGTTCACCCGCGTGCACTTCAACACCTGCTTCGCCGAGATCGAGGCGCTGTTCCAGCGCGCCGGCTTCCACCGGCCGCTCGATGTGGTCGGCTACCAGGGCGAGATCTATGCGTTGTACGACCCCTCTCGCTGGGAGGCCGTGGAAGTGCTGCGCTGGTTGAAGGAATACCGCGAGGAATCGCGTCACCTGACTCCGGCGTGAGCGCAACGCCTGCGTCAGCGCAACTCGTGTGCCAGGCGCGCGCAGGCCATCCCCACGACCAGCATCACCAGCGGACCGAAGGCCCGCATGGAGATCCGCGCCAGGCTCCAGGACTCTTTCGCAGCGAACAGGCTTGCCGGATTCACCGAATAGACCAGCAGGGAACCGCAGAACAGCCCCAGGCCCAGTTGGCCCAGGCGGCGCAACCAACCGTCGTGGCGGAGCAACACCACCAGCAGGACGCCGTACAACAGGCAATCGACCCGCGCCACCGAGTCCTTGACCTGCAACGACTGTTCCCAATCCCCCAGCCACCATCCAGCGGCCACGCCCAGCACGACTCCGGCGCCGACATGAATGCCCGCCTGGATCATCGTCACCCTTCCCCCCTCGGAAATGGTCGGACAGTGCAAGCCGCCACTATGCCCACGGCAAGCTGAACCATCGCTGAACGAACACCAGCAAATGGCCTTCGGCCACTTCGCCGACGCAACTCCTGAAAAACCCGGCGGTCTTCTCCCTGTGACAGGACGCCGCCCCGCACAGAAAAAATCTGCTGCGACCACTTGGGAACTCGCCCGAGAGGCCATACTCTGTCGCGCAAATTCCCATGAGGTGGCTGATGCGCACCGACGCTCCCGTTCCAGAACATCCCGCTCCACCCAGCTCTCCCGCGTCCCCACAACGCATCCGGCTGATCGATCGGATTACCGCCTACCGCCAGCCCATCGGCCTGGTCTTCACTTTGCTGCTGTTCGGCCTGGCGCTGGTGGCCTGCTACCACCTGCTACGGGAGATCGATCCCGGCGCCCTCCACGATGCCATCGCCGACGTGCCCAGGCCGGCGCTGCTCGGCGCCCTGGGCGCGACCGCCCTCGGCTTCGTCATCCTGCTCGGCTACGAGTGGTCGGCCAGCCGCTTCGCTGGCGTCACGCTGCCCATGCGCAGCCTGGCCACCGGTGGCTTCAGCGCCTTCGCCATCGGCAATGCGGTAGGTCTGTCGCTGCTTTCCGGCGGCTCCGTACGCTACCGACTGTATTCCCGGCATGGCATCGGCGCTGCCGAAATTGCCCGGATGACGCTATTTGCCAGCCTTTCCCTGGGCTGCGCACTGCCGGTGCTGGCGGCACTCGCCGCACTCTGCGACCTCGACGATGCGGCATCGGCGCTGCACCTGCCCCACGCCCTGGTCGCCGTCATCGCGATCGCCGTCCTGTTGCTGGCTGTCGGCCTGGTGGCGTTCCTGGCCCGGCACCGTCTGCCGGGAGAACGGCCGTCCCCCGACAGCCTGCTGGTCCGCCTCGGCCGCCGCAGCCTGCGCCTGCCAGGCCTGCGCCTATCGCTGCTGCAACTGCTGATCACCGCCCTCGACGTCGCCGCCGCCGCTACCGTCCTTTATCTGTTGCTGCCGGAAACCCCACCCTTCGCGGCGTTCCTGCTGGTCTACCTGCTCGCCCTGGCCGCCGGCGTACTCAGCCACGTACCGGGCGGAGTCGGGGTGTTCGAGGCGGTGCTGCTGGCCGCGTTCGCCGGCCAACTGGGCGCCGCGCCGCTGGCCGCGGCCCTGCTCTTGTACCGCTTGATCTACGTGGTGCTGCCGCTGCTGCTGGCCTGCCTTTTGTTGCTGTTCCTCGAAGCGCGCCGGTTGTGGGTGACGCGCCAGGCGATCCGCGTCGCCTCGGGTTTCGCCGCACCGATCCTGGCGATCCTGGTCTTCCTCTCCGGTGTCGTGCTGCTGTTTTCCGGCGCCACGCCGGCGATCGACACCCGCCTGGAGCACCTCGGCTTCCTCATTCCACATCGCCTGATCGATGCCTCGCACCTGGTCGCCAGCCTGATCGGCGTGCTCTGCCTGCTGCTCGCGCAGGGTTTGCGCCGACGGCTGTCGGCCGCCTGGGCCCTGACCCTGGTGCTGTTGCTGGTGGGCGCCCTGCTTTCGCTGCTGAAAGGCTTCGACTGGGAAGAAGCCAGCCTGCTGAGCCTGACCGCCGCGCTGCTCGCCATGTTCCGCCGCTCCTTCTACCGTCCCAGCCGGCTGATGGAAGTACCCTTCTCGCCGCTTTACGTAGGTGCCAGCATCTGCGTGGTCGGCGCCTCGGTCTGGCTGCTGCTGTTCGCCAACCAGGACGTGCATTACAGCAACCAGCTCTGGTGGCAGTTCGCCCTGGACGCCGACGCCCCGCGCGCCCTGCGCGCCGCCCTCGGCAGTTGCCTGCTGCTCCTGGCCCTGGCCCTTGGCTGGCTGCTGCGCGCGGCACCGCCGGCGATCCGCGAGCCGGACGCGGAAGAGCTGCAGCGCGCGGCGCGGATCATCCGCCACTCGGACCAGCCGGATGGCGGCCTGGCCCTGACCGGCGACAAGGCCCTGCTCTTCCATGAGGGCGACGACGCTTTCCTCATGTACGCCCGCCGCGGTCGCAGCATGATCGCCCTGTACGACCCGATCGGCCCAGCCATGCAGCGCGCCGAACTGATCTGGCAGTTCCGCGACCTCTGCGACCTGCACCATGCCCGCCCGGTGTTCTACCAGGTGCGTGCCGAGAACCTGCCGTTCTACATGGACATCGGCCTGACCGCCCTCAAGCTCGGCGAAGAAGCGCGAGTCGACCTGCTGCGCTTCGACCTGGAGAACAAGGGCAAGGAAATGAAAGACCTGCGCTACACCTGGAACCGCGGCCAGCGCGACGGGCTGGCCCTGGAGTTCCATGAACCGGGCCAGGCTCCGCTGGACGAGCTGAAGGCGATATCGGACGCCTGGCTGGGCGGCAAGCAGGTGCGCGAGAAAGGCTTCTCCCTGGGCCGCTTCACCCCGGCGTACCTGAACTTCTTCCGCATCGCCATCGTCCGCCACCAGGGCAAGCCGGTGGCCTTCGCCAACCTGCTGGAAACCGACAGCCGCGAACTGGCGAGCCTCGACCTGATGCGCGTGCACCCGGAGGCGCCGAAGCTGACCATGGAGTTCCTCATGCTCGGCCTCATCCTCCACTACAAGGCCCAGGGCCACGCGCGCTTCAGCCTCGGCATGGTGCCGCTGGCCGGGCTCCAGCCAAGGCGCGGCGCGCCGTTGACCCAGCGCCTGGGCGCACTGGTCTTCCGGCGGGGCGAACAGTTCTACAATTTCCAGGGGCTGCGACGCTTCAAGGACAAGTTCCAGCCCGACTGGGAACCCCGCTACCTGGCCGTGCCAGCCGGGCTCGACCCGCTGGTGGCCCTGGCCGATACCGCCGCGCTGATCGCCGGCGGCCTGACTGGATTGGTGAAACGCTGATATGTCTGTCGTGAAACGTCACTGGCGCCGTTTTCTGGTCGCCGCCCTGGTGCTGATCGTCGGTGCCGCCCTGCTGCTCTGGAGCCGACCGGCGGCCCAGGCGAAACTGGAAGCCCTGGCCCTCGACGACGGCGGCCACGCCACCCTTGCCGAACCCGGCGAGAAGCCGCGCTCGCGGGTGGTGGTGATCGCCGCCCCCGAACAGCAACTGAACGACGCCCAGATGCTGAACCTGGCTCACGACAGCGCCGCCCGGGTGATCCAGTACTTCCCCCCGGAAAACGGCGATTGCAGGGCGCAGCAGTCCCGGCTCGAAGCGGTCATTGCCCGCCTCGGCGGCAAGCCGAACCTGGTCGCCGGCATCGGCCCGGGCTCGACCACCGCCTGGCGCTGGCTCGCCAGCCAGGACGACGACAAGGCCAAGGCGCTCTCGGTCGGCTTCGACATTGCCCTGGCCGAGCGCGACTGCGACGCCCCGCTGCCGCACCAGGCAGCGCACGGCCAGTGGCTGCTGGCCTGGAACGACAACCCGGACGACGACACCGCGGTCTTCGTCCGCAAGCAGTCGAGCGCGGAAACCAGCATCAGCGACTACGACACCCCGCTGTCCGACGTGCTCGCCCATCAGTTGCGCCTGCAACTGCAAGGCAACGCCGAGGCCCTGCCGGTACTCGAGGTCCCCGCGGCGCAACCCTCGGACATCGTCACCCTGTTCTATTCCGGCGACGGCGGCTGGCGCGACCTGGACAAGGACTCTGCCGAGCATATGGCGAGCATGGGCTACCCGGTGGTCGGCATCGACACCCTGCGCTACTACTGGCAACACAAGAGCCCGGAACAGAGCGCCGCCGACCTCTCCAAGCTGATGCAACACTACCGCGAGAAGTGGGGCGCGAAACGTTTCGTCCTGGCCGGCTACTCGTTCGGCGCCGACATCCTGCCGGCGATCTACAACCGCCTGCCCGGAAAGGACCAGCAGCAAGTGAAAGCCATGCTCCTGCTGGCGCTGGCGCGGACCGGCAGCTTCGAGATCGAAGTGGAAGGCTGGCTGGGCAAGGCCGGCGAGGAAGCCGCCACCGGCCCGGAAATGGCCAGGTTGCCGGCGGCCAAGGTGTTCTGCATCTATGGCGCCGAAGAAAAGGACGAAAGCGGCTGTACCCAACCCCAGGCCGTCGGCGAGAAGCTCGAACTGCCGGGCGGCCACCACTTCGACGAGGACTACCTGTCCCTGGCGAAGAAGATGCTCCAGGCCATCCGCGACCGCGAGAACGCTCCCGACGCCTGACCGCGATCAGGCTCCCTGCTCCTTCCTTCTTGTCCCCGGCCGGCGCCAGCTAGACTGAGCCTGCCGGGGGCATTCCGGCTGGCTTCGGCGAAGCCGCCGAGAATACCGGCCGACCCGCCGCAGAGCGGGCTCCCGAGAGCCGAAGAGAAGGAACCGTGATGAGCTGGAAAAACACCGAGTCCCGTTATGGGAGCCTGACCATTGCCCTGCACTGGCTGACCCTGCTGCTGATCGCCGGGGTCTACGCCTGTATCGAACTGAAGGGCAATTTCCCCAAGGGCAGCGAAACCCGCGAACTGCTCAAGCAATGGCACTTCATGCTTGGCCTGAGCGTTTTCCTGCTGGTCTGGTTGCGCCTGCTGGTGCGCCTGGCCAGCCCTACCCCGCGCATAGAGCCCGCCATCCCCGCCTGGCAGGCGACGCTGGCCAGGCTGATGCACTACGCCCTCTACCTGATGATGATCGGCCTGCCCTTCGCCGGCTGGCTGATCCTCAGCGCCGCCGGCAAGCCGATACCGTTCTTCGGCCTGGAGCTACCGCCGCTGGTAGACAAGAACCCCGACCTCGCCGGGCAAATCAAGGAATGGCACGAAACCATCGGCAACGCCGGTTATTTCCTGATCGGCTTGCACGCCGCCGCGGCACTCTTCCATCACTTCGTCAGCCACGACAACACCCTGGTACGGATGCTGCCGCAACGGCGCTGAGAAACGCGCCCAATCGGGCGCGCTTTGTTGCAGCGGAACGGATCAGATCTCGACCTGGGTTCCCAGCTCGATCACCCGGTTGAGCGGCAGGTTGAAATAGCGCAGGTTGCCGTTGGCGTTCTTCAGCAGGAAGGCGAACAGCCCCTCGCGCCAGCGCGCCATGCCGATGCGCTTGGATGGAATCACCGTCTCCCGGCTGAGGAAGTAGGTGGTGCGCATCGGGCTGAAGTCCAGTTCGTTGAGATGGCACAGGCGCAAGGCCGCCGGGATGTCCGGCTCTTCCATGAAGCCGAAGTGCAGGATCACCCGGAAGAACCCGTCGCCATAGGCCTCGACCTCGAAACGGCGATCCGGCGGAACCCGTGGGCTGTCTTCGTTGACCACGGTGAGCAGCACCACCTGCTCGTGCAGCACCTGGTTGTGCAACAGGTTGTGCAGCAGCGCGTGAGGCACCGCGTCGGTACGCGCGGTCAGGAACACCGCGGTCCCCTGGACCCGGTGCGGCGGCTGCACGCGCATGCTGGAAATGAACACCGAGAGCGGCAGCGAGCCCTCGTCGAGGCGCTCCACCAGCAGTTGGCGGCCACGCTTCCAGGTGGACATCAGGATGAAGATGACGATACCCGCGATGACCGGGAAGGCGCCGCCCTGGATCACCTTGGGCAGGTTGGCGGCGAAGAACAGGCTGTCCACCGCGAGCATCACGCAGAAGAACGGGACGCCCAGCCACAGCGGCCATTTCCACAGGCGCCAGATCACCACGCCCATCAGCAGGGTGGTGATCAGCATGGTTCCGGTCACCGCCACGCCGTAGGCCGCCGCCAGCGACGCCGAGGACTCGAAGCCGAGCACCAGCAGGACCACGCCGACCATCAGCGCCCAATTCACCCCGCCGATGTAGATCTGCCCCTGCTCGTGGCTGGAAGTGTGCTGGATGGTCATCCGCGGCACGTAGCCGAGCTGGATCGCCTGGCGGGTCAGGGAGAAGGCGCCGGAGATCACCGCCTGGGAGGCGATCACCGTGGCCAGGGTAGACAGCGCCACCATCGGCAGCAGCGCCCAGCCCGGCGCCAGCAGGTAGAAGGGGTTGCGCGCCGCCTCGGCGTTGGAAAGGATGGTCGCGCCCTGGCCGAAGTAGTTCAGCACCAGCGCCGGCAGCACCAGCAGGAACCAGGCACGGGCGATCGGCTTGCGACCGAAGTGGCCCATGTCGGCGTACAGCGCCTCGGCGCCGGTCAGCGCCAGTACGGTGGCGCCGAGGATGGCGACACCGATGCCGGGATGCGAACCGAAGAAACGCACGGCCCATACAGGGTTCATCGCCTGCAGCACTTCCGGCTGCTGGATCACCCCGTAGACACCCAGCGCCGCCAGGGCGCCGAACCAGAGCACCATGACCGGGCCGAACAGGATACCGATCCGCGCGGTGCCGTGCTTCTGGATCAGGAACAGGCCGATCAGCACGATAAGCGCCAGCGGTACCGTCCAGTGCTCCAGGCCGTCGAAGGCAATCTCCAGCCCTTCTACCGCCGACAGTACCGAGATCGCGGGGGTGATCATGCTGTCGCCGTAGAACAGCGCCGCGCCGATCAGGCCGGCAACCACCACGAAGGTCTGCAGCCTGCCGAACGGCGCCGCCGCCCGGCGCGCCAGGGCCGACAGCGCCATCACCCCGCCCTCGCCCTGGTTGTCGGCACGCAGGACGAAGATCACGTACTTGATGGAAACGACCCAGACCAGCGACCAGAAGATCAGCGACAGCACGCCAAGGACGCCATCGTGGTTGGCCTGCACCCCGTAGCCGCCGATGAAAACCTCTTTCAGGGTATACAAGGGACTGGTGCCGATATCCCCATAGCAGACTCCAACCGCCCCGACCATCAGGCCGATGGCAGAGCTGGAATGCCCCTCCGACGTCTCCTCGGCACGCGTCGCTGCATCACTCATGAAACGCTTTCCCCCGGAAAAATTCGGCAAATGCTGCGCCCATGCCGTCCGCGATGCAAGCGCCGAGGCCCCGGACTGCTATGACTATAGAAGGCCGGGGAGCCGATTGCCGAGCGCCCGCGGAGAGTTTTTCCAGAGCCGGAAAAGAGCTGCACGGGAGACTGGAAAAGCCGCGGCGCTGCCGCTAGAATTGCGCACTTTTTGATCAGAGGCGCCAGCAAGCGCGCCCGCCTACCGAGGTTAGCCATGTCCACCCCCACTCCCAAAGTCGGCTTCGTCAGTCTTGGATGCCCCAAGGCGCTGGTCGACTCCGAGCGCATCCTCACCCAGCTGCGCATGGAAGGCTATGAGGTCGTCCCGACCTACGAAGACGCCGACGTCGTGGTGGTCAACACCTGCGGTTTCATCGACAGCGCCAAGGCCGAGTCCCTGGAAGTGATCGGCGAAGCCATCGCCGAGAACGGCAAGGTCATCGTCACCGGCTGCATGGGCGTGGAAGAGGACGCGATCCGCGACGTGCATCCCAGCGTGCTGGCGGTCACCGGCCCGCAACAGTACGAGCAGGTGGTTACCGCGGTGCACGAAGTGGTACCGCCGAAGACCGAACACAACCCGCTGGTCGACCTGGTCCCGCCGCAAGGCGTCAAGCTGACCCCGCGCCACTACGCCTACCTGAAGATTTCCGAAGGCTGCAACCACAGTTGCAGCTTCTGCATCATCCCGTCCATGCGCGGCAAGCTGGTCAGCCGGCCGGTTGGCGACGTGCTGAGCGAGGCCGAGCGCCTGGTCAAGGCCGGGGTCAAGGAACTCCTGGTGATTTCCCAGGACACCAGCGCCTACGGCGTGGACCTGAAGTACAAGACCGACTTCTGGAACGGCCAGCCGGTCAAGACCCGCATGAAGGAACTCTGCGAGGCGCTGAGCAGCATGGGCGTATGGGTTCGCCTGCACTACGTCTACCCGTACCCCAACGTCGACGACGTGATCCCGCTGATGGCCGCCGGCAAGCTCCTGCCGTACCTCGACATCCCCTTCCAGCACGCCAGCCCGAAGGTGCTCAAGGCCATGAAGCGCCCGGCCTTTGAGGACAAGACCCTGGCCCGGATCAAGCAGTGGCGCGAGATCTGCCCGGAACTGACCATCCGCTCGACCTTCATCGTCGGCTTCCCGGGCGAAACCGAAGAAGACTTCCAGTACCTGCTCGACTGGCTGACAGAAGCCCAGCTCGACCGCGTCGGCTGCTTCCAGTACTCCCCCGTCGAAGGCGCTCCGGCCAACGAGCTGGGCCTGGAGCCGGTGCCGGACGAGGTCAAGCAGGACCGCTGGGAACGCTTCATGGCCCACCAGCAGGCGATCTCCGCCGCTCGCCTGCAGCTCAAGGTCGGCAAGGAAATCGAAGTGCTGATCGACGAAGTCGACGAACAGGGCGCGGTCGGCCGCTCCTGGGCCGACGCTCCGGAAATCGACGGCAACGTGTTCGTCGACAGCGACGAGCTGAAGCCGGGCGACAAGGTCCGCGTGCGCATCACCGATGCCGACGAGTACGACCTCTGGGCCGAGCTGGTCTGAGCCCTCCCTGAAGAGCCCCGCCCCGCGGGGCTTTTTCATCGCCAACCGTTCCGGAGAGCACGATGCTCAACAACGACGTACTACGCAGCCTGCGCTACCTGCTGGATCTTCCCGATGCACATCTGGCCGAACTGGCCGCCCCGTTCGGCGAGCAAGTCGAAGCGGACCTGCTCGAGGCTTACCTGAAGAAGGAAGACGAAGACGGCTTCCAGGCCTGCCCCGACCGCTACCTGGCGCGCTGCCTGGACGGACTGATCATCCAGCGCCGCGGACGCGACGAGTCGCGTCCGCTACCGCCGCTGGAGCTGCCGTTGAGCAACAACATGATCCTGAAGAAGCTGCGGGTCGCCTTCGAACTCAAGGAGGAAGACCTCCATGCCATCCTCGCCAGCGTCGACTTCCCGGTCTCCAAACCCGAGCTGAGCGCCCTGTTTCGCAAGCCCGGTCACAGCAACTACCGGACCTGCGGCGACCAGTTGCTGCGCAACTTCCTCAAGGGCCTGACCCTGCGCGTCCGTGGCTGAACGCGCGGAGCCGCTGCTGGCGGTTCTGCTCCAGGCGCCGCCCTGCGTCGACCCCTGGTTCCTGGAGTGCCGCCAGGATCGCGCCGGCCTCACCATCCTCGTCCGCGACCTCGCCAACCAGCGCACCTGGCGCGTCGAGTTCGTCGAAGTCGAAGGCCTGCGCCAGCTCGACGCTGCCGACCTGCTGGAATTCTGGCCAGCCTGTGCGGCGTCCGAGGGTTGGCTGTACCGGGTCGAGCAAGGCGGCTGGCTGGACCAGGAATGCCGTCGCGAGGGCTTCGTCGCCCGCGAGACCAAGGCCGTCGACGAGTATTTCGTCAATGGCGGCGATCGCTGCCTGAGCGTGCTGTCCTGGTCGCCACCGAAGGTTTCCCCGCTGATCTGACCGCCATGAAAAAAGCCGCCCTTGGGCGGCTTCTTGCATGGCGCTTCGGCTACATCAGGAAGATCGTCGCCAGGCCGAGGAAGATGAAGAAACCGCCGCTGTCGGTCATCGCAGTGATCATCACGCTGGAGCCCATCGCCGGATCGCGTCCGAAACGATGCAGGGTCATCGGGATCAGCACTCCCATCATCGCCGCCAGCAGCAGGTTCAGGGTCATCGCGGCGGTCATCACCACGCCCAGTTCCCAGTTGCCGTAAAGATAGAAGGCCACCACGCCGATCACTCCGCCCCAGGCCAGGCCGTTGACCAGCGCGACGCCAAGCTCCTTGCGCAGCAGGCGGTTGCGACTGTTGCTGGTCGGCTGTACCTGGTCGAGCGCGATGGCGCGGACGATCATGGTGATGGTCTGGTTGCCGGAATTGCCACCGATGCCGGCAACGATCGGCATCAGCGCGGCCAGCGCCACCAGTTTCTCGATGGAGCCTTCGAACAGGCCGATCACCCGCGAGGCGACGAAGGCGGTGATCAGGTTGGTGGCCAGCCAGGCCCAGCGGTTACGCACCGACTTCCAGACCGAGGCGAAGATGTCTTCTTCTTCACGCAGACCGGCCATGTTGAGGACTTCGCTTTCGCTCTCCTCACGGATCAGGTCGACCATCTCGTCGATGGTCAGACGACCGATCAGCTTGCCGCCCTTGTCCACCACCGGCGCGGAAATCAGGTCGTAACGCTCGAATGCCTGGGCGGCGTCGTAGCCGTCCTCGTCCGGGTGGAAGGTCACCGGGTCGGTGGCCATGACTTCCAGCACTTGCTTGTCCGGATCGTTGACCAGCAGGCGCTTGATCGGCAGCACGCCCTTGAGCACGCCGTCGTAGTCGACCACGAACAGTTTGTCGGTATGCCCGGGCAGTTCCTTCAGGCGGCGCAGGTAGCGCAGCACCACTTCCAGGCTGACGTCCTCGCGGATGGTGACCATCTCGAAGTCCATCAGCGCGCCGACCTGGTCCTCCTCGTAGGACAGCGCCGAACGCACTCGCTCGCGCTGCTGCGCGTCGAGGCTTTCCATCAGTTCATGGACCACGTCGCGCGGCAGTTCCGGCGCCAGGTCGGCGAGTTCGTCGGCGTCCAGGTCCTTGGTCGCGGCGATGATCTCGTGGTCGTCCATGTCCGCGATCAGGGTTTCCCGGACCGCGTCGGAGACTTCGAGGAGGATGTCGCCGTCGTCCTCGGACTTGACCAGCTGCCAGACCGTAAGGCGGTCGTCCAGCGGCAGCGATTCGAGGATGTGGGCGATGTCGGCGGGGTGCAGTTCCTCCAGCTTGCGCTGGAGTTCTACGAGATTCTGCCGGTGGACGAGGTTTTCCACCCGGTCATGGTGCTGGCCTTCCTGACGATGGGTCAGGTCCTCCACCACCTTGTGGCGATGCAGCAGCTCGACCACCTGCGCTAGGCGGTCCTGCAGGCTTTCCTGCGGCTTCTTGGCTTCTACTTCGGTCATAGCGCGCTCCACCCCCAGTAGCGGAGCACGCCAAAGGGGTCAATCAGAAACGTGATTGGTCAAACGGGAAACTGTTCGAGTTTCTACTGGGTAAGTCCATGGGGGTGTTCCAAGGGCCCTCTCGGGGCAGATACGGATAATGATAACACTCCGCTTGCGTTTTGCGCGTTACAAAATGGCGGCAAGAACAAGCGCTTGCGGCACAAAGTTCATCGTCACTCGACGCCTGACTGCGACGCCGGAAATTTCACTCAGGACACTCGGCCCCGCGGAAAAAGGCAACGCGTTAGCCTGCACTCACCCTTATCCGACCCGGAGTGCCGGCCATGCGTTCCCTGTCCCTCGTTCTCCTCCTCTCGCTGGCGTCCACCTGCGAGGCCGCTGCGGTATTCCGCTGCGAAGACGCCAGCGGCCATGTCAGCTTCACCCAACTCGGTTGCCCCGCCGGGCAGGCCGGCGAGACCGTCGTGGCGGACAACCCGCCGCCGGGAGGCAGGAGCGTCACGCCGATGGCCGAGACGAAGACGAAAAAGGCGTCCATCGGCCGGAAAAACGTGCCGCTCGCGGTGATCGGAGAAAGAGAAGATCGCTGCGGAAGACGCCTGGACGAGAAGGAACGCCGCAAGGCGATCGTGGAGCAGCGAATAATGACGGGAATGACCCGCTCCGATGTGGAGCGGGCGCTGGGCAAGCCGGACCGGGTCAGCGGGAACAATGCGGAGGTGCGTTATCAGTACAAGGCCGACAAGCGACGGGGAGCGAGAAGCGTGAGCTTCGATCAGGAGGGATGCGTGAAGGGAAAGGGAAGGTACCGGGTGGAGCGAGTCGATCCCGGGAGCTAAGGCCGGGCCGACCTCATACCGATGAAAGCAGGACCGGCATCGCCTTTAGCGTGCCGGGCAGGGTGTCGCCCTGCCCGCATGGAAAAGACGGACGACAGTCTTCAGCAGCCTACCGCCTACCCGCCGCGCACGCCTCTGGCTGGCGGTTATGGTCAGGCTCAATCCTCTTTCTGCGGTTTGCCGGGCAACAACGCGCGTGATGAACAGACCGCGATACAGGTGGAATCCCGTTTGCACGTCCACCGTTTCGGAAGCGCCTTGCAGTGAAGTCAAGGCAGCGATGCCCTTGCGCACACGGTACTCGTTCAACGCGCGGCTGCCTCCCTCCATCGGCAGCAAGGAGGGCAACGGCTCGTCAGCGGGCGCATGGTCGACAATGCTGCCGACGATGGTGATGAGCTTGTCGCCGCGCGCGCTGACGGCAGCCTCTTGCCCCGTCTCGACGACACTCCCGGCAGCCTGCGCGAGGTTTTCGGAAATCACCGCATCCAGGCGAACGATGCCGACGCGACGACTGATCAACATGACCATGGATCTCTCCTCTATGTATGGATGGCATCGCTACGATGCATCGCAACGACCTCTAGGAAGCCGTTCCACCTGCCCCCCCGGAGGCCTGCCCGGGAGCGGTGCGCTCGAGGTCGACGAGCAGCACGTGTTCGTGAGCGAGAACAAGGTCGAAACGAGCCTGCCCCACCAGCGCCTGGCCATCCTGCACGACGGACAGGTTTTCGATGGGCGTCAGGCGCAGCAGGCTGGCCTTCAGCACGCGCAGGCGCTCGCCGGCATTGCCTGACTGCAGCAGGCAGCGGGCATCCTGCAGGTACTGGTGCGCCTCGGGACCATGCCAGGTCAGGCGAAAGATGCTCTCGCAACTGGCCAGCAGGGACTCCTGCTCGCCACTGGCGGAAAACTCCCGCCGCACCTTGCCAAGCAGGCTCGAGGACTCCAGGCGCAAGGTCATGAAGGGGATGGCCGGCGGGGCCAGCAGTTGATCGGCATCGACGACGCTGCCGGCGGGCAGGCCGAACAACTGCCGCAACGTTTCGCGCAGGGCGGCGTGATCCAGGCGCACGGTTGCACTGGACATGGCGAACTCCTTTTTCAGAATGGATGGATGACGGACAGGCACCGACGCGGCGGATACAACCGCCGGCCAGGCCGGAGCGAAGTGCGTTCGTTCAATGCAGGCGCAGGACCCGCGCCAGGTTGCCGCGCGCCTGCAACAGCAGGACCAGCAGCACCAGCAGTACCCCGAGCATCCACGGCGAGAGGTGCTCGGCGCGATACAGCCCGGCCACTATTCCCAGCGCCTGGCAGCCGGTGCACAACGCCAGCAGGTAGGCGCACAGGGAAACGCCGGGGCGGAAACGCGCGCCGGCGCGGCGATAGGTGATCAGGCGCATGCAGATCGCCGAGCAGACCAGCACGGTCAGGGTGGACAGCGGATCAACCATCGGACTTGCCTCCCCGGCGGCGCAACAGCCCGCGCATCCAGTTGGGCAGTTCACCGCCACGCATCCACTCGAGCATGCCGATGCCGCCGGTCACGCACAGGGTCGCGGCGACGAAGGCGGCCATGCCGCTGGTCTGGGTCAACCCGCGGCCGAGCGCCTCGATTCCGGCGTAATAGCCGCCGACCCAGGACACCAGCAGATAGCCGAGGCGGGTCAGGGCGTTGTAGTCACGGGCGAACACGACAAAGAAGATGGCGCCGCCGAAGCCTCCCAGCAAAGCGTTGCCATCGATACCCGGCAGGTACATGGCCAGGCCGACGCCAGCCATTGCGCTGGCGGCGGAGGCCGCAGAGCTTGGCTCGGACATGGATGACTCCCGGAAATGCAAAGGCCCGCCGAAAAGGCGGGCCCGGAACGGCCGAAGCCCGCATCGGCGGGCTTCGGCCAGAGGAATTTCAATCGTGGAGAATTTATACCTTTATCGTCCCATAGCGTCAATATGGGAAAACCCGTTTTCATATAGAAATTTTTTTAGCGCTCGCACACGATCCCCACCTCCGCCATCGGCTCCTCCAGCCGCTGCAAGGCCTGGCGCAGCAAAGCGACGACCCGCTCGCGCCATTCCTTGTCCCAGCGATGCAGGGTGCTCTTCGACAGGCCGCTGAGTCGCTCGATCTCGCGGATGCTCGACGGCGGACGACGGAACATGCGCATCAGCAAGGCCAGGGTCGCCCGCTGCTCGATCGGGTCGGCCCCGGGCTTCAGCCAGTCGCGCAAAGCCGCCAGGCCAAGGACGAAATCCCGCCCGCGGGCGAACTCGGCCCGCACCACCGCCAGCTCCAGTGGGTGCGCAGCCAGCTGGCGCTGGGCGAAACGCACGGTCATCACCGCCTGGGCCTGCCATTCGTGCGGACTCAAACCGCTGGGCAGGTGTTCGATGAAGCTGCGATCGAAGCGCTCGCGCAGGCCATCGATCACCATCGCCGTCGACGACTTCGGTCCCGGCTGGTGCTCGAACATCCAGTAGGCCACGGCCAGCGCCTGCTCGGTACTTTGAAACATGGTATTCCCTCCTTGGCCGGCCCACCTGGCTGGCCGCTCGCATTAGCCACCCGCAGTGGCTGTGTTGGGCCGCCGTCCTACCCGAGGCGAGTAGGAAAGCGCTGAAATTATGGTAATACCCATATACGGACGCTTGCAATGCCACAGGCACACCCTTAGTCTTGCCCCCTATGGAACTCAAAGATCGCATCAAGGCGGCGCGCAAGCACGCCCATCTCAGCCAGGTCCAGCTTGCCCAGGCGGTAGGCATGACCCAGACCTCCATTTCCGATCTGGAGCGCGGCAAGTCCCGCGCCACCAGCTTCGTCGCGCAGATCGCCGGCGCCTGCGGCGTCAACCCCCTGTGGCTGGCGGAAGGTCGCGGCGAGATGCTCGCCGAGCGCGGCCAGGCGAACGCAGGACCCAATGCCAGTTGGCTTGGCGCAGTAGAGTCATGGGACGACGAAACGCCCCTGGATGCCGACGAGATCGAACTGCCCTTCTACAAGGAGATCGAGCTGTCCGGCGGCAAGGGCAGCACGGTGATCCTGCAGACCGGCGGGCGCAAGCTGCGCTTCGGCAAGTACACCCTGCGCAAGAAGAACATCGATCCGGCCAGTGCCGCCTGCGTCACGGTCAGCGGCAACAGCATGGAGCCGGTGCTGCCGGACGGCAGCACGGTAGGCGTGGACACTAGCGCGCGGACGATCAAGGACGGCGACATGTACGCCTTCGACCACGACGGCCAACTGCGCGTGAAACTGCTCTACCGCCTTCCGGGCGGCGGCCTGCGCATTCGCAGCTTCAACAGCGACGAGCACCCGGACGAGCGCTACGAGCCCCAGGAAGCCGCCGAGCACATCAACGTGATCGGCCGGGTGTTCTGGTACTCGGTGCTGGTCTGACCCCTTCCCGCCCCGCCTGACGACGGGGCCGCGTTCCGGCGGAAGAAAAATCCCGGGCAAAGAAAAAGGGCCTGCATTGCTGCAGGCCCTTTCGGTATGGCGCACTCAGGAGGATTCGAACCTCCGACCGCTCGGTTCGTAGCCGAGTACTCTATCCAGCTGAGCTATGAGTGCGTGTCGGTGCTTTTTCCGGCCACCTGCCGGTAACGCTTGTTTTACCGTGAAAGACCGCAACTGTCGATCCTTCGTCCGTCGAGCCCCTGACGAGAGGAACCCTTCGAAATATGGCGCACTCAGGAGGATTCGAACCTCCGACCGCTCGGTTCGTAGCCGAGTACTCTATCCAGCTGAGCTATGAGTGCGTCGTGGGGGCGCATTATAGATTGTGGATTTTATCCGTCAAGCGATTTTTTCAATCAAATCAGTAACTTAGTTACCAAGATGGCTTTCGCCGCCTGAATCAACCTCTAACACTTGAATGGCGGAGAGGGGGGGATTCGAACCCCCGACACCCTTTTGAGGTGTACTCCCTTAGCAGGGGAGCGCCTTCGGCCACTCGGCCACCTCTCCGCAACACGGGGCGCATGATACCCATCTTTACCCCGTTTGCAAAGGGAAAATTAGATAAAAATTAATGGTTTGGCTCTTGATCTTTCTCTTTCTGGATGCGCTGGTAAATTTCCTCCCGGTGCACGGCGACTTCCTTCGGCGCGTTGACGCCGATGCGCACCTGGTTCCCTTTGACACCCAGTACCGTCACGGTGACGTCGTCACCTACCATCAGGGTCTCTCCGACCCGACGAGTCAGAATCAGCATTCCTTTCTCCTCACGCGAATATTTCAGGACAACAGTCTGCAAAAAAGAAATGGCGGCGGATCCGCAGAAATCAAGAGCGCGATCCTTCACCCAGTATTGACCAGTCCCGCCGGAATGAAAGTTCCTGCCGAACGGTCAAAAACGACAAAAGGCGCGGGGTTGCCGCGCCTTTCGCCTGCCAGCGTCACTCACCCTGTCGCGCCGGCGCGTCGAGCTCGAACGCCGTGTGCAGGGCACGTACCGCCAGTTCCAGGTACTTCTCTTCGATCACCACGGAAACCTTGATTTCCGAGGTGGAGATCATCTGGATGTTGATGCTTTCCTTGGCCAGCGCCTCGAACATGCGGCTGGCCACGCCGGCGTGCGAACGCATGCCGACGCCGACGATGGAAACCTTGGCGATGTTGGTGTCGCCGATGGCTTCGCGCGCGCCGATGTTGGCGGCGGTCTGCTTGAGAATTTCCAGGGCGTTCAGGTAATCGTTGCGATGCACCGTGAAGGTGAAGTCGGTGGTGTTATCGTGCGCCACGTTCTGCACGATCATGTCGACTTCCACATTGGCGGCACTGATCGGCCCGAGGATCTTGAAGGCCACGCCGGGGGTATCGGGTACGCCACGGATGGTCAGCTTGGCTTCGTCGCGGTTGAAGGCGATGCCGGAGATGATCGGCTGTTCCATGGATTCCTCTTCATCATCGATAGTAATGAGGGTGCCCGGACCCTCCTGGAAGCTGTGCAGCACGCGCAGCGGAACGTTGTACTTGCCGGCGAACTCGACCGCCCGGATCTGCAGCACCTTGGAACCGAGGCTGGCCATTTCCAGCATTTCCTCGAAGGTGATCTTGTCCAGCCGGCGGGCCTGCGGCACTACGCGCGGATCGGTGGTGTAGACGCCGTCGACGTCGGTGTAGATCTGACATTCGTCGGCCTTCAACGCCGCCGCCAGGGCCACCCCGGTGGTATCGGAACCGCCGCGGCCCAGCGTGGTGATGTTGCCGTTGCCGTCGACGCCCTGGAAACCGGCGACCACCACTACCCTGCCGGCCTTGAGGTCGGCGCGGATATGGGTGTCGTCGATGTGCAGGATGCGCGCCTTGGTGTGCGCGCTGTCGGTGAGGATACGCACCTGGTTGCCGGTATAGGAGACCGCCGGCACGCCGCGCTTGATCAGGGCCATGCTGAGCAGGGCGATGGTCACCTGCTCTCCGGTCGAGACCATGACGTCCAGTTCGCGCGGAACCGGCTGCTCCATGATCTGGTTGGCCAGGCCGATCAGACGGTTGGTCTCGCCGCTCATGGCGGATACCACCACGACGACGTCATCGCCCGCTTCGCGGAATTTCTTCACCTTCTCGGCCACCTGCTCGATACGCTCGACGGTGCCGACGGAGGTCCCTCCAAACTTCTGTACGATCAAAGCCATTTCAAACCGCCTGATTCCGTGAAGGGCGCCCTTTTGAACCTGCCACATTCTTTCGCTACCCGGACTGGCGGGGCGCACCGCCGGCCGGGCATCAAGGGGCGCTGGCCGCCCGGCCCCGCGTCGCTCTGGCGCGGGGCCGGCATGGCATCAGAGCCCTTGCTCGACGAAGCGCTGGGCCAGGGCCAGGGCCTCGTCCAATTTCGCTGCATCGGTGCCGCCGCCCTGGGCCATATCCGGGCGTCCGCCACCTTTGCCACCAACTGCCGCCGCGGCTTGCTTCATAAGCTCGCCGGCCTTCAGTTGGCCGGTCAGGTCCTGGGTCACGCCTGCGACCAGTACGACCTTCCCGTCCAGCTCGCCGCCGAGCAGGATCACTGCGCGGCCGAGCTTGTTCTTCAACTGGTCGACCAGCGCCAGCAGCGCCTTGCCGTCCAGACCATCGAGGCGCGCGGCGAGTACCTTCGCGCCCTTGATTTCCACCGCCGCCGCCGAAAGGTCGTCGCCGGCCGCGCTGGCAGCCTTGGCCTTGAGCTGTTCCAGCTCCTTCTCCAGCGAGCGGTTGCGCTCCAGCAGGGCGCCGAGCTTGTCCAGCAGGTTGTCGCGGCTGCCCTTGACCAGGCTGGCGGCTTCCTTGAGCTGCTCCTCGGCACCGTTCAGGTAGGCCAGCGCCGCCGCGCCGGTGACCGCCTCGATACGGCGTACGCCGGCAGCCACGCCACCCTCGCTGGTGATCTTGAACAGGCCGATGTCGCCGGTGCGGGATACGTGGGTGCCACCGCACAGCTCGACAGAGAAATCGCCGCCCATGCTCAGCACGCGCACCTGGTCGCCGTACTTCTCGCCGAACAGCGCCATGGCGCCCTTGGCCTTGGCGGTGTCGATATCGGTTTCCTCGGTCTCGACCTCGGTGTTGCGACGGATTTCGGCGTTGACGATATCCTCCAGGGCCTTCAGTTGTTCCGCCTTGATCGCCTCGAAGTGGCTGAAGTCGAAACGCAGGCGCTGGCTGTCCACCAGCGAGCCCTTCTGTTGTACGTGGTCGCCCAGTACCTGGCGCAGCGCGGCATGCAGCAGGTGGGTCGCGGAGTGGTTGAGGGCGGTGGCCTGGCGTACCGAGGCGTCGACCTCGGCCTTGACCGCGGCGCCGACGCTCAGGTTGCCCCGGGCGACCACGCCGTGGTGCAGGTGCGCGCCGCCGGCCTTGGTGGTATCGCGCACGTCGAAGCGCACGCCAGCCGCCTCGAGGTAGCCACTGTCGCCGACCTGGCCGCCGGACTCGGCGTAGAACGGCGTCTGGTCGAGGACCACGACGCCCTCCTCGCCCTCCTCCAGGCGCTCGACGGCCTGGCCGTCCCTGAACAGCGCGACGATCTGCCCGGCGCCGGAGACGCCCTGGTAGCCGAGGAAGCGGGTCTCGCCGTCGACCTTGACCAGGCTGTTGTAGTCCATGCCAAAGGCGCTGGAAGCGCGGGCGCGCTCGCGCTGGGCCTCCATCTCGCGCTCGAAGCCGTCCTCGTCGATGGTCAGCTCGCGCTCGCGGGCGATGTCATTGGTCAGGTCGACCGGGAAGCCATAGGTGTCGTACAGCTTGAACACCACGTTGCCGGGAATCACGCTGCCCTGCAGTTCGGCGAGGTCCTGTTCGAGGATCTTCAGGCCTTGCTCCAGGGTCTTGGCGAACTGCTCTTCCTCGGTCTTCAGCACGCGCTCGATGTGTGCCTGCTGTTGCTTCAGCTCGGGGAAGGCATCGCCCATCTCGGCGACCAGCGCTGCGACGATCTTGTGGAAGAAGGTGCCCCTGGCGCCCAGCTTGTTGCCGTGGCGGCAGGCGCGGCGGATGATCCGCCGCAAGACGTAGCCGCGACCTTCGTTGGACGGCAGCACGCCGTCGGCGATCAGGAAGCTGCAGGAACGGATGTGGTCGGCTACCACCTTCAGCGACGGCGCGTCGTCGTTGGCGCAGCCGATGGCCTCGGCGGAGGCTTTCAGCAGGTTCTGGAACAGGTCGATCTCATAGTTCGAGTGCACGTGCTGGAGTACCGCGCTGACGCGCTCCAGGCCCATGCCGGTGTCCACGCTCGGCGCCGGCAGCGGGTGCATGACGCCGTCCGCGGTGCGGTTGAATTGCATGAACACGTTGTTCCAGATCTCGATGTAGCGGTCGCCGTCCTCTTCCGGCGAACCGGGCGGGCCGCCCCAGATCTCCGGACCATGGTCGAAGAAGATCTCGGTGCAGGGACCGCAAGGTCCGGTATCGCCCATCGCCCAGAAGTTGTCGGACGCATAGGGCGCGCCCTTGTTGTCGCCGATCCGCACCATACGCTCGGCGGGCACGCCGACTTCCTTGGTCCAGATGTCGTAGGCCTCGTCGTCGGTGGCGTAGACGGTGACCCAGAGCTTTTCCTTGGGCAGGTTCAGCCATTTCTCGCCGGTGAGGAACTCCCAGGCGTAATGAATGGCGTCGCGCTTGAAATAGTCGCCGAAGCTGAAGTTACCCAGCATTTCGAAGAAGGTGTGGTGCCGCGCGGTGTAGCCGACGTTTTCCAGGTCGTTGTGCTTGCCGCCGGCGCGCACGCATTTCTGGCTGGTGGTCGCACGGGTGTAGGCGCGCTTTTCCAGGCCGAGGAAGCAGTCCTTGAACTGGTTCATGCCCGCGTTGGTGAACAGCAGGGTCGGATCGTTCGCCGGGATCAGCGAACTGGAAGCGACACGGGTGTGTCCCTTCTCTTCGAAGAAGCGGAGGAAGGCTTCACGGATTTCAGCGCTTTTCATAGGTTCTTCCACGGAAAATTGGCGGCCACGAATCGCCGGCAAAGGGCCGCATTATATCGGCCCTTGGGCAAGGTTGTAGTGTATTTGCGCGATAGTTATTGCCTATTGCCGACCTTTTCGCTTATGAGCGACGAAAGGCCGCGAAGGCATCCAGTACTTGTCCTATGGACTCGGCGGAAACGTCCAGGTGGGTGACCAGGCGCAAACGCGCCGCCGCGCTGATCCGCACCTCGCGCTCGGCGAGGAAGTCGCGCAGCGCGACCGCCCGCTCGCCGACATCGACGTAGACCATGTTGGTCTGCACCGGCTCCACCGCATAGCCCAGTTCGCGCAGCCCGTCGCCCAGGCGCGCGGCGTTGGCGTGGTCGTCGGCCAGGCGTGCCACCTGGTGATCGAGGGCGTACAGGCCGGCAGCCGCCAGCAGACCGGCCTGGCGCATCCCGCCGCCGACCATCTTGCGCCAGCGACGGGCCTTGCCGATCAGTTCGACGCTGCCGCAAAGCACCGAGCCCACCGGCGCACCGAGGCCCTTGGACAGGCACACCGACACCGAGTCGAAGTGCCGGGTGATTTCGCTGGCGTCTACGCCCAGCTTCACCGCCGCGTTGTACAGGCGCGCGCCATCCAGGTGCAGGGCCAGGCCACGCGCGCGAGTGAAAGCGCGCGCCGCGGCCAGGTAGTCGAGCGGCAGCACCTTGCCCTGCATGGTGTTTTCCAGGGCCAGCAGGCGGGTCCTGGCGAAATGGAAGTCGTCGGCCTTGATCGCCGCCGCGACCTTGTCCAGGTCGAGCGATCCGTCGGCCTCGCCGTCGATCGGCTGCGGCTGGATCGAGCCCAGCACCGCGGCACCGCCGCCCTCGTATTTGTAGGTATGCGCCTGCTGGCCGACGATGTATTCGTCGCCGCGCTCGCAGTGGGCCATCAATCCGAGCAGGTTGCTCATGGTCCCGGTCGGTACGAAGAGCGCCGCGGCGAAGCCCAGGCGCGCCGCCAGTTCGGCCTCCAGGCGGTTGACCGTAGGGTCCTCGCCATAGACGTCGTCGCCCAGTTCGGCCGCGGCCATGGCTTCGCGCATGCCGGCGGTGGGCTGGGTGACGGTGTCGCTGCGCAGGTCGATGACAGGCACGGAGGGCTCCTCGGTTCGGCGGAAAAGCCCGATCCTACGGCGCTCTACCGACAGCCACAAGGGAAGTCGGGAAATCTTCCCGGCCGCAACGGAAACGGAGCGCCGAAGCGCTCCGTCATGATCGAGAGGGAAGGCCGATACATCTCAGAGCTTGGCCGGCACCACCAGGATTCCGGCGCGCAGGCCGTTCTTCACCCGCGGATTGGGGAAGATGATGCGCGCGCCGACCTCCTCCACCACCCAGCGCGTGCCGCCGATATCCTCGGCCAGCAGGTAGCCCGGCGAGAGTTCGGTGAAGTTGGCCACGTCGTCGTCGAGGTGCAGGCGGAAGTGGTCGCTGTGCTTGATCACCTCGCGCGACACGCTGAACAGCTTGAGGCCATCGAGTCGGGAGCCGTCCGGCTGTTCCTCGCTGCCGTCGATCAGCAGCTCCAGGCTCCGCTCCAGGCGCTCCAGGTTGACCTCCTGGTTCTCTCCGAACGGACGTGCCTTGCCCAGTTCCAGGGTAAAGGCCTCGGCGCCGAGCTGGCCGTAGGTGTAGGCGCTGAAGGTGATGCCCGGCTTGTTCTGCAACAGCACCGCCTCGATGCCGGCGTCGCGCAGGCGGGCCAGTTCGCTGCGGGAATGCTCGCGGCCCTCGGCCCAGGGGTAGAGGGCGAACTGCTCGATCTTCGAGCCGCGGATCGCGGTATGCAGGTCGTAGTGCAGGTGGACTCGCTCGGTCTTGCTGAAGAACACCTGGGCCAAGCGCTCCAGCTCGGCGGCACGGAAGGCCTCGTTGCCGCTGCCCTCCTCGTGGCGACCGTTGAACAGGCGGTTCATGTCCTGTTCGACGTAGCGCTCGCCGCGGCGGATGGCTTCGGGATTGCCGAACAGGAAGAGGACCCTGGCGGCAGGCTTGAGGGTGCCCGCGGCGACCTTGCGGATCAGCCGTTCGAGCAGTTCGATGGGCGCGGTCTCGTTGCCGTGGATACCGGCCGAGAGCAACAGGTCGACGCCGTTGTCGCGGGCGCCGATCGGCGTGACTTCCAGCGCGCCCTCGGCCAGCCAGTGCAGGCGGGTGCCGTCGGCGGTGAGCTGGATCTTCTCGGTCGGCTCGCGGCCGGCCAGGGTCAAGTCGAGCAGTTTGCCGAGGGCGAGCATGGGATGTCCTCAGTCAGTGGGTGTGGTCGCAGCCGCAGTCGGGGCCGTGCTCGTGGTCGTCGCCCTCTTCGATCGGCTCCATCTCCAGTTGCAGGCTGACCAGGTTGGTCGCCATCGGCCGCAACAGCAGGTTGGTGTATTCGGTATCGCCGTCTTCGACGTCGACGCCGATCAGCAACTGGCCGTTGCCGGCTTGCTGGACCCACACTTCCTTGCCCTGCCAGACTACGGCGAAACGGGTGCAGGAAGTTTCCAGCTGGGTGCCGTCGGTATCTTCGAGGATCAGTTGCAGGCTATCGGACATGGTGGCGAGGCTCTCAATCGAGTTGGAAGGAATAAACCGAGCCCAGTTTAAGGATCTGCGTCAGTTCATCCAATGCCGTCCGGCACTCCAGCAGCAGTTGCGGGTCGGCCAGGTCGGTCTCGCTCAGGCGGTCGCGGTAGTGCCGGTCGACCCAGGCTACCAGCGTGTCGTACAGGCCGGCGCTCATGATCACCCCCGGATTCACCGCCGCCAGCTCCCGCTCCTGCAGCGCCACGCGCAAGCGCAGGCAGGCCGGGCCGCCGCCGTTCTGCATGCTCTGCTTGAGGTCGAAGACCTTCACTTCGCGGATCGGGCCGTCGTCGCCGGTGAGCTGGTCCAGGTAGTTCCAGACCCGCGGGTTGTTCCGGCACTCCTCCGGTACCACCAGCAGCATCGAACCGTCGGCCTTCGACAGCAGTTGGCTGTTGAACAGATAGGACTTCACCGCGTCCTCCACCGCGACCTGGTCGCGCGGCACGCAGATGGCGCGGAAGCGGCCGCCGCGGCGGCCAAGCTTGTCGTGCAGTTCGGCAAGGACCTTCTCGGTATCGAGGAAGGCGTCCTCGTGATGGAACAGCACCTCGCCATTGCCCACCGAGATCACATCGTTGTGGAACACGCCCTGGTCGATCACCGCCGGGTTCTGTTGAGCGTAGACCACTCCGGCCTCGCTCAGCCCGTGCAGACGCGCGACGGCCTGGCAGGCTTCCAGGGTCTGGCGCGCCGGATAGCGTTGCGGCGCCGGGAAGCGACTGTCGAAGGCGCTGCGACCGAAGACGAAGAACTCCACGCCGGCATCGCCATAGTCCTTGCAGAAGCGCGTGTGGTTGGCCGCGCCTTCGTCGCCGAACTGGCTCACTGCCGGCAGCGCCGCGTGATGGGCGAAATGCCGCTCGTCGTTGAACATCGCCGCCAGCACGCGGCTGGTGGTGGGATGCTCGATGGATCGGTGGAACTTGCAGTTCAGGTTGGCCGCGGTGAAATGCACGCGGCCGTCGGCGGTGTCGGCACTCGGGCTGACCGTGGCGGCATTGGCGGTCCACATGCTCGACGCCGAGCTGCAGGCGGCGAGGAGAGGCATCGCTTCCTTCGCCGCACGGCGGATCACCTCCTCGTCGCTGCCGGAGAAGCCCAGGCTACGCAGCGCAGCGGTATCCGGGCGGGCTTGCGGAGCGAGTACCCCCTGCTTGAAACCCATCTCCATCAGCGCCTTCATCTTCGCCAGGCCCTGCTTCGCCGCTTCCTTCGGGTTGGACACCGCCTGGCTGTTGCTTTGCGAAGCGACATTGCCGTAGGACAGGCCGCCGTAGTTGTGGGTCGGGCCGACCAGGCCGTCGAAATTCACTTCATGGGCATTCATAGGCTGATCCCGGGAGTCAGGGTGGCAGGAAGGGACACGCTGGGGCTTTCCAGCGAGGCGACCGGATAGGCGCAGTAATCGGCGGCGTAGTAGGCGCTCGGCCGGTGGTTGCCGGACGCGCCGATACCGCCGAACGGCGCGCTGCTGGCGGCGCCGGTGAGCTGCTTGTTCCAGTTGACGATGCCGGCGCGGCTTTCCACGAGGAACTGCTCGAAACGCTCGCGGGAATCCGACAGCAACCCGGCGGCCAGGCCGTACTGGGTGGCGTTGGCTTCACGGATCGCCGCAGCGAAATCGGAGTAGCGGATCACTTGCAACAGCGGCCCGAAGAACTCTTCGTCCGGTCGCTCGGCCACCGCGCTGACGTCGAGGATGCCCGGGGTCAGCAGGGCGGCGCCGTCGATCGGCTGGGTCATCGCCAGCAGCGGCTGTGCGCCCTTGCCGATCAAATGCTCCTGGGCCTTGAGCAGGTGCTCGGCGGCGCTCAGCGAAATCACCGCGCCCATGAACGGCGCCGGCTGTTCGTCGAAGCGACCGACCCGCAGGGTAGCGCTGACCGCCACCAGGCGCGCCAGCAGTGCGTCGCCCCAGGCGCCCTGCGGCACCAGCAGGCGGCGGGCGCAGGTGCAACGCTGGCCTGCGGAGATGAAGGCGGACTGGATGATGGTGTAGACGGCGGCGTCGAGGTCGGCGACCTCCTCCACCACCAGCGGGTTGTTGCCGCCCATCTCCAGTGCCAGGATTTTCTGCGGCTGGCCACCGAATTGGCTGTGCAGCAGGTTGCCGGTGCGACTGGAACCGGTGAAGAACAGACCGTCGAGCCCACGGTGGGCGGCCAGCGCGACGCCGGTTTCGCGACCGCCCTGGACCAGGTTGAGCACGCCGGCCGGCAGGCCGGCCTCGATCCAGGCCTTGAGCGTCAGCTCGGCGACCTTCGGGGTCAGCTCGCTGGGCTTGAACACCACGCAGTTACCGGCCAGCAGCGCCGGGACGATATGCCCGTTGGGCAGGTGGCCGGGGAAATTGTAGGGACCGAATACCGCCACCACGCCATGCGGCTTGTGCCGCAGCACGGCGGTGGCGTCGGCCAGCGGACCGGACTTCTCGCCGGTGCGCTCGCGGAACGCCTGCACCGAGATCGCCACCTTGTTGACCATGCTGGTCACTTCGGTGGCCGACTCCCACAGCGGCTTGCCGGTTTCCTCGCCGATCGCCCGGGCCAGCTCGTCGGCGCGGGACTTGAGGGTCGCAGCGAAGCGCTCGAGCAACTCGATGCGCTGCTCCAGCGGGCGCCGCGCCCAGGCCGGGAAGGCCTCGCGGGCGGCGCGCACGGCGGCATCGACCTGGGCGGCGTCAGCGCCGCGCCCGGACCAGACCACGCCCTGGCCAACCGGGTCGAGGGACTCCAGGGTCTCGCCCTGGCCCGCCAGCCACTGGCCGGCAATGTAATGGGTACTCATCATCGACTCCTCGGGCGCCCTCGCCGGGACGCCTCCATCAGGCTTTCAAGCGCGCTTCTGCGCCGACAGCGGCACTGCGCGTACCGAGGCGCCGGCCGACAGGCGCAGGCGCTTGGCAGTCAGCGGATCGACCACCAGGGTGCCGGCGGCGGCCCGCGCCGGCGCGGCGGTGATGCGACAGTCTTCGCGCTTGCGGTTGTGGATCAGGTAGGGCTCGGCGTCGTCGCCGGGAGTGCCCACCGCCAGCACCAGGTTCTGGCTCTCGGCGATGGCGCGGATCTTGTCGGTCTCGGCCTCGATCGCCGGGCCGGCGTCGAAGATGTCGACGTAGCCCTGGTAGCTGAAGCCCTCGGCCTTGAGCATGGCCAGCGCCGGCTCGGTGTTCGGATGGACGCGGCCGATCACCCCGCGCGCCTCCTCGGAGAGGAAGCAGGTGTAGAGCGGGAACTTCGGCATCAGCTCGGCGATGAAGGCCTTGTTGCCGACCCCGGTGAGGTAGTCGGCCTGGGAGAATTCCATCTTGAAGAAGTGCCGGCCGAGGCTTTCCCAGAATGGCGAACGCCCCTCCTCGTCGGACATGCCGCGCATCTCGGCGATCAGCTTGTCGCCGAACAGGTGGCGGAATTCGGCGATGAACAGGAAGCGCGCGCGCGACAGCAGCTTGCCGTTGAGGCCGCTGCGGTGGTCGGCGTGGAGGAACAGCGAGCACAGCTCGGAATTGCCGGTCAGGTCGTTGGCCAGGAACAGCGTGGGGATCTCGCGATGGATGTTGAGTTCCTGCGAGGCGCTCACGGTGAGGCCGACCCGGTAGTTGTACCAGGGTTCGCGAAGCCCCACCGCTCCGGCGATGGCGGAGATGCCGACGACCTTGCCGGCGTCGTCCTCGAGGACGAACAGGTAGTCGGCGTCGCCGCGTTCGGCCTCGCCGCGGAAGGCCTTCTCGGCCCAGCTGACGCGATGCTGCAGGCGCTGCTCGTTGGCCGGCAGGGTGGTCAGGCCGGTGCCGGTGCTGCGCGCCAGCTCGATCAGGGCCGGCAGGTCGGCGCTGGTAACAGGACGTACGATCATGACTGGCTCCTTCAGACCGCTACCAGGCGCACGCTGGCGCCTTCGCCGACGCCCAGGGCCTCGGCGGCTTCAACACTCAGGGCCACCGGCTTGCCGGGCGCCCAGTCCAGGTCCAGCACGACCGCGCGGAAGTCCTGCAACTGGCCGTTGGTGACCAGGTATGGACGCCCGCTCTTCGGCGCCTCGCCGATCTTCACCGGAACCACCCGGCTCTGGGCGATCGAGCGAATCCCCGAGGTACGCGCGTGCAGGGTCGGGCCGCCATCGAAGATGTCGATGTAGTTGTCGGTCTCGAAGCCTTCGCGCATCAGGATGTCGAAGGTGATCTGCGCTCGCGGGTGGACCTGGCCCATGGACTCCTGGGCGGCATCCGGCAACAGTGGCACGTAGATCGGATAGTGCGGCATCAGTTCGGCGAGGAAGGTGCGGCTCTTCAGCCCGGAGAGCTTTTCCGCCTCGATGTAGTTCAGGTCGAAGAAGTTGCGCCCGACCGCGTTCCAGAACGGCGATTCGCCCTGCTCGTCGCTGTAGCCGACGATCTCCACCACCACCGCGTCGGCGAAGCGCTCCGGATGGCTGGCCATGAACAGCAGGCGACCGCGCGAGTTGAGTTCGGCATAGACGCTCTGCACCAGGTCGCGCTGTACGTAGAAACTGGTCAGCAGGCTGTTGCCGGTAAGGTCGTGGCACAGCGAGAGGACATGGATCTTGTTGTGGATCGACAGCGAGCGCGAGGCGTGCACGAAGGTTTCGTTGCGGAAGCTGTAGAACGGTTCCGAGAACCCGGCCGAGGCGACGATCGCCGAGCAGCCGACCAGCTCGCCGCTGGCGCTGTCCTCGAGGACGAAGAAATAGCTTTCCTCGCCGTTGTAGCTCACCTCCGCGGCGAACGAGGCCTCGGAAGCGAGGATCTTGTCGCGCAGGCGTTCGGCGTCATCCGGCAAGGACGTGACGCCTACCGGGCTGTCCGCCGCCAGACGCTGCACCTGTGGCAGGTCGGCCGCTTGGGCGGGGCGCATCACCAACATGGCGTCACTCCTTTCTCAGACAACGATGATTGCCGCATCCATGCGCGGGACCGCGGCACCTTCCTGTGCCACGGTTTCGAACGTCCAGCAGGGAAGATCCCGCGCCACGCACGGCGGCACGGTTCCCGGCTCCGGCGCGGGCCGCTCCGGGATGTCGCATCGGGGCCCCGGCCTGCGCCGGGGCCCCGTGGGTTCGCTCAGCCGCGGACCAGCTTGGCCACGGCGCGCTCGAAGCGCTCCAGGCCTTCGTCGATCTCGGCGTCGTCGATCACCAGGCTCGGCGCGAAGCGCACCACGTCCGGGCTGGCCTGGAGCACCATGACCGCCTCTTTCTCGGCGGCGTTGAGCACATCCCTGGCCTTGCCCTTCCACTCGTCGGTCAGCGCCGCGCCGATCAGCAGGCCCATGCCGCGAATCTCGCCGAAGATGCCGTACTCCTGGCCGATCTTCTGCAGACGGGACTTGAAGCGCTCATGCTTGGCCTTCACGCCATCCAGCACTTCCGGGGTATTGATCACGTCCAGCGCCGCCTCGGCCACCGCCGACGCCAGCGGGTTGCCGCCGTAGGTGGTGCCGTGGGTGCCGACCGACAGGTGCTTGGCGATCTCGCCGGTGGTCAGCATCGCACCGATAGGGAAGCCGCCGCCCAGGCTCTTGGCGCTGGAGAGGATGTCCGGGACCACGCCGTAGTGCATGTAGGCGAACAGCTCGCCGACCCGGCCCATGCCGCTCTGGACCTCGTCGAAGACCAGCAGCGCGTTGTGCTCGTCGCACAGCTTGCGCGCCCCTTCCAGGTAGGCCTGCTGCGCCGGCAGCACGCCGCCCTCGCCCTGGATCGGTTCCAGCACCACGGCGCAGGTCTTGTCGGAGATCGCCGCCTTCAGCGCTTCCAGGTCGTTGTAGGGAACGTGGGTGATACCCTCGAACTTGGGCCCGAAGCCATCGGAATACTTCGGCTGGCCGCCGACGTTGACGGTGAACAGGGTGCGCCCGTGGAAGCTGTTGCTGGCCGCGATGATCTCGTACTTCTGCGGGCCGTAGACATCGTTGGCGTAGCGGCGAGCCAGCTTGAAGGCCGCCTCGTTGGCCTCGGCGCCGGAGTTGGCGAGGAACACCCGCTCGGCGAAGGTGGCGTCCACCAGCTTGCGCGCCAGGCGCAGGGCCGGCTCGTTGGTGAAGACGTTGGAAACGTGCCAGATGCGCTGGGCCTGCTCGGTGAGCGCCTTGACCAGCGCCGGATGCGCGTGGCCCAGGGAGGTCACGGCGATGCCGCCGGCGAAATCGATCAGTTCGCGGCCGCTCTGGTCCCAGACGCGCGATCCCTCGCCTCGCACCGGGATGAAGGCGGCGGGGGCGTAGTTGGGGACCATATACCGGTCGAAATCGGCACGTTCTACCTGCGCATGGGGAGCGGACATCGGTGTTTCTCCTGCCTGAAGGCGGCTATCGATGAAAGGATTGTAGGGATTGGGACCGGGCCGGCATTGCCGCCATGCGACAACTTGTTATAGCGCCAACCCGGGAATTTCCGCGGCTTTCGGAAATGCGACAGAAAGCATCGGGAAGGCGCAGTGTAAACGCGCGATGCACTCGGGTGCATACTTCTTCTACGCCGCCCCGCGGGCGGGAACAGCAGGGAAACAAGCCATGCCCATCGAGGGAATCGACTACCATCTCGTCTTCGCCTCCGACGTCAATCCACGCGACGGCCTCGGCCTGGAGTGCTGGCGCGGCGAACAGCCGCTGTTCGAGGTCTTTCGCGACGACGCCGGCCGGCGTTTCGTGGTCAACCTGTTCGCCAGCGACGTTCCGCTGGAACTGCTGGAGGCGATCATTCCGACGGCCCGTCGCGAACTCGGCGACTTTCCGAGGCGATCCGCCTCCCGGGGCGTCGCAAAGCCCGGCTGAAAACGCCGCGCCGTTGGCGATCAGCCGCGTTCGACGGGAGTGAAGGTCGTCTCGAAGGCGCTGCCGCCGCGCCGCTGGTTGCGGTCCTCGCGCGGAGTGACGCCGAAGAAGTTGCGGTAGGCGCTGGAGAAATGCGGCCCGGAAGAGAAACCGCAGGACAGGCCGATCTGGATGATCGACTTGCTGGTCTGCATCAGCATCTGCCGCGCGCGGTTCAGGCGCAGCTCCAGGTAGTACTGGCTGGGTACGCGGTTCAGGTATTGCTTGAAGATCCGTTCCAACTGGCGCCGCGAAACGCACACATGCTGGGCGATCTCGTCGGTGGTCAGTGGCTCCTCGATATTGGCTTCCATCAGCAGTACCGCCTGGGTCAGCTTCGGATGGCTGGAGCCGAGGCGATTCTTCAGCGGGATGCGCTGGCGCTCGTTGCCTTCGCGGATGCGCTCCACCACCAACTCCTCCGAGACCGCGCCGGCCAGTTCAGCGCCATGGTCGCGGGACAGCAGCGCCAACAGCAGGTCGAGTACCGCCATGCCGCCGCAGGCGGTCATGCGGTCGCGATCCCACTCGAACAGGTGGTTGGTGGCGATGACCTTGGGGAAGCGCTCGGTGAAGTCATCGTGCCAACGCCAGTGCACCGCGGCGCGATAACCGTCGAGCAGGCCGAGCTGGGCCAGCGGGTAGATGCCGGCGGACAGTGCGCCGATCGCCGCTCCCGAACGCGCCAGTTGCTTGAGCGCCAGGCCCAGCGCTGGCGACACCGCCGCCGGCGCCTCGTCGGCGACCAGGAACAGCCGCGAGCATTGCTCCAGCCTGCCGTTCCAGGCCGTTCCCGGCAGGCGCCAGCCCTCCTCTTCGGCCGGCGCTTCGGCGAGCAGGAACAGCGGCTCGTAGAGCGCCTCGGGGTGCAACCGCCGGGCCGCCCGCAGGGCTTCCTCGGCAAGCGATAGCGTCAGCGCGCGGGTGGCGGGCCAGAGGAGGAAACCGATGCGTTGGGGTTGGGCAGTCATGGGAGCAGCTTAGCCGGCCTCTGCGATGAATGTTACTTGAGGCTGCCGGAGAGGAACTGCTTGAGGCGGTCCGACTGCGGGTTGGCGAGGACTTCCTTCGGGCAGCCGTGTTCCTCGACCAGGCCCTTGTGCAGGAACACCAACTGGTTCGACACCTCGCGGGCGAAACCCATCTCGTGGGTCACCACCACCATGGTGCGACCTTCCTGCGCCAGGTCCTGCATGACCTTCAGCACTTCGCCCACCAGTTCGGGGTCGAGCGCCGAGGTCGGCTCGTCGAACAGCATCACTTCCGGCTCCACCGCCAGCGCCCGGGCGATCGCCACGCGCTGCTGCTCGCCGCCGCTCATGTGCGCCGGGTAGGCGTCCTTGCGGTGCGCCACGCCGACCTTGGCCAGGTAGTGCTCGGCCTTCTCGATGGCTTCCTTCTTCGACACGCCGAGTACATGCACGGGCGCCTCGATGACGTTCTCCAGGGCGCTCATGTGCGACCACAGGTTGAAATGCTGGAACACCATCGACAGGCGCGAGCGCATGCGCTGCAACTGGCGGGAGTCGGCGGCCTTCAGCGCGCCGTCGCGGCCGGGCACCAGCTTCAGCTCCTCGCCGTTGAGCAGGATCTTGCCGGCGTGCGGCTGCTCCAGCAGGTTGATGCAGCGCAGGAAGGTGCTCTTGCCGGAACCGCTCGAGCCGATGATGCTGATCACGTCGCCCGCTTTCGCCGCCAGCGAGACGCCCTTGAGCACCTCGTGGCTACCGTAGCGCTTGTGCAGGTCTTGGACTTCCAGTTTGTACATGTGTGTGTTCTCGGCTAATCAGTCGCTGAGCAAGCGTCCCTGACGGATCGGTTGACGACCGGCCACCTTGGCCAGCCAGAGTCCCGGCTGCGCGTAGCGCATCCGTTCGATGGCGAAAAGCACGCCGGAGACCCCGGCGCACACGGTGCTGGCACGGTCGGCCAGGGGATCGATGACCTGGAACAGCGGTTCGCCCGCCTCCACCCATTCGCCCGGCCGGCGCAGGAAACTCACCACGCCGGTATGCGGCGCGTGGACGTATTCGGTGCCTTCGAAGGGCAAGCCTTCGCAGCAGGCTTCGGGCGCCGCCGGCCATTCGCCCTCGACGAAGCCCTGCTCGGCGAGGAAGGCCAGGATCGCCGCGGCGTTGGCCTCGGCCTGCTGCGCCGTGGTATCGGCCTGGCCGCCGAGTTCGACGGTGGTCGCCAGGCAGGCCAGCGGCAGCTCGGCGCGCGGATACAGGCGCGACAGGCGCAGCCACGGCACCGAGCAGGCCTCGTCGAAGGAACCGCCGCCGGACTCCTCGGCGAGCAGCCCGACAGCGGCGCCCAGGCGTGCGGCCAGGGAGGCGAAGGCGGGCCATTGCTGCGGCAGGGTATAGAGATGGATGGCGGCCTCGAAGTCGCAATGCAGGTCGAGCACCAGGTCGGCGTCGCAGGCGTGGCGATAGAGCAGGCGCTGCATGCCCTCCAGTTCCGAGGTCGCCGGCGGCAGGGCGTCCAGCGCCGCGCGCAGGCCCTGGCGGACCAGCGCGACATTGGCCGCCGGATCGCTGCCGAGACGCTCGCCGACACTGTCGATCACCGCGTCCAGCAGGTCGGGGAAATCGCGGTTGAAGTTGCGCCCGCTGCTCATTTCGAAGCGCCCCTGGTGCAGCGCCTGGATCATCTGCCCGAGACCGACCGGATTGGCCACCGGCACCAGCTCGACGGTACCGCGCAGGCGGCCTTCCGCCTCCAGCAGGCGCAACCGCTGCTTCAGCTCCCAGGCGGTGCGCATGCCCGGCAGCTCGTCGGCGTGCAGGCTGGACTGGATGTAGACCTTGCGCGCGCCGCAGCCGAAGCGAAACACGCTCAGGCGCTTCTCGCTTCCCAGGGTGCTCCACGGCAGCAGGTGGTCGATACGCTCCATGCGGTCCTCCGGATCAGGATTTGCGCGGCGCCAGGTAAGCCAGCCAGCGGCGCTCGGCAAGCTTGAACAGGCGCACCAGGATGAAGGTCAGGCACAGGTAGAACAGACCGGCGGTGATGAACGCTTCGAACGGCAGGTAGTACTGCGAATAGACGGTTCGCGCGGCGCCGGTGATGTCCACCAGGGTGACGATGGACGCCAGGCTGGTGGTCTGCAGCATCATGATCACTTCGTTGCTGTACTGCGGCAGCGCACGCCGCAGTGCCGATGGCAGGAGGATGCGGCGGTACATCTTCAGGCGCGACATGCCCATCGCCTTGGCCGCCTCGATCTCGCCATGGGGCGTGGCCTTCAGGCTGCCGGCGAGGATCTCGGCGGTGTAGGCGCTGGTGTTGATGGCGAACGCCAGGCAGGCGCAGAAGGACGCGTTCGACAGCCAGGGCCACAGCGCGCTCTCGCGCACCGCGTCGAACTGCGCCAGGCCGTAGTAGATCAGGAACAACTGGACCAGCATCGGCGTGCCGCGGATCACGTAGGTATAGAGCCAGGCCGGGAAGTTCACCAGCGGCTGCTTGGAGACCCGCATCAGCGCTAGCGGCACCGCCAGCAGCAGGCCGATCAGCAGGGAGATCGAGAGCAGCTTGAGGGTGACCAGCAGGCCGTCGAAATAGAGCGGAAGGCTGTCCCAGATGACGGAGAAATCGAAGATCACGATAGGGCCCCTTGACTCACAGTTCCGCGGTTTTCACGCCGACCGAATAGCGGCGTTCGAGCAGGCGCAGCAACAGCAGCGACACGCTGGTCACCAGCAGGTACAGGCCGGCCACGGCGAGGTAGTAGGTGAACGGCTCGCGGGTCGCATCGGAGGCCTGCTTGGCCTTGAACATCATGTCCTGCAGGCCGACCACGGAAATCAGCGCGGTGGCCTTGACCAGCACCAGCCAGTTGTTGGTGAAGCCGGGGATCGCCAGGCGGATCATCTGCGGCACCTGGATGCGGAAGAACACCTGGCGGTGGCTCATGCCGTAGGCGTAGCCGGCCTCGCCCTGGCCCTTGGGAATCGCCATGAAGGCGCCGCGGAAGGTCTCCGAGAGATAGGCGCCGAAGATGAAGCCGAGGGTGCCGACGCCGGACACGAAGGGATTCAGGTCGATGTAGTCGTCGTAGCCGAGTTGCGGGGCGACCCAGTTCAGCAGGCCCTGGCCACCGTAGAAGATCAGCAGGATCAGCACCAGGTCGGGGATGCCGCGCACTACCGTGGCGTACAGGTCGCCGCACCAGGCCAGCCAGCGCACCGGCGACAGGCGGAAGGCCGCGCCCAGCAGGCCGAGGACGATGGCCAGGAGCATGGAAAGCAGGGCCAGCTGGAGAGTCAGCCAGGCGCCATCGACGATGGTCGCACCGTAGCCAGTGATCATCAAAACGGTACCTCTATGCAGCTAATGCAGCGCTAAAGCAGTGGCGTCCAGTCAATAAAAAAGTGGCACAAACAGCGCGAGGCGTCGCGGACGTTTGTGCCACCTCTGACGGATAGCGTCAGTTCGAACCGTAGACGTCGAAGCTGAAGTACTTGTCCTGGATCTGCTTGTACTTGCCGTTGGCGCGCAGCGCGTCGATGGCCGCGTTGAACTTGCCGGCCAGCTCGCTATCGCCCTTGCGCACGGCGATGCCGACGCCTTCGCCGAAGTACTTGGCATCGGTCAGTTGCGGACCGACGAAGGCGTAGCCCTTGCCGGCATCGGTCTTGAGGAAGCCGTCCTCGAGGTTCACCGAATCGGCGACCACCGCGTCGAGGCGACCGGCCACCAGGTCCATGTTGGCTTCCTGCTGGGAGTTGTAGCGCACCACTTCGACACCGGCCGGGGTCAGTTCGGCGGAGGCGTAGCGGTCGGCGGTGCTGCCACGCAGCACGCCGGCCTTCTTGCCCTTCAGGTCGGCCTTGGGATCGTTGAGGCTGGCGCCTTCCTTCATCACGAAGCGCGCCGGGGTGTTGTAGTACTTGTTGGTGAAGTCCACCGAACGCTTGCGCTCGTCGGTGATGGTCATCGACGAGAGGATCGCATCGATCTTGCGCACCTTGAGGGCCGGGATCAGGCCGTCGAACTCCTGCTCGACCCACTTGCACTGCACCTTCATCTCTTCGCAGAGGGCATTGCCGATATCCACGTCGAAGCCTGCCAGCTGGCCGTCCGGGGTCTTCAGCGAGAACGGCGGGTAGGCCGCCTCGATGCCGATGCGCACCGGCTTGTCGGCGGCGAAAGTGGGCAGGGAGAGCACGGACAGCGCCAGGGCGCCGAGAAGTGCGAGCTTCTTCATCTGGAACTCCTTCGAAGGGGATGGCATCGATTGGCAGGAGAAATAGAACCTTGCCCAGGCTGCCGACGGATATGCGTGATCACCGGCTCTTGCGCATGGCGCCTTCTCGTGGACAGGGCGCCAGCTGGGGTGAGCGGCATTCTAGCGACAGGCCGAAAGTGGTTATTTCTTCAATGCGACAACTAATTATAAAAGCACCGAAGAGGGCATTCGGCGATATTGACAGGCAGCGACATTTGTGCCCGGAAAGCGCGAAGTGTAATCAATGAGTAAAGCAAATCTCAAGCCATAAATTTCTAATTCCTTCTCCTTCAATGGCTTGGCCGCTACGACTCGCCTCGACTGCTACCCCGTGTCGCACCTTGGCTGTGCGTGGCGTTTCCTCTCGCCCCAATTATGCGCAAGCGCACATCACCGAAGTGTTACCGCCGCCCCATTCCCGGCGCGAGCCCATTCGAAACGCCCTCCTCCTCGGCCCGCGCCAAATGAAAGACCCCGCGCGGCTCGCACCGCGCGGGGTCGTTTCGGATCAGGCGGAAGTCAGGCGGCCTGCATCGAGCGATGGGTCTCGATCAGGTGCTGGACCACGCCCGGGTCGGCAAGGGTGGAGATGTCGCCGAGGGTGTCGTACTCGGCCGCGGCGATCTTGCGCAGGATGCGCCGCATGATCTTGCCCGAACGGGTCTTCGGCAGTCCCGGCGCCCACTGGATCACATCCGGCGTGGCGATCGGACCGATCTCGCGGCGGACCCATTGCTTCAGCTCCTGGCGCAGCGCCTCGCTCGGCTCGACCCCGGAGTTGAGGGTGACGTAGACATAGATGCCCTGCCCCTTGATGTCGTGCTGCATGCCGACCACCGCCGCCTCGGCGACCTTCGGGTGGGCGACCATCGCGCTTTCCACCTCGGCGGTGCCCATGCGGTGGCCGGAGACGTTGAGCACGTCGTCGACTCGCCCGGTGATCCAGTAGTAGCCGTCCTCGTCGCGGCGCGCGCCATCGCCGGTGAAGTACATGCCCTTGAAGGTCTTGAAGTAGGTGTCGACGAAGCGGTCATGGTCGCCGAACAGGGTCCGCGCCTGGCCCGGCCAGGAGTCGAGGATCACCAGGTTGCCCTCGGCAGCGCCTTCGATCAGGTTGCCGAGGTTGTCCACCAGCGCCGGGACCACGCCGAAGAACGGCTTGGCCGCGGAGCCCGGCTTCATCGCATGGGCGCCCGGCAACGGGGTCATCAGGCAGGCGCCGGTCTCGGTCTGCCACCAGGTGTCGACGATCGGGCAGCGCGACTGGCCGACGGTCTCGTAGTACCACTGCCAGGCTTCCGGGTTGATCGGCTCGCCCACCGAACCGAGCAGACGCAGGCTGGAACCGTCGGCACCGGCCACCGCCGCCTTGCCTTCGGCCATCATCGCGCGGATCGCGGTCGGCGCGGTGTAGAGGATGTTGACCTTGTGCTTGTCGATGATCTTCGCCACGCGGGTCACGTCGGGGTAGTTCGGTACGCCCTCGAACAGAATGGTGGTGGCGCCGTTGGCCAACGGGCCATAGACGATGTAGGTGTGGCCGGTGACCCAGCCGATGTCGGCGGTGCACCAGTAGACTTCGCCCGGACGGTAGTCGAAGACCCGCTCGTGGGTCAGCGAGGCGTACACCAGGTAGCCGCCGGTGGTATGCAGCACGCCCTTCGGCTTGCCGGTGGAGCCGGAGGTGTAGAGGATGAACAGCGGGTCCTCGGCGCCCATTTCCTTGGGTGCGCAAGTGCTGCCGGCAACCTTCATCAGGTCGTCGTACCAGACGTCGCGGTGCTGGTTCCACTTGATCTCGGCGCCGGTACGCTTGCAGACGATGATCTTCTGCACGCTGGAGGTTTCCGGGTTGGTCAGGGCGTCGTCGACGTTGGCCTTCAGCGGAGTGCGCTTGCCGCCGCGCACGCCTTCGTCGGCGGTGATCACCACCTTCGACTTGCAATCGATGATGCGTCCGGCCAGGGCCTCGGGGGAGAAGCCGCCGAAGACCACCGAGTGGATCGCGCCGATGCGGGTGCAGGCGAGCATGGCGACCACGGCCTCGGGGATCATCGGCATGTAGATGGTCACTACGTCGCCGCGGTGCACGTCCTGCCCGCGCAGGGCGTTGGCGAACTTGCAGACCTGCTCGTGGAGCTGGCGGTAGGTGATTTCCTGGTGGTCGGCAGGATCGTCGCCTTCCCAGATGATCGCCACCTGGTCGCCGCGTTCGGCGAGGTGACGGTCGAGGCAGTTGTGCGACACGTTGAGGGTGCCGTCGGCGAACCACTTGATGTCCACGTGATGGTCGTCGAAGGAGGTCTGCTTGACCTTCTCGAACGGCTTGATCCAGTCGATCCGCTGGGCCTGCTCGCGCCAGAAGCCGTCGGGGTTGACGACGGACTGCTGGTACATCGTCTTGTAGGTGGCTTCGTCGGTGAAGGTCCGTGCCACCGCTTCCGGGTGCACGGGGTACAGGGATGCCGCAGACATGGCTTTAACCTCGGTACGTGAGTGTTGTTTTTGTTGTGCCCAGTTGTAGCGAGCGCACACCCCACGAACCATACGACCATGGTCTTACCACTGCGCGACAGCGCCGATCGTAGCTATAAGCCGCGCCGATCGTAGCCTTGCGCCGGGCGGCGGAGCGCGTCCCGCGCCCCGCCGCCGCGACCTCAACTCATGCCCAGCAGGCCCGGCAGCCACAGCGAGATCAACGGCACGTAGGTCACCAGGATCAGGAACAGCAGCAGGATCATCAGCCACGGCAGCGCCGCGCGGATGGTCGCCCCCAGCGGCATGCCAGTGACCGCCGAGGTGACGAACAGGTTGAGGCCCACTGGCGGGTGTACCAGGCCGATCTCCATGTTCACCACCATGACGATACCCAGGTGGATCGGATCGATGCCCAGCTTCATGGCGATGGGGAAGAAGATCGGCGCCAGGATCAGCACGATCGCCGAGGGCTCCATGAAGCTGCCGGCAACCAGCAGCACCACGTTGACCATCAGCAGGAAGCCGATCGGGGTCAGGCCTTCCTGCACCACCCATTCGGTGATCTGCTGGGGGATCTGCTCGGTGGTCAACACATGGGCGAAGAGCATGGCGTTGGCAATGATGAACATCAGCATGATGCTCAGCCGCCCCGACTCCAGCAGCACCTTGGGACAGTCGCGCAGACGCATGTCCTTGTACACGAACAGCGCGACGAAGGCCGAGTACACCGCCGCCACCGCCGCCGCCTCGGTGGGGGTGAACAGCCCGGAATAGATGCCGCCGAGGATGATCACCAGCAACAACAGGCCCCAGCCTGCACGGCGTGCGGCGGCCAGCCACTCGCGGAAGCTGGCGCGCGGCTGCGCCGGCAGCTTCTTGACCCGCGCGACGATGTAGATCACCACCATCAGGATCACCCCGAGCAACAACCCCGGAACCACCCCGGCGACGAACAGCTTGCCCACCGAGGTCTCGGTGGCGGCGGCGTAGACCACCATCACGATCGATGGCGGGATGAGGATGCCCAGGGTCCCGGCATTGCAGATGATCCCCGCGCCGAAGGCGCGCGGATAGCCGGAGCGGACCATGCCGGCCACGGCGATCGAGCCGACCGCCGCCACTGTCGCCGGCGACGAACCGGACAGCGCGGCGAACAGCATGCAAGCGAGCACCGCAGCGATCGCCAGGCCGCCGCGGATATGCCCGACGCAGGCATTGGCGAAGTCGATCAGGCGCCGCGCCACGCCACCGGTGGTCATGAACGCGCCGGAGAGCAGGAAGAACGGGATCGCCAGCAGGGTGTAGGCCTCGGAGGTCTCGAACAGCTTGATCGCCAGCGAGCGCACCGAATCCGGGCTGAACAGCAGGATCGTCAGGGCGCCGGACAACCCCAGGGAGATGGCGATGGGCACGCCGATGAACATGAACAGGAACAGCAGCAGGAACAGGATCAGCACGGTCATGGGCGGTTCTCCCCGGCCTCTTCGCCGGCCAGTTTGGAGGCCTCGGCGGCCTCGTCGGCGAGGCCCAGCCCGAGCTGGCGACCGCGCAACAGGTTGACGAGGATTTCCAGGTAGCGCAGCAGCACCAGGCCGAAGCCGACCGGCACCACCACCGCGATGTAGGCCTGGAGGATGCCGAAGTGGTCGAGGTCCTCGGCGCCGATGCCGGCGACGAACAGGGTCTTCACCCAGTCGTAGCTGGCGACCATGAACAGCCCGGCGTAGCCCAGGCAGCAGAGGCAGGCGAGTATCCCGATCAGGCGCTGCAAGGGACGCGGCGCCAGGCGCACCAGGGCGTCCACCCCGAGGTGGCCGGCGGTGCGCACGCCGTAGGCGATGCCGAGGAAGATCAGCCAGCCGAACAGCGCCTTGGTCAGCGCGTTGCTCCAGGACATGTCCTGGGCTACCCCGAGGATCGCGTCGCCCACCGAGTACAGCGGAACCCGCAGTGTCGGCAGGCGGTCGCCGAGGTCGTAGAACAGGGTGAAGACGTTGGTCATCACCACATAGAGGAAGGTCACCAGCGTCATCGCCGCCAGCAGGAAGGCGATAGCGCCCTCCTCGAAGCGGTTCCAAACGCGCACGAGTCGATTCATCGCAGCGTTCTCCACAATGCCCCGCCCGGCCGGGCGGGGCCGGACGGGTCAATCGGGACGGTTGGAGGCTTCGGCGGCCTGGAGCAGATCGGCACCGACATTGCCGCGGAATTTCTGCCATACCGGCTGCATCGCCTGGCGCCAGTCGGCGCGCTGCTGCGGGGTCAGGGTATGGATCTCGCTGACACCACTGGCGAGGATGCGCTGGCGGGCGTCGCGGTTGAGGCGCTCGGCTTCGATGTTCACCTGCACGGTGACCTCGTCCATGATCCGCTGCAGCGCTTCGCGGATGTCCGCCGGGAGGCCGTTCCAGAACTTCGCGTTGGTGATCACCATGTAGTCCACCAGGCCGTGGTTGGACTCGGTGAAATACTTCTGCACCTCGTTGACCTTCTGGCTCTCGTAGTTCGACCAGGTGTTCTCGGTGCCATTCACCACGCCGGTCTGCAAGCCCTGGTAGACCTCGGCGAAGGACATCTTCCGGGAGATCGCGCGGAGCTGGCGGAACTGCTCGTTGAGCACGTCGGACGCCTGCACGCGGAATTTCAGCCCGCGCGCGTCTTCCGGCTCCAGCAACGGGCGATTGGCGGAGAGCTGCTTCATCCCGTTGTGCCAGTAGGCCAGGCCGAGGATGCCCTTGCCCTGCATGCTGGTCAGCAGGGCGCGCCCCTGCGGGCTGCGCTGGAAGCGGTCGACCGCCTGGATGTCGTCGAAGAGGAACGGCAGGTCGAAGATCTGCACCTTGCGCGTGTACTGCTCGAACTTGGCCAGGGACGGCGCCAGCATCTGCACGTCGCCCAGCAGCAGCGCCTCCATTTCCTTGCCGTCGCCGAACAGCGACGAGTTGGGATAGACGTCTACCTCGACCCGGCCGCCCAGGCGCTGTTCGACGAGTTTCTTGAACAGCAGCGCGCCCTGGCCCTTGGGCGTGTTTTCCGCGACCACGTGGGAGAACTTGATGACGATCGGCTGCGCGGCATTCGCCAGGCAGGAGCCACCGATCGCCAGGGCGCACAACAGCGCCCGTACCATCGTCTTGAACATTTCGTGACCTCAGATTGTTGTTGTGCTTTCGAGGTATCGACGAGCCTGACGCAGCCGGCGCGTTCGGAGAATTCGCCATTGCTCAAGCCCGCGTTCGCGTCTGTCGAACGCGTTCAGCCGCCCTCCCCGGCCCGCTCCAGCAGGCGTCGCGCGCGTCCCAGCACCGGCGCGTCGACCATCTCGCCGTCGACCACGAAGACGCCGGCACCGGAGGCGCCGGCCTCTGCCACCCGACGCGCCCACTCCAGTTCCGCCGGACTCGGCATCAATGTCTGGTGGATCGGCTCGACCTGGCTCGGATGGATGCACAGCAACCCGCCGAAGCCCATATCGCGAGCGAAGCGCACTGCCTCGACCAGTCCGGCACGGTTCTGGATCGCCGGATAGACACCGTCCAGCGGCGGCGCCAGGCCTGCCAGGCGCGATTGCAGGAGCAGCGCGTAACGGGCGTGACCGAGAATCTGTTCGGCGGCGTTGCTGCCGGTGTTGAGATCGAGGTCCAGGGCCAGGTCGAGGCTGCCGAAGGACAGCCGCTCGACCCCCGCGGCGGCGGCGATCTCGCCCAGCGCGGCAAGGCCGCGGGCACTCTCGACGATGGGCCAGACCGGCTTGCCGCTGGCCACGGCGGCGTGGCGCACCTGGGCGGCGCTCTCCACTTTCGGCAGGAGCAGGCCGATCACTCCGGCGTGGTCGCGGCACAGCGCCAGGTCGTCGGCATGTTCGGGATGCTCCGCCGCGTTGATCCGCACCAGCACCCGGGCTTCCGGCGTATCGACGAGGAAACGCCGGAGATTGGCCCGCGCCTCGACCTTCAGCCCCTCCTCCACCGCATCCTCGAGGTCGACGATGACCCGGTCGGCGCCGCTGGCAAGGGCCTTGGGGATCCGCTCCGGGCGGGTCGCCGGGACGAACAGCGCGCTGCGCACGATCTGTCGGTTCATGTCCGTCTCCTCATACCGTTCCGGTCGCGCGCAGGCGCTGGATATCGGCCGCGGTACAGCCCAGTTCGGCAAGCAGCGCGTCGCTGTCGCCGCCCAGCGCCGGCACCGCATCCATGCGCGGAACGAAGGCGCTGCTGCTGGCCGGCGGCAACAACGCCGGCAGGCGCCCGGCCGGGCTGTCGATGGAGGTCCAGCGTTGCCGCGCCTGCAACTGCGGGTGCGCCCAGACCCCGGCCATGTCGTTGACGTGGGCGTTGGCGATCTGCGCCTGTTCCAGGCGCGCCACCACCTCGGCGGCCGGCAAGGCGGCGAAGGCTTCGACGATCAGCGCACGCAGCTCCTCGCGGTTGGCCGAGCGCTTGAAGTTCGCCGAGAAGCGTTCGTCGTCGGCCAGCTCCGGGCGGCGCAGGACCTTGTCGCAGAAGGCCCGCCACTCGCGCTCGTTCTGCAGGCCGAGCATCACCGTGCCGCCGTCGCCGGCGGGGAATGGCCCATAGGGGTAGATGGTCGAGTGCGAAGCGCCGGCGCGCGGCGGCGGCGGCGCGTCCTGGTAGGCGTAGTACATCGGGTAGCCCATCCACTCCACCAGGCTCTCCAGCATCGACACGTCGATGCGGCTGCCCTCGCCGGTGCGCTCGCGCAGCAGCAGGGCCGAAAGGATGCTGCTGTAGGCGTACATGCCGGCGGCGATATCGGCGATCGAACAGCCGGCCTTGGCCATCTCGTTCGGCCCGGCGCCGCCGGTCACCGAAAGGAAGCCGCCCTCGCTCTGGATCAGCAGGTCGTAGGCCTTCTTCTTCTCGTAGGGACCGCCTTCGCCGTAGCCGGAGATATCGCAGACGATCAGTCGCGGGAAGCGCTCGCGCAACGCCTCGTAGGACAGGCCCAGGCGCGCGGCGGCGCCCGGCGCGAGGTTCTGCACCAGCACGTCGGCGCCGGCCAGCAGCTTCTCCAGCAACGGCAGCGCCTCGGCCTGCTTGAGATCGAGGCTGAGGCTCTGCTTGGAACGATTGGTCCAGACGAAGTGCGACGACAGGCCGTTGACCCGCTCGTCGTAACCACGGGCGAAATCGCCGACGCCGGGGCGTTCGATCTTGATCACCCGCGCGCCGAGATCGGCCAGTTGGCGGGTGCAGAAGGGCGCGGCGATGGCGTGCTCCAGGCTGACCACGGTGATGCCGTCGAGCGGGCGCGGCTGGTGGGATTGCGTCATGGGTCGGACTCCCTGCCCTCGTCCGTCGAAGACGAGGTGCGGCTGGTTCGGTTGATCAGATCAGGGGCGTTACGGAAGGCGCCTGACGCAGGCCCCAGGCCCGCTGGATAAGGATCTCCGCCTCGGCGCCGGTGGCCGCGCCGGAAAACGCCAGCAGGCGGCGGAACTTGTCGGCCAGCTCGTCGCGGCTGAGGGTATTGCCGGGATCGCCCTTGGGTTCGTCGATGGCGGCGGTATGGCGCCGCCCTTCGCGATCCAGTACTTCGACCCGCCCGAGCCAGCGCTGCGGATAGGCGGCGTCGACCTCCGGGTCCAGGCGCATCTCGACCCGCTCGCGGAACGCAGCGACCCGTGGGTCGCTCAGCGCATGCCGATGGAACTCGCCGAGGCCGGCCTTGCCGTACACCGCGATCAGGCCCAGCACGGTGCCCATGGAGAACTTCGCCTGGTGCACGGTCTGCGGCTCGACCACCCGGCCGAGCACGTCGATGGCGCCCTGGTGGACCCGCGCGGTGACCGCGGCGATCTGCGAGTGATCGAGCCCTTCGCGCTGCATCAGCGCCAGCAGCGCGTCGGCCGCGGGATGGGTATGGCGGCACGAGGCGTGGAACTTGAACGAGGTTTCCAGCAACGCCCAGCGGCTGCCGAGGCGATCCACCAGGCGCTCGGGGTCGGCGTCGCTGGACATCCCGGCGGCCATCCCCTGCTCGCCTTCGAGGATGTGTCGCGCGCCGCTCAGGCCGTCGGCGGTGAGATAGGCCGCGAGCAGCCCGTCGGCGGCGGCCTTGGCGGTATGCAACTGCTTGGAATCGGCGGCGTCGCGGAGGAACTCCCAGAGCCCGGCGGCCTGGGTTCCGGCGCTGCCGAGCAGGTCGACGAAGCGCTCGCGGTCGAAGTCCATCAGCTTGCCCACCGCCACTGCCGCGGCGAGAGTGCCGACCGTGGCAGTGGTATGGAACACCCGGTAGTGGGAACGGCCGAGGAATTCGCCGATGCGGATGCCGGCCTCGTAGCCGGCCACCGCCGCGAGGATCAGCTCGGCGCCACTGCGGCCGAGGTCCTGGGCCGCGGCCAGGGCGGCAGGGAAGACCACCGCCGCGGGGTGCAGCACCGAGCTGTTGTGCAGGTCGTCCTGCTCCACCACGTGGGAAGCCGCGCCGTTCACCAGGGCGGCGAAATACGGCGAGCTGCGCCGCCGGCTGGGCAGGATCTGCGCGCTACCGTCGGCCGGGCCCATGCGTTCGGCGTAACGCTCGAACAATGGGATCGGATGCTGGCCCTTGCCGGCCAGCGCCGAGCCGAGCCAGTCGAGGAACAATTCTTCCATCCGCGCCAGCACCGCCGGCGGCAGGTCCTGGTAGCGCAGGCCGGCGAGAAAGCCGGCGAGTTGCTGGGTGTAGTCGGTCATGACCAACGCTCTCTTGTAGTTGTCCCGAGGCACGCGGCCTACAGCGGGTTGCTCAGTTCGATCAGGTTCAGGTCGGGGTCGCGCAGGTACAGCGAGAGGATCGGCCCGCCGGCGCCGGTGCGCTGCACCGGGCCCTCGAGGATTTCCACGGCCTGCTGGCGCAGTTGCTCGGCCACCGCCTCGAGTGGCGTGGCGACGATGAAACAGAGGTCGGCGGACCCTGGCGTAGGTCGCTCGGCCTTGGGTTCGAATTCGCCCCCGGCCTGGTGCAGGTTGATCTTCTGCGCACCGAAGGCGAGGGCCTTGCGACCCGCGCCGAAGGTAACGGCGCGCATGCCCAGCACGCGGGTGTAGAAATCGATGCTGGCGTCGATGTCGCGGACGGTGAGCACCAGGTGGTCGAGACGGTCGATCTGCATGGGCGGCTCCCGCTTCAGAACGAGCGCGGCAGTTCGAGCAGGTGCTCGGCCACGTAGGACAGGATCAGGTTGGTGGAGATCGGCGCCACCTGGTACAGGCGGGTCTCGCGGAACTTGCGCTCGACGTCGTACTCGCAGGCGAAGCCGAAGCCGCCGTGGGTCTGCAGGCAGGCGTTGGCCGCCTCCCAGGAAGCTTTCGCCGCCAGGTACTTGGCCATGTTCGCGCTGGCCCCGGCGTTGAGCCCGGCGTCGTACTCCTGGCAGGCGCGCCAGCGCATCAGGTCGGCGGCCTCCACTTCGATGTGCGCCTCGGCGATGGGGAACTGCACGCCCTGGTTCTGCCCGATCGGCCGGCCGAAGACCACGCGGTCGCGGGCATAGTGGCTGGCCTTGTCGATGAACCAGCGGCCGTCGCCGATGCATTCGGCGGCGATCAGGGTGCGCTCGGCATTGAGGCCGTCGAGGATGTAGCGGAAGCCCTTGCCTTCCTCGCCGATCAGGCTATCGGCGGGGATCTCGAGGTTGTCGAAGAACAGCTCGTTGGTCTCGTGGTTGACCATGTTGGCGATCGGCTGCACGGTCAGGCCCTTGCCGATGGCCTCGCGCAGGTCGACGAGGAAGATCGACATGCCTTCGGACTTGCGCTTCACCTCGGCCAGCGGCGTGGTGCGCGCCAGCAGGATCATCAGGTCGGAGTGCTGGATCCGCGAGATCCACACCTTCTGCCCGTTGATCACATAGCGGTCGCCCTTGCGCACGGCGGTGGTCTTGATCTTGGTGGTATCGGTGCCGGTGGTCGGCTCGGTCACCCCCATCGACTGCAGGCGCAGCTCGCCGCTGGCCAGCTTCGGCAGGTAGAAGCGCTTCTGCGCCTCGCTGCCGTTACGCAGCAGCGTGAACATGTTGTACATCTGCCCGTGCACGGTGCCGGAGTTGCCGCCGCAGCGGTTGACTTCCTCCAGGATCACCGAGGCCTCGGCCAGGCCCAGGCCGGAACCGCCGTACTCCTCCGGGATCATCGCCGAGAGCCAGCCGGCGTCGGTCAGGGCCTTGACGAAGGCCTCGGGAAAACCGCGCTGCTCGTCGATGCGGCGCCAGTAGGCGGCGTCGAATTCGGCGCAGAGGGCACGTACGCCCTCGCGGATCGCGTTCAGCTCTTCGCTGTTCGGATTCATCGGTGACTCCTCGATTCTTGTCGTTGGACGGGCGCTGGGGCCCTTTCAGTCGAATTCCACGTCGCCGCGCTGGGCCAGGCCGGCGCCATTGCCGACCCATACCTCGGCCTTGCCGGCAGCGAGCAGGCGGCCACCGACCTCGAACGGCTCGGGACAGATCAGCGGGCGCAGGCCGCGATAGGCGAAGCGGCGCAGACGCGCCTGCGGATTGGCCCGGCAGAACGCGCGCAGGGCCAGGGTGGCGATCAGCGGACCGTGCACCACCAGGCCCGGATAGCCTTCGGCATCGGTGACATAGGGCCAGTCGTAGTGAATGCGGTGGCCGTTGAAAGTCACCGCCGAGTAGCGGAACAGCAACACCGGATCGGGCTCCAGCGCCTCGCGCCAGTCGCCCTCGGGCAAGGCCTCGGTACCGCCGAGCTTGGGCGGGGTCGGTTCGCGGTAGACGATGTCGTGCTCTTCGCTCAGCGCCAGTTGGCCGTCCTGGCGGTAGTCGTGGCGCAGGGTGACGAACAGCAGCGCACCGCTGCGACCGTGCTTCTCCTCGACCCGGAGGATGGTCGAGGTGCGGCTGGCCTCGCCGCCGACCCGCAGCGGCTGGTGGAACTCCAGGCGCCCGCCGGCCCACATGCGGTTGCGATCGTCCGCCGGCGGCAGGAAACCGCCGCGCGCCGGGTGGCCGTCGACGCCGAGGCCGGCGGCCTCCACCGGGTCCTGGAAGAACGCCCAGTGCCAGAGCGGCGGCAGCGCTTCGCCGTGGGCCGGGGTCGGCTCGCCGAAGGTGGCGGCGATGCGCTTGACCAGGTTGCGGCTCAATTGATCGTGGGTTTCTTCCTGGCGACCGATCCAGGGGGCGAAAGCGGACTCACTCATGCGTGGCTTCCCATGACCTAGGGGGTGATGGGAGGAGAATGATAGGATGCTAGCGTTTTGAGAATTTGCAATTACGCAATGGCGCGTTCGGATTTGCCGAACGCCATGGAGTGCCCATGCATTTCGATCTCGCCGACCTGCGCCTGTTCATCCATATCGCCGAGTCGCCCAGCCTGACCCAGGGCGCGCGCCGCGCCTTCCTTTCCCCGGCCGCCGCCAGCGCACGGGTCAAGGCGCTCGAAGGCCAGCTCGGCAGCCGCCTGCTGTACCGCGACAGCCGCGGCGTCGAACTGACCCCGGCGGGCCAGCGCCTGCTACAGCACGCGCGGCTGATCATGCGCCAGGTGGAATACCTGAAGAGCGAGTTCACCGAGTACGGCAGCGACGCCGCCGGGCATATCCGCATCTTCGCCAATACCACCGCGGTCACCGAATTCCTTCCGGAAATCCTCGCCGGCTTCCTTGCCGCTCGTCCCGGCGTCACCGTCGACCTGCAGGAACGCCTCAGCCGCGACATTGTCCGCGGCGTGCTGGACGGCTCCACCGACCTCGGCATCATCGCCGGGCCGGTGGCAGCCAGTGGCCTGCAGATCCTGCATTTCAGCACCGACCGCCTGGTGATGGCGGTGCCCCAGGGCCATCCGCTGGCCGGACAGGCCAAGGTACGCCTGCGCGACACCCTGCAGTTCCAGCATATCGGCCTGCCCGAGGGCACCACCCTGCACGCCTTCCTGTACGAACGGGTGGAGCAGATGGGCGAGCAGCTATCGCTGCGCATCCAGGTCTCCAGCTTCGAGGCGATCTGCCGGATGATCGAGGGCGGCGTCGGTATCGGCGTGATCCCGCAGTCCGCCGCGCGCCGCCACAGCCGGACGATGAAGCTGGCGACCATCGAACTCGACGAGCCCTGGGCGATCCGCGAGCGCAGCCTGCTGGTACGCGACCTGGAAGCACTGCCGAGTTGCCTGCGGGCGTTGATCGAGGAGTTGCAGAGGGTGGGAGACAGCCTGTAGGGGGCCGCCCACCACTCCCGCTCAGTTCGCCAACCCACCGCTCTCCGCCAGGCTGCGCTCGTCCGCGGCGAGCATCGCCGGCATGTGCTCGCGGAGGAACTCGACCCAGGTGCGGATCTTCGCATCCAGGTACTGCCGCGAGGGGTAGAGGGCGTAGACGTTGAGATGGAACAGGCTATAGCGCGGCAACACCCGCACCAGGCTGCCGTCCTTCAGGCCGTTGACCGCCGCGTACACCGGCAGCGCGCCGATACCCATGCCGGAGACCACCGCCTCGGTCATGGCGTCGGCGGTGTTGACCTGGAAATGCGTCTGGTTGATGCAGGCCAGTTCCTGGCCGTCGGGACCGTCGAACAGCCAGCGGTCCAGCGACATCACCGAGTTCACCAGGCGCAGGCAACGGTGCGCGGACAGCTCCGCCGGCAGCTTGGGGAAGCCGTGCGCGGCAATGTAGCCCGGCGAGGCGCAGAGGATGCTGTAGGTCTGGCCGATGCACTTGGAGACGAAACCGGAGTCCGGCAGTTCGGGGGCTATCACCACGGAAATGTCGTAGCCCTCGTCGAGAATGTCGGTGATCCGGTTGGCCAGGGTCAGGTCGAAGCCAACCTCCGGGTAGGTCTCGCAATATTGCGAGATGGCCTTGATCAGGTAGTGCTGGCCGATGCCGGTCATCGCGTGGACCTTCAGCGTGCCCGACGGCCGCGCATGGGCGTCGCCCGCCTCGGCCTCGGCCTCCTCGATGTAGGCGAGTATCTGCTGGGCGCGCATCAGGTAGCGCTGCCCGGCTTCGGTCAGCGCGATGCGCCGGGTGGTGCGATGCAGCAGGCGGGTCTGCAGGTGGGCCTCCAGCTTGGCCACCGCACGGGAGACATAGGCGGTCGTCAGGTCCAGGCGCTGGGCGGCGGCAGTGAAACTGCCGGTCTCCGCGACGCTGACGAACGCGCGCATATTGAACAGGATATCCATCACGGCCCTCTAGGCTCTGACGCTTATGGCGCGTCTCTTTTCCACGCAACCCGGAGGACACCCCAAGGCGGCGCAGATTCTGTCATGAGTCAACCCACCTATTATTGCCTTTTGTGACAAAAATTTTTCACCTATCCGAGCTCTTATCCGCAAGCGCCGGCGCTCCTAGAATTCCCAGCCGTTTCGGCCTCCCCTCGCCGTCGTTCAGGATTCGCAGCAGTGCCCCGCGCCACCCGGAAAGGTCTCCCCCTGGTTCCACCGGCTACCCTCGCGTTCTTTCCCAGCCCCGACGAATTGCGCCGCGCCCTGCTCGAATGGGCGCGTAGCGACGGCGTCGCCTGGGTCTTCGTATTCAAGGCCCTGCTCACCGCCAGCCTCGCCCTGTGGCTGGCCTATCGCCTGGAGCTGCCGCAGCCGAGTACGGTGCTGGTGACGGTCTTCATCGTCATGCAGACGCAGAGCGGGCAGGTCCTGGCCAAGAGCTTCTACCGCATCGTCGGAACCCTGATCGGCCTCAGCGTGATGGTCACCCTGATCGCCCTGTTCGCCCAGGAGCGCGTGCTGTTCCTCGCCTGCCTGGCGCTCTGGGTCGGCCTGTGCACCGCCGGCGCCGCGCGCTACCGCGATTTCCGCGGCTACGCCTGCGTACTCGCCGGCTACACCGCGACCATGATCGGGATTCCCGCCACCGCGCACCCGGAAGGCGCCTTCATGGCGGCGCTGTGGCGGGTCCTGGAAATATCCCTGGGCATCCTCTGCACCGGTACCGTCAGCGCCATCTTCCTGCCGCAGACCAGCGGCGCCGCCCTGCGCAACACACTCTACGGGCGCTTCCGCGACTTCGCCGGGTTCGCCGCCGAAGGCCTGCAGGGCAGCCTCGACGGCGAGCGCTTCGGCGAGCTCAGCGCGCGCTTCGTCGCCCAGTCCGTGGGCCTGGAAAACCTGCGCAGCGCCACTACTTTCGAAGATCCGCACATGCGCCTGCGCAGCGGCCGGCTGATTCGCCTGAACAACGAATTCATGGTCATGACCAGTCGCTTCCACGGCCTCCACCGCCTGCTCGAACGCCTGCGCGGGCGCGGGGCGCAGAATGTCCTGGAGGTCCTGGCGCCCTGCCTGGCGGAGCTTGCCGGGCTGCTCGCGCCGATTCGCGAACGGACGCCCACCGACGCCGACGCCGCGCGCCTGGCCGAACGCATCGAGGCCTACAAGCCGGAACTGATGCAGAACATCCGCCAGGCCCGCCAGCGCCTGGTGGAGCAGCGCCCCGGCGAGAACGACCTGCTGGATTTCAACACCGCCGCCGAACTGGCCTTCCGTTTCACCGACGACCTGCACAACTACGCCCTGACCCACGCTTCCCTGGCCGAACACCACCATGCCCGCGAGCAATGGAAGGAAAGCTTCGTCGCCCGCGCCAACCCGGTCGCCGCGCTGGTCGCCGGAGCGCGCAGCGCGCTGATGATCGGCCTGCTCGGCACGTTCTGGATCCAGACCTCCTGGCCCCACGGCGGCACCTTCGCCCTCACCGCGGTACTGATCTCGGCGCTCTCCTCGACCTCGCCGAATCCCGGCCGGTTGTCGCTGCAACTCACCCTCGGGACCCTCGCCGGGGCCTGCACCGGGCTGTTCGTGCTGCTCTACCTGCTACCCCACGTGGACGGTTTCCCGATGCTGCTCTGCTGCCTGCTGCCGGTCTTCGCGGTCGGCGCCCTGCTGCTCTGGCGGCCGCAGTGGAACGGCTACGGCGTCGGCCTGCTGGTGTGGTTCTGCTTCGCCTCGCTGCCGGCCAACATGGCGCGCTACGACGCCCTGGCCTTCTTCAACGAATACCTGGCACTACTCTTGTCGATGGTCCTCGCCACGGTCGCCGCCAGGGTGATCCTGCCGCCGAACCGGCCGTGGATGTGGAAGCGCCTGGAGCACGACCTGCGCGAGCGGGTAGTGTTCGCCATCAGCGGCAAGAGCAAGGGCCTGGTCTCCGGTTTCGAAAGCGGCACCCGCGACCTGCTGAACCAGGCCTACACCTTCTCCGCCGGCCGCCCGGACGTGCAGCGCCGGTTGCTCGGCTGGATGTTCCTGGTGCTGGAGGTCGGCCAGGCGATCATCGAGCTGCGCCTCGAACAGCAACGCCTGCCCCAGGAGCCCTGCTACGCCGAACGCACCGCCTGGCGCCGGGCGATCCGCCTGATGGGCCGGGCGCTGATCCGGCTGTTCCTGCAACCCGGGCCGAGCAACCGTCAGCGCGCCCTGCACGCGGTGAACCAGGCGATTATGGCGGTACGGGCGGCGCCGGAGCCGCGCGCACCGCAGTTCGATACCTCGCCGCTGCGACGGGTGCTCAGCTACCTGCACTTCATTCGCAGCGCCCTGCTCGACCCGCAATCGCCCCTGGGCCAGGAAAGAAACCCGTGAGCCGGTCGAAAAGCCGCGGCGCAGAAGGCCACAGGGATATTGTTACCGATCCGTACAAGGTTCTTGTCTTGACTGAGTCTATATGTCGCAGCCTATCCCAACTTAAAATAAACCCAACAGCCGAAGTTAACTCCCGTTGAACTTCGACTCCGCAACTTGATTGCAGACTTACTTACCCAGCCTTGTTTATCGAGTTGCACCGGTGACCTGTCCGCCTGTCTTCCGACGGCAGATCGTACCCACTCAGAAACTACTCAGGTAAATAGTAATGAAGGCTTTCGCCCTGATGGCCCTGTTCGCCTGCTCGCCGCTGGTGATGGCGGTTGGCGCCCAGGATCAACCTGCCAGCCAGCAGGAAAACGCTGTTGAAGAATATGCCTATGGCATGCAACTGGATGTGGCTCGCGTTATATCTTCAACCGACACTTCCAATGCGTGCGGCATCGTTCCCGCACGCATGACCTACGAAGATTCGAACGGGCAGAAACATACCGTCGAATATCAGGTCTGGGGCAACGGCTGCACTGGCGGCTAAACTCTCCTCGACCTCCGGGTCGACCTCCGAAGGATCGCGCCACGAGGGGCAGCTCGCCCATCCGGCGCGATCATTGTGTACTCGGCGGCGACAATCCCGCCCCTCGGCGAACATCCTGGCCGTCTTCCCCGCGCCTCACCGCGCTGGCGCCCTTCCACAGGGGCCGACGCCTCCGCCGTTTCTTTCCCAGCCTGCAACAAACCGGCAAGCATGCCGCTCAGCCCTCGCCTTGCCCCACGCCATGCTGGCGCAGCTTGTTCGCCGCCGTGGTATGCGAAACGCCGAGGCGCTTGCCCAACTGGCGGCTGCTCGGATGCTCGCGGAACAGGCGCTCCAGCACCGCCTTCTCGAAGCGCCCGACGATGGCGTCAAGGTCTCCTTCCAGGGAAAAATCCCCCAGCGGCTGCGGTGCGCCGTAGTCCGGCAGGCGGATGTGCTCGGCCTTGACCGTTCCCCCTTCGCACAGCGAAACCGCCTGGAACAGCACGTTTTCCAATTGCCGCACGTTGCCCGGCCAGTGGTAGCGTTCGAGACGTTCCAGCGCCTGCGCGGAAAGCTTCGGCAGGCCGCAGCCGATCTGCCGGCTGGCCTGGTCGAGGAAATGCTCGGCGAGCGGCGCCAGGCCATCCAGGCACTCGCGCAGCGGCGGGATGTGCAGCGAGAGCACATTGAGACGGTGATAGAGGTCCTGGCGGAATTCGCCCTTGGCGCAGAGTTCGGACAGGTCTACCTGGGTGGCGCAGATCACCCGCACGTCCAGGTACACCTCCTCGTCGCTGCCGACCCGGCGGAAACAGCCGTCCTGCAGGAAGCGCAACAGCTTGGCCTGCAGGCGCGGGCTCATCTCGCCGACGCCGTCGAGGAACAGCGTACCGCCGGCGGTAAGCTCCAGCAGGCCGAGCTTGCCTTCCGGACGGGCGCCCTCGAAGGCTCCCGGACCATAGCCGAACAGCTCGGTCTCGGCCATGGATTCCGGCAGGCCGGCGCAGTTCAACGCCATGAACGGCGACTGCCCGCGCGGGCTGGCCAGGTGGCAGGCGCGCGCCAGCAGCTCCTTGCCGGTGCCGGTCTCGCCCTCGATCAGCAGCGGCGCGTCCAGCGGCGCCATGCGCCGCGCCTCGCGGACCACCGCGGCCATTACCCGCGAACTCTGGAAGATACTGTCGAAGCCACGCAGCTCCTGCTTGCGCACATGGTAGATGCGCTCGCCGACGCGATCCGCGCGATGCAGGGTCAGCACCGCTCCAGCCAGCGCCTCGCTCTCGTCGTGCTCGGATTGCAGCGGCGCGATGTCGGCGAGGAACACGTCGCCCTTCACCTTGACCCGCAGCCCGTTGATCCGCGCCTTGTTGGCGCGCACCAGTTCGGGCAGGTCGAGGTCCTCGACATAGCGCGACAGCGGAATCCCCGGCACCTCGTCGACGCGCACGCCGAGCAACTGCGCGGCGGCACGGTTGGCGGCGACGATCTGCCCGCCCATGTCCACCGAGAGCACCGGGAAGTCCAGGGCGGCGAGCAGCGCGTTGAGTTCCAGGTGCCGGCGCTCGCTGGGCATCAGGCCGACGCGCTTGACCCCGAAGACCCCCGGCACCGCCTCCAGCTTGGGCCGCAGCGACTGCAACTGGAGGTTGATCATGTTCGGACAGAGCAGGTAGATGGCGTTGCCCTGGTCGCCGCCGACTTCGCCGCGATTGACGTTGATGCCGTAGTCGACCAGCAGGTTGAGGATGTCGCGGAGGATGCCTACACGGTTCTGGCAGTGCACTTTGATACGCATGGCGTGGCCCGGTGTTGTCGTTCTGATGGGCTCGCGGCCGGTTTTTTTAACTCCCGGCCGGAAATTTCCGTCAAGAATATGTGACAGTTAGACTCACCAGCAAGAATGCCTGGCCCAATGAACAGGCGACCCAGGCCAATTCGTAAGGAAAACTTTACGAAAACGCCGATTCATCCCCGTTGCCCGGTCCCTATCCGGGGCTGCACGGACCGTCCCGACGCGGTATCGATAAGGCAACGACAACAACAAAGACCCCGCGGCCACAAGCCGCTCATGGAGTCCGTATGAAAACGACGCAGTACGTGGCCCGCCAGCCCGACGACAACGGTTTCATCCACTATCCGGAAACCGAGCACCAGGTCTGGAATACCCTGATCACCCGGCAATTGAAGGTGATCGAAGGCCGCGCCTGTCAGGAATACCTCGACGGCATCGAACAGCTCGGCCTGCCCCACGAGCGGATCCCCCAGCTCGACGAGATCAACAGGGTTCTCCAGGCCACCACCGGCTGGCGCGTGGCGCGGGTTCCGGCACTGATTCCGTTCCAGACCTTCTTCGAACTGCTGGCCAGCCAGCAATTCCCCGTCGCCACCTTCATCCGCACCCCGGAAGAACTGGACTACCTGCAGGAGCCGGACATCTTCCACGAGATCTTCGGCCACTGCCCCCTGCTGACCAACCCCTGGTTCGCCGAGTTCACCCATACCTACGGCAAGCTGGGCCTCAAGGCGAGCAAGGAGGAACGCGTGTTCCTCGCCCGCCTGTACTGGATGACCATCGAGTTCGGCCTGGTCGAGACCGACCAGGGCAAGCGCATCTACGGCGGCGGCATCCTCTCCTCGCCGAAGGAGACCGTCTACTGCCTCTCCGACGAGCCGCTGCACCAGGCCTTCAATCCGCTGGAGGCGATGCGCACGCCCTACCGCATCGACATCCTGCAACCGCTCTATTTCGTCCTGCCCGACCTCAAGCGCCTGTTCCAACTGGCCCAGGAAGACATCATGGCACTGGTCCACGAGGCCATGCGCCTGGGCCTGCACGCGCCGCTGTTCCCGCCCAAGCAGGCGGCCTGACGAGAATCGCCGCCGCCGCGGCTGACCCCGCGGCGGCCTTGTACTATGGTGGACGGGTCCGGCCCGTCCGCCGCTCCCACATGCGACAACCAAGGACTCCCACCATGACCGCACTCACCCAAGCCCATTGCGAAGCCTGCCGCGCCGACGCCCCGCACGTCAGCGACGAAGAACTGCCCGTGCTGCTGCGGCAGATCCCGGATTGGAACATCGAAGTCCGCGACGGCATCATGCAGCTGGAGAAGGTCTACCTGTTCAAGAACTTCAAGCACGCCCTGGCCTTCACCAATGCCGTCGGCGAGATATCCGAGGCCGAAGGCCACCATCCGGGCCTGCTGACCGAGTGGGGCAAAGTCACCGTGACCTGGTGGAGCCACTCGATCAAGGGCCTGCACCGCAACGACTTCATCATGGCGGCGCGCACCGACGAGGTAGCGAAAACCGCCGAGGGGCGCAAATGAGTCATTTCGCCAAGGTCGCCCGCGTACCGGGCGACCCGATCCTGGGCCTGCTCGACGCCTACCGCAACGATCCGCGCGCGGACAAGCTGGACCTCGGCGTCGGTGTCTACAAGGATGCCCAGGGCCTGACCCCGATCCTGCGCTCGGTGAAACTCGCCGAGCAGCGCCTGGTCGAGCAGGAAACCACCAAGAGCTACGTCGGCGGCCACGGCGATGCGCTGTTCGCCGCGCGCCTGGCGGAACTGGCGCTCGGCGCCGCCTCGCCGCTGTTGCTGGAGCAACGCGCCGACGCTACCCAGACGCCCGGCGGCACCGGCGCCTTGCGCCTGGCTGGCGACTTCATCGCCCATTGCCTGCCCGGCCGCGGCATCTGGCTGAGCGACCCGACCTGGCCGATCCACGAGACGCTGTTCGCCGCCGCCGGCCTGAAGGTTTCCCACTACCCCTACGTCGGCGCCGACAACCGCCTGGATGTCGAGGCGATGCTTGCTGGCCTGGAGCGCATTCCCCAGGGAGACGTGGTGCTGCTGCATGCCTGCTGCCACAACCCGACCGGTTTCGACCTGAGCCACGACGACTGGCGCAGGGTGCTCGACGTGGTGCGTCGCCGCGAGCTGCTGCCGCTGATCGACTTCGCCTACCAGGGCTTCGGCGACGGTCTCGAGGAAGACGCCTGGGCGGTACGCCTGTTCGCCGGCGAACTGCCGGAGGTGCTGGTCACCAGTTCCTGCTCGAAGAACTTCGGCCTGTACCGCGACCGCGTCGGCGCGCTGATCGTCTGCGCGCAGAACGCCGAGAAGCTCACCGATGTGCGTAGCCAACTGGCCTTCCTCGCCCGCAACCTCTGGTCGACCCCGCCGGCGCATGGCGCCGAGGTGGTCGCGGCGATCCTCGGCGACAGCGAGTTGAAGGGACTCTGGCAGGAAGAGGTCGAAGGCATGCGCTCGCGCATCGCCAGCCTGCGCATCGGCCTGGTCGAAGCCCTGGCGCCGCACGGCCTGGCCGAGCGCTTCGCCCATGTCGGCGCGCAACGCGGGATGTTTTCCTATACCGGACTGAGCCCGCAGCAGGTCGCTCGGCTGCGCGACGAGCACGCCGTTTACCTGGTCTCCAGCGGCCGGGCCAACGTCGCCGGTCTCGACGCGCGCCGCCTCGACCGCCTGGCGCAAGCCATCGCCCAGGTCTGCGCGGACTGACCCCTCACGGTTACCCTGAGCCGGCTGTGATGGCCGGCTTTTTTTCGCCCCTGCGAATGCCGCGCACTCCCGCCGAGGTGGCGGATAACCGCGTTGCGGTTATTCGCCCTACCGCACCACGACCTTGTGGGCGTAGGGCGAATAACGCCACAGGCGTTATCCGCCGAACCTCTCCGAACCGGGCCAGCCATAAGTCAGCACTTTCAAAGCCCTACGTGCTTTTCCTACAAAAGAGCATAAAATGCTCAATTATGGGCACCAGTTCACACTGCGCCCCACGGCCCCCACTTTCTCGTCTTAGTGAGCAACGCACGTGAGAAACCGTCTCCTGTCACTGGTCACCCTGTTCCTGTCCCTCAGCGTTGCCACCGCGGTATCCGCCTCCCCGCCGCCCAAGGCCGGGCTGCCGCTGCAACAGGAGCTGGCGTCGGGCAGCGCGCTGGTTACCGACCAGAACACCGGCAAGGTGCTCTACTCGCGCAACCCCGACCTGGTGGTGCCGATCGCCTCGATCACCAAGCTGATGACCGCCATGGTCGTGCTCGACTCGAAACTGCCGCTGGACGAGGTACTGCCGATCGCCATCAGCGAGACCAGCGAAATGCGCGGGGTGTTTTCCCGGGTGCGGGTCGGCAGCCAGATCAGCCGCCGGGACATGCTCCTGCTCGCCCTGATGTCCTCGGAGAACCGCGCCGCCGCCAGCCTCGCGCAGAACTATCCGGGCGGCAAGAACGCCTTCGTCAAGGCGATGAACGCCAAGGCCCACGCCCTCGGAATGAAGAACACCCGCTACGTCGAGCCGACCGGGCTGTCGCTGCACAACGTCTCCACCGCTCGCGACCTCACCCGCCTGCTGGTGGCCAGCCGGCAATACCCGCTGCTCAGCCAGTGGAGCACCACTCCGGAGAAGACCGTGGCCTTCCGCCACCCCAACTACACCCTGGGCTTCCGCAACACCAACCACCTGATCAACAACAAGACCTGGAACATCCAGTTGACCAAGACCGGCTTCACCAACGAAGCAGGTCACTGCCTGGTGATGCGCACCACGATCAACCGCAGCCCGGTCAATCTGGTGGTGCTGGACGCCTTCGGCAAGTACACCCACTTCGCCGACGCCACTCGCCTGCGACGCTGGCTGGAAACCGGCCAGGTCACTGCGATCCCGGCCGCGGCCAAGGCCTATCGCCTGCAACGCGACCGCGAGCGCGGCCTCGGCCAGCCGGTGGCCCAGGCCGTACGCTGATCCGTCGCGAAGACCGGCCGGCTCAGAAATCCACCTTGCCGCGCCCGGCCTTCACCGCGCCGCGCTTGGCCTTGCCGTCCAGCCGGCGCTTCTGCGAGCCGCGCGTAGGCTTGGTCGGGCGCCGCGCCTTCTGCACCTTGGCCACGCTGCGGATCAACTCCGCCAGGCGCTCCAGGGCATCCTCGCGGTTCTGCTCCTGGGTCCGGTACTGCTGGGCCTTGATCACCACCACGCCGTCGCCGCTGATGCGCTGGTCGTTCAGTGCCAGCAGACGCTCCTTGTAGAACGGCGGCAACGACGAGGCCTGGATGTCGAAGCGCAGGTGCACCGCGCTGGAGACCTTGTTGACGTTCTGCCCGCCGGCGCCCTGGGCGCGAATGGCATTCAGCTCGATCTCATGGTCGGGCAGGTGGACGGCATTGGAGATGATCAGCATGGGGCGGCACGGTGGACCAACGGGCTGCCAGCATACCCCCTTTGCCGAGCGGAAAAGCAGGCCAAAAGAAACCCGGCCGCGGCCGGGTTCCTTCATTTCGGCTAAGGCGCCAGGTCGAACTCAACGCTCCTTGCAGGCGACCCCGTCGGTGGGCTCGCCGCCCTTCCAGTCGCCGTAGAGGGTGGCTTCCTCGCCCTTGGTCCACCAGATGTACTGGCCGGCGGCGTACTTGGCGCCGGAGGCGGAAATCACATTGCTGAAGACCAGCGTCGAGTTGTCGCTGACCGGCACCACGGCGAGGCTGTTGTCGCCCTTGTTCAGGTACTGCACGGTGAACTTGCGACCGTTCTCGCACTTGTAGTCGACGCTGCGGGTATCCAGCTTGGCATCCCCCGGCAGGGCCAGGTAATCGACCTGGGCGGTCTGCTTGTCGTCGTCGCTGCCGCCGCAGGCGACCAGGACCACGGGAACGGCAGCCAGAAGCAGCCAGAGCGCTTTTTTCATGGAAATCCCTCTAACGAGAAAAAATGGCGCTGCCACTGTAGGAATTCGGCACCTGCCGCGTCAACGACAGGCGCCCCTAGAAAAAGTCTTGTGGGCCGCCGGGACGCGCAAAGGAGCGCTCCCCTCTCCTCTGCGCGCCGGCGCCCCATCGATCACTCGGCGACCGGCTTCACCCGCAGGCCCGGCATCGGCCGCGGGGCTCCCTTGAGTCGGTAGCAGGCCCACATCACCAGCAGCCAGACCGGGATGGCATAGACCGAGACCTGGATGCCGGGGATCAGCAACATGACGCCGAGGATGAACACCACGAAGGCCATGCACAGGTAGTTGCCGTACGGATACCAGAACGCGCGGAAGTGCGTGCGGGTGCCCTGGCGGTCCATCTGCGCGCGGAACTTCAGGTGCGCCATGCTGATCATCGCCCAGTTGATCACCAGCGCCGCCACCACCAGCGACATCAGCAGCTCCAGCGCCTGGTGCGGGATCACATAGTTCACCACCACCGCGAGGAAGGTCACCAGCGCCGATACCACCAGGGCGCGTACCGGTACGCCGCGCTTGTCGACTCTGGCCAGCGCGCGCGGGGCATCGCCCTGCTCGGCCAGGCCGAGAAGCATGCGGCCGTTGCAATAGGTGCCGCTGTTGTACACCGACAGTGCGGCGGTGAGCACCACGAAGTTCAGCAGGTGCGCGGCGGTGCCGCTGCCGATCATCGAGAAGATCTGCACGAACGGGCTGCCGCTGTAGGCATCGCCGGAAGCGTTGAGGGTCTGCAGCAGGCTGTCCCAGGGCGTCAGCGAGAGCAGCACGACCAGGGCACCGATGTAGAAGATCAGGATGCGATAGATCACCTGGTTGATCGCCTTCGGGATCACCGTCCTCGGCTTGTCCGCCTCGGCCGCGGTGAAGCCGAGCATTTCCAGGCCACCGAAGGAGAACATGATGATCGCCATGGCCATCACCAGGCCGCTCACTCCGTTGGGGAAGAAACCGCCGTGTGCCCAGAGGTTGCTCACCGAAGCCTGCGGACCGCCGCTGCCGCTGAACAGCAGGTAGCAGCCGAGCAGGATCATGCCGATGATCGCCACCACCTTGATGATCGCGAACCAGAACTCGGCTTCGCCGAAGGCCTTGACGTTGGCCAGGTTGATCGCGTTGACGACGACGAAGAACAACGCCGCCGTGGCCCAGGTCGGCACCTCCGGCCACCAGTAGTGGATGTACTTGCCGACCGCGGTCAGTTCCGACATCCCGACCAGGATGTACAGCACCCAGCAGTTCCAGCCGGAGAGGAAGCCGGCGAAGCCGCCCCAGTACTTGTGCGCGAAGTGGCTGAAAGAGCCGGCAACCGGCTCCTCGACGATCATCTCGCCGAGCTGGCGCATGATCATGAAAGCGATGAAGCCGGCGATGGCGTAGCCGAGGATCATCGACGGGCCCGCCGACTTGAGCACCCCGGCCGAGCCGAGGAACAGGCCGGTGCCGATGGCGCCGCCGAGGGCGATCAACTGGATGTGACGATTCTTCAGGCCGCGCTTGAGCTCGCCCGAATGCGGATGTTGGCCGTCCATTGAGTTATCTCACGCAAGTGGAAATTTATTGTTGTCGGAGGCGAAACGGGGCCGTGCGGCTCAGGCGGCAGGCGCACGGCGGGCGCCATGCGGGGCGCGTGGCGGCGGGCGGTCGGCTGGGCGAAGGAAGGACTCACGGATCATGCGTCACCTGTTTGTTGTTGTACGTGACGTGAATGGGCCGCCAGGCTCGTGGCTCGGCGGTGCGGGCAAGGCTGGCGCGATCGGCGCCGCTGGAACGGAAACGCGGAGCGCAAGGAAAACCGCCAGCCCCGGAAGAGGCTGGCGGCAGCGGGATCAGATCACGCCGCGGCGAATCTGATCTTCCTCGATGGACTCGAACAGGGCCTTGAAATTGCCCTCGCCGAAACCCTGGTTGCCCTTGCGCTGGATGATCTCGAAGAAGATCGGGCCGATCACCGTGTCGGTGAAGATCTGCAGCAGGATGCCGTCGTCGCCCGGGGCGCCGTCGATCAGCAGGTTCAGTTCGCGCAGTTGCTCGAGCGGCTCGCCATGCCCGGCGACGCGGGTGTCGACCTTCTCGTAGTAGGTGTCCGGGGTCGACATGAACTCCACGCCGTTGTCGCGCAGCTTGCGCACGGTGGCATAGATGTCGTCGGTGGTCAGGGCGATGTGCTGGATGCCTTCGCCATGGTATTCGCGGATGAATTCCTCGATCTGCGAGGTATCGTCGGCCGATTCGTTGATCGGGATGCGGATCTTCCCGCAAGGTGCGGTCATGGCGCGGGAGAACAGGCCGGTGAGCTTGCCTTCGATGTCGAAGTAGCGAATCTCGCGGAAGTTGGCGATGCGCTCGTAGAAACCGGACCAGACGTCCATCTGGCCGCGCTTGACGTTGTGGGTCAGGTGGTCGATGTAGGTCAGGCCGACCGAGTTGTCGTTGGCGCTGCGGCCTTCGATGAACTCGAAGTCGACGTCATAGATGCTGCGGTCGCCGTAGCGGTCGACGAGATACAGCAGCGATCCGCCGATGCCTTCCAGGCAGGGGATGTTCAGCTCGCCGAAGTTGGCGTGGCTGCCCACCAGCTTGGCACCCTGGGATTCGGCGTAGGCGGCGGCCTGGGAAGCGTTCTTCACCCGGAAGGCCATGGCGCAGGCGCTCGGGCCGTGCTTGAGGGCGAATTCGTGGACATGCCCGGTCGGGCTGCCGTTGAGCACGATGTTGATATCGTTCTGCTGGAACAGGAAGACTTCCTTGGAACGATGCTTGGCGGTTTCGGTGAAGCCCATCATGTTGAACAGCTGGCGCAGCTGCTCGATGCCCTTGGCGTCGGGGGCGGTGAACTCGACGAATTCGAATCCGTCGGTACCGATGGGATTGTGCTGTTCGATCTTGGCCACGGCGTTCATCCGGCCTCCTCGTTGTTCTTGTTGAATGGACCGCCGCCGGTCCAGGCGGCCGGCGACATGGGAGATGCCTTCATCTCACCCCGTGGCGGCGCGGCGGACAAGCCGTCGGCAGGGCCCGGCGCAGGGCCTGGCGCAGGGTTTCTGGCAACTATTCCTTACGCGCCGGCGGCATGCATGGCGAACGCCCGGTCTTCGTAAAATTATCCTTACAGGGCGGAGCGAAAAGCTGCCAGCAGCGCTGTCACGGCTGCGCTGAAAGCCGGCGCTGCATGATCGGCGTCAAGCGGTTAACCTGCGTCTTTACTCCGCGACGGCATTCCCATGGCACGACCCGCCCCACCCGACCTGAGCGACAGCCGCCGGCCCCTGCGCGGCGTCGCCCGCAGCTATCCTGCCGGGCACCGCGTCGATGCCCACGAGCACGCCTGGGGCCAGGTGCTCTATGCGGTGTCCGGGATGATGTGGCTGGAGACGCCCGACGAGGCCCTGCCGGTCCCGCCGCAACGGGCGGTCTGGTTGCCTCCGGGCCTGCGCCATGCGGTGCGGATCGCGTCCGAGTTGCAGATGCGCAACATCTACCTGAGCCCGGAACTCTCCCGCGGCCTGGAGGACCGCACCCTGGTGCTGGTGGTCGGCCCGCTGCTGCGCGAGCTGATCGTCAGCCTGGTGGAGCAGGAACGACAGAGCGACCCCCACTACTATCGGGCGCTGGCCGATCTCGCCGTGCTCGAACTCGGTCGCGCGCGCCGTTCCAGCCTCCGCGTACCGCTGCCGGACGCCTCCGACAGGCGCCTGCTCGCGCTGTGCCAGGCGGTGATGGCCAATCCCTCCCTGGACATCGGCCTGGAGCGCCTGGCCGAAGACGCCGGGGCCAGCGTGCGGACCCTCTCGCGCCTGTTCCAGCGCAGCCTGGGCATGGGCTTCGCCGACTGGCGGCGGCAGGTGCAACTGGCGACCGCCGCCGCCGCACTGATCGATGGCCGTCCGGTGGCAGGCATCGCCCATGCCCTGGGATATACGCCGAGCGCCTTCAGCGACATGTTCCGCCGCGAGCTGGGCGTCTCTCCCACCGAGTACAGGGCCGAGCATCACCAGCCGTTCCAGCCTTGACCGGTATTCGATAGCGATTGGCCGATAGATGTTTTTTCGGCCAACTAGACTGGCACCATCGTTCACCGTCCCTGTCAGCCGCCATGAACTACCTGATCTCCCTCGGCATCGGCCTGCTGGTCGGCCTGCTCTACGCCGTACTCGACTTCCGCTCGCCGGCGCCACCCGCCATCGCCCTGGTCGGCCTGCTTGGCATGCAGCTCGGCGAACAGCTTTTCCCCCTTGGCCGCGACCTGCTGCAGCAGTGGCTGCACTGATCGCCGCGACGACACGGAGCCCCCGATGAAAGCACTGCAATTCGACCGTACCGGCGACCTCGCCGCCCTCAAGCTGGTGGACATGCCCGACCCGCTTCCCGCCGCCGATGAGGTGCGGGTGGAAATCCGCGCCGCCGGGCTGAATCCGAGCGACGTGAAGAACGTCCTCGGCCGCTTCCCCTATACCACCCTGCCCCGGGTACCGGGCCGCGACTTCGCCGGGGTGGTGGTGGAGGGACCGAAGGCCCTGCTCGGCCAGGCGGTCTGGGGCACCGGGCGGGAGCCAGGATTCTTCCGCGACGGCAGCCACGCGCAGTTCCTGACCCTGCCGGCCGCCGGCGTCGCGCTCAAGCCGGAAAGCCTGAGCTTCGCCCAGGCCGCCAGTTGCGGGGTGCCCTACAGCACCGCCTGGGACGCCCTGCAACGCAGCCAGGTCAAGGCCGGCACCCGGCTCCTGGTAATCGGCGCCAGCGGCGCGGTCGGCAAGGCCGCGCTGGCGCTGGCCAAGGCCCTGGGGGCCGAAGCGATCGGCGCGGTGCGGCGCGAGGAGCAACGCCAGGCGCTGGAAGCGCAGGGCATCGCCGCGCTGCTGCTGGGCGAGCCGGCCGAACTGGCGGCACAGGTGGAAGGGATCTTCCCCGGCGGTGCCGAGGTGATCTTCGATACGACCGGTTTCTGGCTCGAGGCGGCGGTCCCGGCGCTGGCCGCCTTCGGTCGCCTGGCGATCATCGCCGCACCGGCCGACGGCCATGTGCGCCTACCCGCATTGAACCTGTACCGCCGCGGTGGCTCGGTGGTGGGGATCAACTCGCTGCTCTATGGCGTGGAAGCCTGCGCAGGCTTCCTCGACGCCTTCGGCAAGCTGTTCGACCAGGGCCGCCTGCCGCTGCCGGACGGGCTGCGGGAAGTCCCGCTGGAGCAGGGCGTGGAGCAGTACCGGGCGGTGAACGAAGGCACCTGCGAGAAGATCATCCTGGTGCCCTGAGGAGCGGGCGGAATCCCGGCGGAACACGCCGGGATTCCGCTGTGCGCAAGGCTACTCCGCGCCGACCGCGAGCTTGCGGGCGCTGCGCGCCTCCTCCAGCTGCATGCAGCGCTCGAGGAACAGGTACATGTAGTCGTAGCTCTTGCAGATCGCGTCGCGCAGTTGCCGGCGCAGCTCGGCGCTGGGATTGGTGCCGGCCAGGGTGCAGATGATCTCCAGCGCCTCCCAGGGGTGGGCATCGTCGTACTGGGCGTGGAGCTTGAGCCACTTCATGGCGCGCTTGCGGCCTTCCTTGGGGAAGGCGTTTTCGTAGACGCCGTTCGAACAGACCAGCGCCGACCACTCGCCGGTGACGCCTTCGATGGCGTAGTTGGTGGCGGCCATGGCCACCGCCAGCGAGTCGCTGGCGCAGGTGTGCCAGCACCAGTGGCTGAGCGCGTGCAGTTCGGCCGGCACGTCTTGCGCCTGGATCTCGGCCAGGCTCACGCCGTGGGCCTCGGCCCAGTGCAGCCAGTAGTCGGCGTGGTTGAGTTCGACCCGAATGTTGCGCATCAGCCAGCGGCGCGCCATGTCTTCGCCGGGATGACGGGCGAAACGGGTCTTCAGCAGGTTCTGCGACATGTACAAGGGGAACTGCTCGACCACCGGCCAGCCGCCGATCAGGTACAGGCGCATCAGCGCCGGGCTCAGCTCGGCGTCGCGCATGCGCCGGTACAGCTCGTGACCGGAAACCCGATCCTTGCTCGCCTGGCAGTCGACGATCAGTTGCTGCGCCCACTGCGGATAGCTTCCAGCCTCCTGCAAGGGGCCCGTACGGTCAAAGAACTCGCTCACACCCGTCTCCCTTCTCTTCTTCTCGGCAACGGCCTCATAGCAGCGAAACTACTCTTTCTTCGCTCCGCGGTCACCTACCGGAGGTTCTGTCCGAGGCTCGGCCACAGGCCCTGGGCATCCAGCCCTGCGCCCGGAGGCTGGCGACTGAACGGCAGGGGCGCGCCGATGGCCAGGCCCTGGGCATAGTCGATGCCGATCTCGCGCAGCGCTTCCATCACTTCGACGGTCTCGACGAACTCGGCGATGGTACGTTTGCCCATCACGTGGCCGATATGGTTGATCACCTGGACCATGGCGCGATCGATGGGATCCTCGAGCATGTCCTTGACGAAGCTGCCATCGATCTTCAGGTAATCCACCGGCAGGTGCTTGAGGTAGATGAAGGACGACATGCCGGCGCAGAAATCGTCCAGGGAGAAACGACAACCGGTGTCCTTGAGCTCGTTGATGAAGCGGATGGCGCTGGCCAGGTTGGCAACCGCCACGGTTTCGGTGACCTCGAAGCAGATCGTCTGCGGCGGAATGCGGTAACGGGCGAACAGCTCGGTGAGGAACTGCAGGAACGACTCGTCGCCGATGGTCGCGCCGGAGAGGTTGATGGCGCAGGTGCCGATCGGCTCGGCGCGAGGGTCCTGGGCCCGCTCGACAAGGGTGCGGAAGGCATTCTCCACCACCCAGCGATCGATCAGCGTCATCAGGCCGTAGCGCTCGGCGGCGGGTATGAAGCTCAGCGGCGGCACCAGGCGCCCGCCCTCGTCGCGCAGGCGCAGCAGCAGTTCGACGTGCAAGCCCTCCTCCGCACCTTCGCCCAGCGGCACGATGGGCTGGGCATAGAGACTGAAGCGGTCTTCCTCCAGCGCCAGGTGGATGCGCTGGACCCAGGTCATCTCGCCGAAGCGCATCGACAGTTCGACGTCGTCCTGATGGAACACCTGGACCCGATTGCGCCCCTTTTCCTTGGCCATGTAGCAGGCCATGTCGGCGGAGCGCAGTGCCTCCTCGAGGGTCGAGATACCCGGCAGCAGGTGCACCAGGCCGACGCTGACGGTGCAGTTGAACGGCTGCCCGCTCCAGGTGAAGTGCAGGTCCTGGACCGTCTTGCGCAGATGGTCGGCGATCTCCACGGCTTTTTCCGCCGGGCAGTTCTCCAGCAGGATGCCGAACTCGTCGCCGCCCAGCCGCGCCAGCGTGTCGCCCTCGCGCAAGCCTTGTTGCAGCAGGGTGCAGACCTGGCGCAGCAGTTCGTCGCCGGCGGCGTGGCCGCAGGTGTCGTTGACCAGCTTGAACTGGTCCAGGTCGAGGAACATCAGGGCGTGCCGCCCGCTGTTGCGCTCCAGGCGTTCCAGCGCTATCTGCAGGCGATACTCGAACTCGCGGCGGTTGGTCAGCCCGGTCAACGCATCGTGGGTCGCCTGCCAGGACAGGCGCGCCATGTACTGGCGCTCGCGGGTCATGTCGTGAAGCACCAGGACCACCCCGGTGATCTCGCCGCCGCGGTGGATCGGCGCGCCCACCAGGGTCACCGGCACGCTGCTGCCGTCGTGGCGCAGGACCAGCTTGGAATGCTCGCGGCCGCCGTCGATCTCGCCGCTGAGGATCTGCTCGATCAGCAGCATGCCCTCCTCCCGCGAACTTTCGTCGACGATCCGGAACAGCGACGCCAGGGGCAGGCCGCGGGCCTTGTCCAGCGTCCAGTTGGTCATCTGCTCGGCGGCCGGGTTGAGGTAGGAAATGCCCCCCTGGGTGTCGGCGGTGATCACTCCGTCGCCGATCGAGGCCAGGGTGATCTGGGCCCGTTCGCGCTCGGCATCGAGGGCGTTCTCCACTTCCTGGCGCTGCATCAGTTGCTGCCGGGTCCGCAGGAACGCCAGGAGGATGAGCACGCTGGCGGTGGTCAGGTTGGCCACCAGCAGCAGCCTGAGCAAGGCCCGCGAGCCCTCGCCGAGGGCGTCGCTGAAGGCCTTGGCCGCCGGCGTGACCTTCTCGTTGATCGCGTGGATCTCGGTCTTCCACTGTTGCACCTGCTCGGCGCTGGCCTGCCCGGTGCCGATGCCCGCGCGCATCTTGCCGGCGACGTCGATCAGTTCCATGACGTACTTGTCGCCCACCAGCCACAGCTCGATGGCGCGCTCGAAGTAACTGAAGTCGTGGAAGTTGCGGTACAGCCAGATGATCGCGGTAACGTCGTCGGCATGGTTGCCGCCCTTGAGGATGCCCTGGCGGGCCGCCTCGATGTCCGGGTCGGGCTGGTCCAGGGCAAGGCGCATCTCGCGGTCGCCGAGGGGGATCGCGATGGCCTCCTCGTAGCGGCGGAAGTCTTCGTCGGCGCGTGAGTCGGCATAGAGGGTGAGATAGTAGATGGCATCCTTCTGGCCCTTCGACCAGAGGCTTTCGCCGCCGACATAGCTGCGCACCGCGGAGAGGACGTAGAGACTGCCGCCCGCCAGCATGGCCTGCAACAGCACCACGACGATGAAGGGCCATACCAGGCCGAGCAGGCGGGGCTTGTCGAGAGTCCGGTTCTGCCTCATTCCATCTACCATTCAAACTGGCGCTAAGCGATCGGGTGCCGTCTCCGTCACCCCTGACTGCATCACCTGTCGGCCGCTCAAGATCCCGTCGCAGAACTCCCGAGGCCTTGCCTGCCGGCAGCCACGACGCTGGAGGAGGCGGACACCCGGCAAACAGTAGGAGTCTAGTGGCTGTTTGCCGAACCTGCCCTGCACCTGGCGGAACAGACAGCGTTTTTTATTGCCGCAGCCAATAAAAACCGGATGTCTTATATGGAATATACGAGAAAAACCGCCAGGCGACAGCCTGGTGCCTCACATCTGTTGCAGATGTCCGTAGAGCCGGGCGTAGAGGCCGCCTTCGGCGATCAGTTGCTGGTGGTCGCCGTCTTCGGCGATATGCCCGCCATCGAAGACCAGGACCCGGTCGGCCTGCTTCACCGCCGACAGCCGATGAGCCACGATCAATGTGGTGCGGCCTTCGAGGAAGTCGCCGAGCGCCTGGTGCAGGGCGTACTCGGTAGCGGCGTCGAGGGCCGAGGTGGCCTCGTCGAGGATCACCACCTTGGGCTCGGCGAGGATCATCCGGGCGATCGCCAGGCGCTGCCGCTGACCGCCCGACAGGCGCACCCCGGAACGCCCGACCACGGTGTCCAGCCCCTGCGGCAGGCGCCGCACGCCGTCGGCCAACTGGGCGATCTCCAAAGCCCGCCAGCAGGCCTGGTCGCTGCGTTCGCGGCCCATGGTCAGGTTGGCCCGCACGCTGTCGTTGAACAGCGCCGGATGCTGGAGAACCACCGCGACATGTTCGCGCACGCAGTCCAGGCCGATTTCCTCCAGGGGCACCCCGCCGTAGCGGATGCTGCCGCGCTGCGCACTGTAGAGGCCGAGTAGCAGTTGCACCAGCGTGCTCTTGCCGCCGCCGCTGGCGCCGACCAGGGCAACCTTCTCGCCGGCGCCGATGTTCAGGTCCAACTGCTCCAGGACCTTGTCCTCGCCGTAGGCGAAATCCAGCCCGCGCACCTCGATGCCAACGGTCGTGCGGCCGGCGAACGGATCGCGCAGCGGCGGGTAGCGCGGCTCGTCGGCCCGCGCCAGCAACTCGTTGATCCGCTGCAACGCGCCGCCAGCGGCGTAGTAGGCGTATTGCAGGCCGAGCAGCTGTTCGACCGGCCCGATCATGAACCAGAGGTAGCTGAACACCGCGAGCATCTGGCCGATCGACAGGTCCGAGAGCAGCACGGTGAGCATCGCCGCGGCGCGGAACACATCGATGCCGAACTGGAACAGCAGGCCGCTGGCGCGCCCGGCGGCGTCGCTTTTCCATTGCGAGGCCACAGCGTAGTCGCGGACTTCCTGGGCGCGATGGCCGAGGCGGCCGAGGAAATAGCCCTGGCGATTGCCAGCGCGGACTTCCTGGATCGCCTCGAGGGTCTCGGTGAGCGCCTGGGTGAAGCGCGCGGTGCTGTCGTTCTCGAGCTTCTTGAGGTGCTTGACGCGCTTGCCCAGTTGTACCGTGGACCAGATCACCAGCGGGTTGAACAGCAGGATCAGCAAGGCCAGCTGCCAGTGCATCCAGACCAGGATCGCGGCGGTGCCGAGCAGCGTCAGCAAGGCGACCAGGAAGCGGCTGAGGGTTTCCCCGACGAACTTGTCCAGGGTGTCCAGGTCGGTCACCAGGTGGGCGCTGATCGAACCGCCGCCGAGGGTTTCGTATTCGCCCAGGGCGATATGCCGGAGGCGCTCGATCAGACGCAGGCGGATGCGGTAGACGATGTCCTTGGACAGCCGCGCGAACAGCTTCGCCTGGAGCACGTTGAACACCAGCGCCGCCCCCCGCAACAGGAGGGTCGCCGCCAGCATCAGGCCGATGTAGCCGAACGCCACCTGCCAGTCGGCGGGCAACAGGCGGTCCATGAAACGCAGCGCGCCGTCGCCCTTGCCGAGCAGCACTTCGTCCACCAGCAACGGCAGCAGCAAGGGGATCGGCACGGTGCAGAGGGTGGCCAGCACCGCCACCAGGTTGGCGAGCAACAGGGCTTTCTTGTGGCGCAGTGCGAGTCGACGAATCTCCGCCCAGCTCAGGCGGTCTCCGCGCTCACTCATGCCGGCCCCGTTCCAGCCAGCGGCCGAGCAAGGGTGAAAGTTCGGCAAGCGGCTGGTAGCCGTTGGTGAGCAACGCCAGTTGGCCGTTGCGCTCGGCCAGCAGGGTCGGGAACCCGGCGATGCCAAGATCCTGGACCCAGGCGAAATCGGCGGCGGTGGCGTCACGCGCCTCGCCGCTGTCGAAGGCCGCGGCGAACTCGATGCGTGGAATTCCCACCGCTTCCGCCAGGTCGGCGAGCACCGCCGCCTGGGTGACATCGCGACCCTCGGCGTAGAACGCCCGCTGGATCGCCCTCACCAGCGGCCAGGCGCTTTCCTCGTCGAGGCTGCGCGCCGCCACCAGGGCCCGGCAGGCCGGCTCGGTGTCATAGACGAAGCCTTCGGGCAACGCGTCGTCGAAGCGGAACGGCTGGCCGGTGGTCTGCTGCACGGTCTGCCAGTGGCCGAGGATGTAGCCGCGGGTATTCGGGTCGAGCGCCGCGCCGTGGCCGGCGCGCAGGCCACCGGCTACCAGGTGGAAAGCGACGCCGTCGGCGGCCGCCTGCCGGGACAGCGCCTCGGCGACCGGGGCGAAGCCCCAGCACCAGGAACACATGGGGTCCATCACGTACAGCAGGCGGGCCTTGGCCAAGGTTCAGTTCTCCAGCGTGGACTGGCGCGGATCGCGACCGAGCGGGTGCGGCTGGTTGCGCTGCCGCGCCAGTTCGATCTGTTTCTGCCGCTCGCGGGCGCCGGCGCGGGTCTTCTCGCTCAGCGAGTCCCAGCAGTGCGGACAGCTGATGCCGGGCACGTAGTGCTCGGACTGGCGGTCCTCCAGCGAGACCGGGTTGCGGCAGGCGTGGCACTGATCGTACTCGCCCTCGCTAAGATCGTGGCGCACGGTCACGCGGTTGTCGAATACGAAGCAGTCGCCGCGCCACAGGCTCTGTTCCTGCGGCACCTCTTCGAGGTACTTGAGGATGCCGCCCCTGAGGTGGAAGACCTCCTCGAAACCGGCGCCGAGCATGTAGCTGGAAGCCTTCTCGCAGCGGATGCCGCCGGTGCAGAACATCGCCACCTTCTTGTGCCGCGCCGGGTCGTAGTGGGCCTTGATGTACTCGGGGAACTCGCGGAACGACCTGGTCTTCGGATCGACCGCGCCCTCGAAGGTGCCGATCGCCACCTCGTAGTCGTTGCGGGTATCGATGAGCAGGACTTCCGGATCGCTGATCAGGGCATTCCAGTCCTTCGCCTCGACATACTGGCCGACCTGCTTGTTCGGATCGACGCCAGGCACGCCGAGGGTGACGATTTCCTTCTTCAGCTTGACCTTGGTGCGGTAGAACGGCTGTTCGTCGCAGTAGGATTCCTTGTGCTCGATATCGGCCAGCCGGGGATCGCTGCGCAGCCAGGCGAACAGCGCATCGATGCCTTCGCGGCTACCGGAGACGGTGCCGTTGATGCCTTCCTCGGCCAGCAGCAAGGTGCCTTTCACACCGTTGTCGAGCAGGGTTTGCAGCAGGGGTTCACGCAGCGCCACGTAATCGTCGAGAGTCACGAACTTGTACAGCGCCGCCACGACGATGGATGTCATGGGGATATAGCCTCCAGGTGGTCGCCCGCGTAAAGGGCGGACCGGAACGAAAAGCGCCAGCCGCTGGCGCCATGGAAACGACAACGCCGGCGGAAGGCCGGCGCTGGGTGCGTAGTCTAGCGCAGCAGGGGCAGGCTCTGCACCCCGCCGCGACGGACGCCGTCTCAGGGTATGTCGTGCTTGCTCCCGCCGCGGCAGGTCGGCGAGGACGGCACCGCAGCCTGGCTCCACTCCTCAGGGGTGAAGGTATGCAGCGCCAGGGCGTGGAACTCGCCCATCAACCCACCGAGGGTGGCATATACCTTCTGGTGCCGCTTCACCGCGTTCAACCCGGCGAACTGCGGGCTGACCAGCACCACCTTGAAGTGGGTCTCCAGCCCGCGGCTGTGCATGTGGCTCTCGTCGAGCACCTCGACGTGTTGCGGATCGAGGGGCTGCAGGGCGGTCTGGATACGGTCACGCATGCTCATCGCGAATCACGACTCACTTTTTCTTCTGGGCCGGCGCGGCGACGCCGAGTTCCTTGTCCATGTCGGCCATCAGCTTGTTCACCGGCTCGACGGCGCCTTGCAGCTTGGCCTGGGTCAGTTGGGCGGATTCGGCGGTCAGGCGCGGCATCTTCTCCAGCACCTTCTTGCCCAGCGGCGACTGGTAGAAGGCATTCAGGTCCTTCAGCTCGGACTCGGTGAAGTTGGTGGTGTAGAGCTTGATCAGCTCGGGCTTGATCTTGTCCCAGCCGATGGCGCGGTCCAGTTCGGCATTGGCCTTGGCCTGGTAACGCTCGAGAACCGCCTTCTTGCTCTCCGGCGCCTTGGCCTGGGCGAAGCGCTGGGCCAGCATCTGCTGCACCTGGGCATAGACCGGGACCGTCAGCTTGTCGGCATGGACCAGCTTGAGGAATTGCTCGGCCTGGCTGGCGGAATCGGCCATGGCCATGGAGCTGAGGCTGAGCAGCACGGCGCTGCCGATGAGGCGAAGACGGGTCATGGAAAATCCTTGAGGTTGGGTAGATGTGTCCGTGGGACCCGACATTCTGCGCCTAAGTTCGAAATCCGCTCAAGCGCGGCGCCGAATATCGGGAGAATCCTATCCGGCGCCCGCCCGCTCCATGCCGTCTACTATCAGTTCTGTAGTGGGTACTTGCCGCCTTCCTTCCGCAGCCGGCATGCTTGCGTCAGCCTGTCACATGGATGTGTTAGATGAACGGAACCGCCGCCGATACCCTCGCCGTATCGCCCCCGCCCCTGCGCAACCTCTGCGACAGCCACGGCCGGCTCGATCCCCGGGCGGTCGGCTGGTCCGCCCGGCCGCGGGTGCTCTGCCACATCCCCGGCCACTTCGGCCGGCGCAAGCGCTGGAACCACTGGTGCATCGTCAGCCCCGGCTGGATGCTCTCGCTGACCATCGCCGACCTCGACTACCTGACCTACGGCGCCGCCTATTTCCTCGACCTGGACAGCGGCCAGGCGGTAGCGCACACGCAGATCCGCTTCTTCGGCCTCGGCTGCCAGTTGCCCGACGAGCCGCAGGCCAGCCATGCCTTCGAGCATCCCCGCCTGCAATTGCGCTTCGACGAACAGCCCGGGCGCCTGCGCGTCACCGGCCAGGCCCCGGACCTCGGCGGCCTGCCGCTGGAGCTGGCGCTAGAAGTGCGACGACCGTCGCACCTGGAGTCGGTGAACCTGGTGGTGCCGATGGGCGAACACACCTTCCATGCCTGTAGCCGCCAGCTCGGCCTGCCGATCAGCGGCTGCCTGCAACTCGGCCGCCGGCGCTACGACTGCCAGGCGGGCCAGAGCTTCGCCGCGCTGGACTTCGGCCGCGGCGTCTGGCCGCTGCATACCTACTGGACCCGCGCCGCCTTCGCCGCCCCCGGCGGCATCGCCGGCAACTTCGGCACCGGCTGGACCGAAGCCAGCGACCTGCGCGAGAACGCCCTGTGGTTCGGCGGCAAGCTCAGCCGCGTGCTCGACGACGTGCACATCCGCGAGCCTCGCGACCCGCTGGCCGAATGGCGCCTGGACAGCGCCTGCGGTCGCGTCGAGCTGCTCTTCCGTCCCGAACAGCTGCACCAGGCGCGGCCCAGCGTCGGCCTGTTCTATGCCAATACCCGCCAGTGGTTCGGCCGTTTCAACGGCACCCTGCGCCACGACGACGGCGACTGCGTGCCGGTGGACGGCGCCCTCGGCTGGATCGGTTCGACCCGCGCGCGCTGGTGACGCCGGCGGCGGGCAATCTATTTCCGACCCGCAGCGCGGCGAAAAATGCCCACGAGGAAGCGACGGCAGCGGAACCCAAGGCGGGAGCGAAGGCCTAAACTGCCGGATACGCACCCTGGAGAACACTCATGAGCCGGACCGAAACCGATAGCCTGGGCACCATAGAGGTGCCCGACGACGCCTACTGGGGCGCCCAGACCCAGCGCTCGCTGGAGAACTTCGCCATCGGCGGCCAGCGCATGCCGCTCGCCGTGATCCACGCCCTGGCGCTGATCAAGAAAGCCGCCGCGCGGGTCAACGACCACCTCGGCGAACTGCCGCCGGAAGTCGCCCGGCTGATCGAACAGGCCGCCGACGAGGTCCTCGCAGGCCGCCACGACGAACACTTCCCGCTGGTGGTCTGGCAGACCGGCAGCGGCACCCAGACCAACATGAACGTCAACGAGGTGATCGCCGGCCGCGCCAACGAACTGGCCGGCAATCCGCGCGGCGGCAAGTCGCCGGTGCATCCCAACGACCACGTCAACCGCGCGCAGAGTTCCAACGACAGCTTCCCCACCGCCATGCACATCGCCGCCGCCAAGGCCGTGCACGAACAATTGCTGCCGGCCATCGCCGAGCTTTCCGGAGGTCTCGCCGAACAGTCGGCGCGGCACGCCAGCCTGGTCAAGACCGGGCGCACCCACCTGATGGACGCCACGCCGATCACCTTCGGCCAGGAACTCTCGGCCTTCGTCGCCCAGCTCGACTACGCCGAGCGCGCCATCCGCGCGGCGCTGCCGGCGGTCTACCAGTTGGCCCAGGGCGGCACCGCGGTGGGCACCGGGCTCAACGCGCCGAAGGGCTTCGCCGACGCCATCGCCGCGGAAATCGCCGCCGAATCGGGCCTGCCCTTCGTCGCCGCGCCGAACAAGTTCGCCGCCCTGGCCGGCCACGAGCCTCTGGTCATCCTCTCCGGCGCCCTGAAGAGCCTGGCGGTGGCCCTGATGAAGATCGCCAACGACCTGCGCCTGCTCGGCTCAGGCCCACGCGCCGGCTTCGCCGAGGTGAAGCTGCCGGCCAACGAACCGGGCAGCTCGATCATGCCCGGCAAGGTCAACCCGACCCAGTGCGAGGCGCTGTCGATGCTGGCCTGCCAGGTCATGGGCAACGACAGCACGATTTCCTTCGCCGCCAGCCAGGGCCATCTGCAACTCAACGTGTTCAAGCCGGTGATCGTCTACAACCTGCTGGAGTCCATCCGCCTGCTCGCCGACGGCTGCCGCAACTTCAACAAGCATTGCGTCGCCGGCCTGGAGCCGGACGCCCGGCGCATGGCCGACCTGCTGGAGCGCGGCCTGATGCTGGTCACCGCACTGAACCCGCACATCGGCTACGACAAGGCCGCCGAAATTGCCAAGAAGGCCTACGCCGAAGGCACCACCCTGCGCGCCACGGCGCTGCAGCTGGGCTACCTGGACGAAGCGCAGTTCGACGAATGGGTACGGCCGGAGCAGATGCTGGAGGCCGGCCATCATGGTTGAAACCGCCAAGTCCGGCGCCACCCCGCTGGAAGGCGACGGCAAGCGCATCCTGCTGATCGTCGGCTCGCCCAAGCGCAAGAGCTTCTGCCACCTGCTCGCCGAATGCTACGCCCAGGGCGCGCGCAGCAAGGATCACGTGGTGCGCGAACTGAAACTGGGCGAACTGGCCTTCGACCCGATCCTCCACGAAGGCTACGAGCAGAGCCAGGTGCTCGAACCTGACCTGCTGGAAGCGCAGCGGCAGATCCACTGGGCCGAGCACCTGGTGTTCGTCTACCCGGTCTGGTGGGGCGGCCTGCCGGCGCTGCTGCAGGGCTTCTTCGACCGCGCCCTGCAGCCGGGCTTCGCCTTCCGCTACCGCGGCACCCAGGACAAGGACTGGGAGCAACTGCTGGGCGGGCGCAGCGCCGACCTGCTGGTCTGCCACGACCAGCCGCTGTCGCGGCTGCGCTTCCTCAAGGGCCCGCCGGCGCACCGGCAGATGGTGCGCAGCGTGCTCGGCGCCTGTGGCATCGCCACCCGCCGCCTGGAAGAGTTCGCGCCGATGCGCAGTTCCAGCGAGGAACAGCGCCAGGGCTGGCTGCGTCGCGCCGAACAGCTCGGCAGCCAGGTCTAGTTCCCTTCCCGCCCGGCTGCGGCCGGGCGCGGACACTGATCGTTCTGACAGGTCCGCCACCTTCCCGCCGGCTTGCCTTCCCCGCCCCCATGGCGGCCCTTTGCCTGCCTCTACCGGCTCACAGTGCGGGTGCCGACCGCTTTGCATTCCGCGACATCCATCAGGAATGGGTAGCGAATCTGACCGGCCCGTCACATTTGGTAGGGACCTCAAACCGGCACCGAGGGCTAGGATCAGCCCGCTTCGAAATGAATCCGGTTCTGGAAAAAAGGACTTGTCATGAAACACTACTCAGCCACCCTGGCACTCCTGCCACTCACCCTCGCCCTGTTCCTGCCCCAGGCAGCCCATGCCCACGGCTCGATGGAAACGCCGCCCAGCCGGGTCTACGGCTGCTTCCTCGAAGGTCCGGAGAATCCCAAGTCGGCCGCCTGCAAGGCCGCCGTCGCCGCCGGCGGCACCCAGGCGCTGTACGACTGGAATGGCGTCAACCAGGGCAACGCCAACGGCAACCACCAGGCGGTGGTCCCCGACGGCCAGCTCTGCGGCGCCGGCAAGGCACTGTTCAAGGGCCTGAACCTGGCTCGCAGCGACTGGCCCAGCACTGCCATTGCGCCGGACGCCAGCGGCAACTTCCAGTTCGTCTACAAGGCCAGCGCGCCGCACGCGACCCGCTACTTCGACTTCTACATCACCAAGGACGGCTACAACCCCGAGAAGCCGCTGGCCTGGAGCGACCTGGAACCCGCGCCGTTCTGCTCGATCACCAGCGTCAAGCTGGAGAACGGCACCTACCGGATGAACTGCCCGCTGCCCCAGGGCAAGACCGGCAAGCATGTGATCTATAACGTCTGGCAGCGCTCGGACAGCCCGGAAGCCTTCTACGCCTGCATCGACGTGAGCTTCAGCGGCGCCGTCGCCAACCCCTGGCAAGCGCTGGGCAACCTGCGCGCGCAGCAGGACCTGCCAGCCGGTGCTACCGTCACCCTGCGTCTGTTCGATGCCCAGGGCCGCGACGCCCAGCGTCACAGCCTGACCCTGGCCCAGGGCAACAACGGTGCCAAGCAATGGCCGCTGGCGCTGGCGCAGAAGGTCAACCAGGACTCCACCCTGGTCAACGTCGGCGTGCTGGATGCCTACGGGGCGGTCAGCCCGGTGGCCAGCTCGCAGGACAACCAGGTCTACGTGCGCCAGGCCGGCTACCGCTTCCAGGTCGACATCGAACTGCCGGTCGAGGGCGGCGGCGAGCAGCCGGGCGGCGACGGCAAGGTCGACTTCGACTATCCGCAAGGCCTGCAGCAATACGACGCCGGGACCGTAGTGCGCGGTGCCGATGGCAAGCGCTACCAGTGCAAGCCCTACCCGAACTCCGGCTGGTGCAAGGGCTGGGACCTCTACTACGCCCCGGGCAAGGGCATGGCCTGGCAGGACGCCTGGACCCTGCTGTAACGCCCTCGACTGCCGCCCGCTCCGGGCGGCAGTCGTTTTCGCCGCCAGGCACCCGCCGCGAGACGGCGAATCCGCGCAACGGTACAGTCCCCCGGCGAAACCCTGGCTACGTGTGCCTGTTCAATCTGCCGTGCGCTCCCTAGGCTGGTCCGACCACCAGCACGGGGAAACCACGCATGCCTTTTTCTCTCGCCGCCCTCCAACAAGCCGCCGCCATCGTCCACCAGAGCCTGCCGCCGACGCCGCAGATACGCTGGCCACTGCTATGCGAGGCACTGGGTTGCGAAGTGTGGATGAAGCACGAGAACCACCTGCCGGTGGGGGCCTTCAAGCTGCGCGGCGGCCTGGTGTATTTCCACCACCTGGCGCACCAGGGTGAGCGGCCGGCCGGCGTGATCAGCGCCACCCGCGGCAACCACGGCCAGTCGGTGGCCTTCTCGGCGAGCCGCTACGGCATCCAGCCGATCATCGTCGTGCCGCACGGCAACAGCCGCGAGAAGAACGCGGCGATGCGCAGCCTCGGCGCGGAGCTGATCGAGCATGGCGAGGACTTCCAGGCCTCCCGCGAATACGCCGCCGAGCGCGCCCGGCACGAAGGCCTGCACCTGATTCCGGCGTTCCATCCCTGGCTGGTGGCCGGGGTCGCCAGCTACAGCCTGGAGTTGTTCGCCGCGCTGGCCGACCTTGACGAAGTCTACGTGCCGATCGGTATGGGTTCGGGCATCTGCGGCCTGATCGCCGCGCGCGACGCGCTGGGCCTGAAGACCCGCATCGTCGGCGTGGTGTCCACCCATGCGCCGGCCTACGCCCTGTCGTTCGAGGCCGGCACGGCGATCAGCCACCCGGTCGACACCCGCCTGGCCGACGGCATGGCGTGCAGTACGCCGGACCCGAGCGCGCTGGAAATGATCCTGGCCGGCGCCGATCGCCTGGTGCGGGTCAGCGACAGGGAGATCGGCGCGGCCATGCGCCTGTGCTTCACCAGCACCCACAACGTCGCCGAGGGCGCCGGGGTGGCGGCGCTGGCCGCCGCCTGGCAGGAGCGCGAGCGCCTGAAGGGGCTGAAGGTAGGCCTGATCCTCAGCGGAGCGAACGTCGACCGCGAGGTATTCGCCGAGCAACTGGCCGCCGGCGACTGAGCCGGCGCCGCTAGGCCAGCCCCGCGAGGAGCAGCAGCCACCAGGCGAGCACCAGCAACTGCACGAAGAAGCCGGCGAAACGCAGCCAGACGAACAGCGCGGAGGTGCTGACCAGGTGCATCAGCGATTGGAACAGCCGGGCGCCGAGCACCAGTGGCGCCAACGGGTCGGTCAGGCTGCTCTGCCCGCTGGCGATCGCGTAGAGCAGCGCGCCGGTCAGCAGCGGCAGGTTCTCCACGCAGTTGGCATGGACTCGCACCAGCCGCTGGCCGAAACCGCCAGGCGTGTTGCTGCCATCGGCGGCGAAGGCGTTCACCGCCATCCGCCCGCCGAGTACCAGCAGGCCGCGCTGGCTGACCAGCAGGAAGACCAGCAACAGGGTCCAGGCGATCAGGCCGAGCAGGCAGATCGCGCTAGGGCTGAGAAACATGGATGACGCTCCTTCTATTGTCTTGTCGTGGGAAGGATGAAGCGTCTGGATTCTAGGCCGGCTAGAGCAATTGCTCTATTCGCAGTCCGCCGTCCTTAAGTCGTGTTCTGCCGGTACGCCGCTCGGCCCCGATGTCCGCCGTCGGCGGATGCGTAACCGGACGACCCACTGCCCGCGGCTTTCCGAACGGACAAAGAAAAGCCCCGCCGAAGCGGGGCCTTCCTTGCACGCAGCACTCAGGGCTGTCTTCTCATCAGAGCGAATCGAGATAGCGCTCCACATCCAGCGCGGCCATGCAGCCGGCGCCGGCCGAGGTGATCGCCTGGCGGTAGACGTGGTCGGCCACGTCGCCGGCGGCGAACACACCCGGTACGTTGGTCGCGGTGGCGTTGCCTTCGCGCCCGCCGTTGACCACCAGGTAGCCGTCCTTCAGGGCCAGTTGCCCTTCGAACAGCGAGGTATTGGGAGTATGGCCGATGGCGACGAACATGCCATCCACGGCGATCTCCTCGCTGCCACCATCGCGGTTCTTCAGGCGCACTCCGGTGACGCCCATCGTGTCGCCAAGCACCTCATCGACCTCGGCGTTGAGCTTGAGCACTATCTTGCCTTCGGCGACCCGCGCCTGCAGCTTGTCCTGGAGGATCTTCTCGGCGCGGAAGGTCTCGCGACGATGCACCAGGGTCACCCGGCTGGCGATGTTGGCCAGGTACAGGGCCTCTTCGACAGCGGTATTGCCGCCGCCGATCACCGCCACTTCGCGGTTGCGGTAGAAGAAACCGTCGCAGGTGGCGCAGGCCGACACGCCCTTGCCCATGAACGCCTGCTCCGACGGCAACCCCAGGTAGCGCGCGCTGGCACCGGTGGCGACGATCAGTGCGTCGCAGGTGTAGGTGCCATTGTCGCCGCGCAGGGTGAACGGCTTGCCGGCCAGGTCCACGGCATGGATGTGGTCGAAGACGATCTCGGTCTCGAAGCGCTCGGCGTGCTCCTGCATCCGCTGCATCAGTGCCGGGCCGGTCAGGCCGTGGGGATCGCCCGGCCAGTTGTCGACCTCGGTGGTGGTGGTCAACTGGCCACCGGCCTGCATGCCGGTGATCAGCAGCGGCTTGAGGTTGGCGCGCGCGGCGTAGACAGCCGCGCTGTAACCGGCGGGACCGGAACCGAGAATGATCACTCGGGCGTGGCGGAGGGTATCGGGCATCTCGTCGGACTCCTGCCGACATCAGCGTCGGCGCGAATAAAAACGGGGCCACCAAAGCACATGGGGAAGGCTTGGAAGGAGCGGTCGCCCCGGAAAAAGGTCGGTCGGGCACACTTCGCGCCCGGCAGCGGGATCACAGTGCCTCGGCGTTCTCGGCCAGGTACGAGGCCACGCCCTCGGCGCTCGCCTTCATGCCTTTCTGGCCCTTGCGCCAACCGGCCGGGCAGACCTCGCCGTGTTCCTCGGTGAACTGCAGGGCCTCGACCAGGCGCACCATCTCGTCCACCTCGCGCCCCAGCGGCAGGTTGTTCACCACCTGGTGCTGGACCACCCCGGCGCGGTCGATCAGGAACGAAGCACGCAAGGCCACGCCGTCCTCGTGCTCGATGCCGTAGGCGCGGGTGATCTCGTGCTTGACGTCGGCGACCATGGTGAACTCGACTGCGCCGATGCCGCCCTTCTCCACCGGCGTGCTGCGCCAGGCGTGATGGGTGAACTGCGAGTCGATGGAGACACCGACCACCTCGACGCCCAGCTCGCGGAACTTATCCATGCGGTTGTTGTGGGCGATGATTTCCGAGGGGCAGACGAAAGTGAAGTCGAGCGGCCAGAAGAACAGCACGACGTACTTGCCGCGCAGGCTGGAAAGCTGGAACGCATCGACGATGGAACCGTCGCCGAGGACCGCGGCGGCAGTGAAGTCGGGGGCTTGCTTGTTGACCAGTACGCTCATCGTCGAGGCTCCTAGAAGGTTGGGTTGCGCCTGGCGACGCCAGGCTCCCGGAAGAATATGCAGCGCAGGTTACCCAGCCACGACGATACATTGAAATGTCGAATTTCAATTCGCACGATAGAGTCCGCCTATGCTCTCAACCTGCGGCTAGACTCATGCTGTCGCCCATTACCCGTCCTCACCGCATGCCCCTACGCACACGCCTGCTCTGGCTGTTCCTGCCGTTGCTGGCCGCCAGTCTCGGCGGTATCTGGCTCTTGTCGGAAAGCATCCTGCTGAGCCGTTTCGACCGAGAGGACCAGCAACGCCTGCAAGAGGGCGCCACCGTCCTGCACAACCGGCTGGACTTCGAGTTGAAGCGCCACCTGGACATCGTTCGCACCTACGCCTGGTGGGATGCCAGCTACGACTTCATCCAGCGCCCCAACGAGACCTTCGAACAGGAAAACCTCGACCACGAGATGCTCGACGACCTGGGATTCGACTTCGTCCTGTTCCTCGACGACCGGGGTCACCTGCAACTGAAGCAGTGGTCCCCGCCCGCGCCCGACCAGCGCGTGCTCTTCGGCGCCCCCTCGGCGAGCGACCAGGCCCTGCTCGAGGCACTGCAGCAACGCGCCATCCGCCTCGGCGCGCTGGACTTTCGCGGACGCACCGACCACAGCCTGAGCGAGCTGCTGCTGGTCGACAACCTGCCGACCCTGCTGGTCAGCGTGCCTATCAGCAACAACCAGGGTAGCGCGCCGGCGAAGGGCGCGATCCTCGCCGGCTACTTCCTCGACCGGGAACGCCTGGCCAACCTCCGCGAACAGATGCAGGCCGACCTGCAACCGATGCCCAACATCGCCACCGACGCCACCTGGAAGCCGCTGCGCAGCCGCAGCGGCAGTACCCACAACCAGGCCCTGCTCAGCCCACGGCGGTTCATCGGCGAACATGTCCAGCAGGTCTCGGTGCAGTACCTGAGTTCCAGCGGCGAGCCGCAGCTGCGCTTCGACATCACCAAGAAACGCCTGCTCTACATCCAGGGCGAGAAGGCCATCAACTTCTTCCTCGGCGCCTCCCTGCTGGTCGCGCTGGGCGCTTTCCTGGTCGGCTACCTGGCCCTGGAGCTGTGGGTCCTGCGCCGGGTCCAACGGCTCAACCGGGAGGTCGCCGAAGTCGGACGCAACGCCCACTCGATACGCCTGAGCGACTTCGGCAACGACGAGCTGGGACAACTGGCGGGCGAGATGAACCAGATGCTCGAGCGCCTGGAACACAGCGAGGCGCGCGACCGGGCGATCCTCCAGTCGATGCGCGACGGCTACTTCGAAATGGACGTCGACGGCGTGATCCTCACCGTCAACCCCGCGCTCTGCCAACTGCTCGGTCAGACGCGCGAAACGCTGATCGGCCACCCCTACTACGAACTGCTCGGCGAAGACGACCTGGCGCGTGCCCGCCAACCCTTCCAGCGCGCCATGCAGAGCGGCGCAGGCAAGACCTTCGCCATCCCCCTGCAGCGCGCCGACGGCAGCCTCGGCTACTTCGAAGCCACGGTTTCGCTGATCCACGACCTGCAGGGCGAACTGCGGGGCTACCGCGGCATCGTCCGCGACGTCAGCGACCAGATCGCCTACCAGCAGCAATTGCTGGAAATGGCCTACCGCGACCCGCTGACCGGCCTGGGCAACCGCAAGGCCTTCGACGAACAGCTCGGCCAGGCGTTGCTTCGCGCCGGCTCCGGCGGAAGCGAACTGGCGCTGCTGTACCTGGACCTGGACCGCTTCAAGGAGGTCAACGACCGCTTCGGCCACGACGTCGGCGACGCCCTCCTCAGGACCGTCGCCGAACGGGTACGCAGCACCCTGCGGCAGCCGGACAAGGCCTACCGCCTGGGCGGCGACGAATTCGCCGTGCTCCTCGAGGACAGCCAGGAAAACAATCCGCAGCGCCTCGCAGAACGCCTGCTGGCGGCGCTGGTCCAACCGATCGCGCTGAATGGCGAACGCATCGACTTCGTCACCCCGAGCATCGGCATCGCTCTCTACCCGCGGCATGCCGGCGATGCCGAAGGACTGGTCCGTGCCGCCGACAGCGCCATGTACGAGGCCAAGCGCCAGCGCAACCACTATTGCCTGTACCGGGCGCCAGCCTGAAATGCGCGGTCAAACAGGCTCTGTCGCGGGCTTTCGCCAGTCTGCTAAGGTTTCAGCCCGCATCCCATCGGAGAACCATTCCCTATGCCAGCCCTGAGCGGCCCGCAATACCTCGGCGAAGGCCTGAAGCTGATCATGCGTCCCGGCCTGCGCCTGTTCGTGCTGATCCCCCTGACCCTCAACCTGCTGGTGTTCGCCCTGCTGATCGGCTTCGCGATGCAGCAGTTCAGCCACTGGGTCGACCTGCTGATGCCCAGCCTGCCCGACTGGCTGAGCTTCCTGCAGTACATCGTCTGGCCGCTGTTCGTCCTGCTGGTGCTGGTGATCGTGTTCTTCACCTTCACCATGGTCGCCAACATCATCTCCGCGCCGTTCAACGGCTTCCTCTCGGAAAAGGTCGAGGTGGTGGTTCGCGGCCGCGACGACTTCCCGCCGTTCAGCTGGGCCGAACTGCTGGCGATGATCCCGCGCACCATGGGTCGCGAGATGCGCAAGCTCGCCTACTTCCTGCCGCGCGCGCTGGTGCTGCTGGTGCTGAGCTTCGTGCCCGGGGTCAACCTGATCGCCACGCCGCTGTGGATCCTCTTCGGCATCTGGATGATGGCGGTGCAGTACATCGACTATCCGGCGGACAACCACAAGCTCGGCTGGAACGAGATGCTCGCCTGGCTGCGCAGCAAGCGCTGGGCGTGCATGGGTTTCGGCGGGATGACCTACCTGGCGCTGCTGATCCCGCTGGTCAACCTGGTCATGATGCCCGCCGCCGTCGCCGGCGCCACCCTGTTCTGGGTCCGCGAGGAAGGCGAGAAGGCGCTGGTGAAATAAGCATGCGCCCGGTGTCCGCTGTCGGCATTGTCAGGCGGGCGTCAGCGCCCTGACAGCCGGCGTCGGGCACACTACGAATGCCCTCGGGAGCGTCGGCGCAGGCCGCAGCCGAGACCTGCGCCAGCCCTTGCAGACCGGCTCGACGCTGCCGAACCGACTGGCCGCCGGTGCTTCCCCACGCAGGCGGCCTTTTTTTACCCGCCTGCCTTGCCGTCCATGCAGGATGGCCGGCGCTCACCCCCTTCCTGTCCGCTACGCCCCCCTCGACGCCGCCACCCTGGCACTACAGTGGCAACCAGGCGAGGCAGGCTCCGGCCCGCTTTCGATGACCACCGTCCCCAGCCCGCCCAGCGGCGGAAAACAAGAAGAGGGTCGCCATGTCACGTTCCGTATTCACCGCACTGTTGCTGTCCTGCGTCCTGCTGGCGCTCTCCATGCCTGCCAGGGCCGACGACCTGCCCTACCGCTTCGGCCTGGGCAAGGCGGATATCACCGGCGAAGCCGCCGAAGTCGGTATGATGGGTTACTCCTCCCTCGAACAGAAGACCGCCGGCATCCACATGCGCCAGTGGGCGCGTGCCTTCGTGATCGAGGAACCGGCCAGCGGACGTCGCCTGGTCTACGTCAACACCGACCTGGGGATGATCTTCCAGGCCGTGCACCTGAAGGTCCTGGCCCGGCTCAAGGCGAAGTACCCCGGTGTCTACGACGAAAACAACGTGATGCTCGCCGCCACCCACACCCACTCCGGTCCGGGCGGCTTCTCCCACTACGCGATGTACAACCTGTCGGTGCTCGGCTTCCAGGAAAAGACCTTCAACGCCATCGTCGACGGCATCGTCCGCTCCATCGAGCGGGCCCAGGCCAGGTTGCAGCCCGGCCGCCTGTTCTACGGCAGCGGCGAGCTGCGCAACGCCAGCCGCAACCGCTCGCTGCTGTCGCACCTGAAGAATCCGGACATCGCCGGCTACGAGGATGGCATCGACCCGCAGATGAGCGTGCTCAGCTTCGTCGACGCCAACGGCGAGCTGGCCGGCGCGATCAGTTGGTTCCCGGTGCACAGCACCTCGATGACCAACGCCAACCATCTGATCTCGCCGGACAACAAGGGCTACGCCTCCTATCACTGGGAGCACGACGTCAGCCGCAGGGCCGGTTTCGTCGCCGCCTTCGCCCAGACCAATGCCGGCAACCTGTCGCCCAACCTGAACCTGAAGCCCGGCTCCGGTCCCTTCGACAACGAGTTCGACAACACCCGCGAGATCGGTCTGCGCCAGTTCGCCAAGGCCCACGAGATCGCCGGCCAGGCCCAGGAGGAAGTGCTCGGCGAACTGGATTCGCGCTTCCGTTTCGTCGACTTCACCCGCCTGCCGATCCGCCCGGAGTTCACCGACGGCCAGCCGCGCCAGCTGTGCACCGCGGCCATCGGCACCAGCCTGGCCGCCGGTAGCACCGAAGACGGTCCAGGCCCGCTGGGGCTGGATGAAGGCAACAATCCGTTCCTCTCGGCCCTTGGCGGGTTGCTCACCGGCGTGCCGCCGCAGGAACTGGTGCAATGCCAGGCGGAAAAGACCATCCTCGCCGACACCGGCAACAAGAAACCCTACCCCTGGACGCCGACGGTGCTGCCGATCCAGATGTTCCGCATCGGCCAGTTGGAACTGCTCGGCGCCCCCGCCGAGTTCACCGTGATGGCCGGGGTGCGGATCCGCCGCGCGGTGCAGGCGGCCAGCGAAGCGGCCGGTATCCGCCATGTGATCTTCAATGGCTACGCGAATGCCTATGCCAGCTACGTCACCACCCGCGAGGAATACGCCGCCCAGGAATACGAAGGCGGCTCGACCCTCTACGGCCCCTGGACCCAGGCCGCCTACCAGCAGTTGTTCGTCGACATGGCGGTGGCGCTGCGCGAACGCCTGCCGGTGGAAACCTCGGCGATAGCGCCGGACCTGTCCTGCTGCCAGATGAACTTCCAGACCGGAGTAGTGGCCGACGATCCCTATATCGGCAAGTCCTTCGGCGACGTGTTGCAACAACCCAGGGAAAGTTATCGCATCGGCGACAAGGTGACCGTCGCTTTCGTGACCGGACATCCGAAGAATGACTTACGCACCGAGAAGACTTTCCTTGAAGTAGTGAATATCGGCAAGGATGGCAAACAGACGCCCGTGACCATTGCCACCGATAATGACTGGGATACCCAATACCGCTGGGAGAGAGTGGGTATATCTGCCTCGAAAGCGACTATCAGCTGGACCATTCCACCTGGGACCGAGCCCGGCCGTTACTACATCAGGCACTACGGCAACGCGAAGAACTTCTGGACCCAGAAGATCAGCGAGATCGGCGGTTCGACCCGCGCCTTCGAGGTGCTCGGCCCCGCTCCCTAGCGGGCTCCAGCCAAGGTTGCGAGATTCGCCTGCCAACTTTATGACGCATGAAAGTCGTCAAATAAAATGTGATTTAAAACACATGAAAAAGTGAACTTTCATTCAGCCGAGAAAGGGCATGGAAATCCATTTCCATGCCCTTTGTTTTTATCCCGAAAAACTTCTCAAGTTGTCGCTCAAGGTCATATCGAAGTCGCTTTCGGAATCAACCGATAAATTATCGCCATGAAACCATCGGCCCGCTGTATTCCCTGCCGGGAAAACAGCGGAGACGATTAATCATCTCGAAACAAGAAGTACGCAGATTGATGGAAATCAAAAAACCACCCGGAAAATTAAACGATGACCGAAAACTGGAAATTCCGCCGTCGAACCTTTCTCAAGCACAGCGCCCAGGCCGCTACCCTGGCCAGCCTTTCCGGGCTGTTCCCGGAGACGCTCCGGCGCGCCCTGGCCGTCGAGCCGGACATCCGCACCGGAACCATCCAGGACGTCCAGCACGTGGTCATCCTGATGCAGGAGAACCGCAGCTTCGATCACTACTTCGGCCACCTCAACGGCGTCCGCGGCTTCAACGACCCTCGCGCGCTCAAGCGCCAGGACGGCAAGCCGGTCTGGTACCAGAACTACAAGTACGAGTTCTCCCCCTATCACTGGGATACCAAGGTCACCAGCGCCCAGTGGGTGAGTTCGCAGAACCATGAATGGTCGGCCTTCCACGCGATCTGGAACCAGGGCCGCAACGACAAGTGGATGGCGGTGCAGTACCCCGAAGCCATGGGCTACTTCAAGCGCGGCGACATTCCCTACTACTACGCCCTGGCCGACGCCTTCACCCTGTGCGAGGCCTACCACCAGTCGATGATGGGCCCGACCAATCCGAACCGCCTCTACCACATGAGCGGACGCGCCGCCCCCAGCGGCGACGGCAAGGACGTACACATCGGCAACGACATGGGCGACGGCACCATCGGCGCCAGCAGCACGGTGGACTGGACCACCTATCCCGAGCGGCTAAGCGCCGCTGGCGTGGACTGGCGGGTCTACCAGGAAGGCGGCTACCGCTCCTCGTCACTCTGGTACCTGTACGTCGACGCCTACTGGAAATACCGGCTCCAGGAGCAGAACAACTACGACTGCAACGCCCTCGCCTGGTTCAGGAACTTCAAGAACGCTCCGCGCGATTCGGACCTCTGGCAGCGCGCCATGCTCGCCCGCGGCGTCGACCAGTTGCGCAAGGATGTGCAGGAGAACACGCTGCCGCAGGTGTCGTGGATCGTCGCGCCCTACTGCTACTGCGAGCATCCCTGGTGGGGCCCCTCGTTCGGCGAGTACTACGTGACCCGGGTGCTCGAGGCGCTGACCAGCAACCCCGAGGTCTGGGCCAGGACCGTGTTCATCCTCAACTACGACGAGGGCGACGGCTTCTATGACCACGCCAGCGCCCCGGTGCCGCCGTGGAAGGATGGCGTCGGCCTTTCCACGGTCAGCACCGCCGGCGAGATCGAGGCATCCAGCGGGCTGCCCATCGGGCTCGGCCACCGCGTCCCGCTGATCGCCATCTCGCCCTGGTCGAAGGGCGGCAAGGTCAGCGCCGAAGTGTTCGACCATACCTCGGTGCTGCGCTTCCTCGAACGCCGCTTCGGCGTCGTCGAGGAAAACATCTCGCCCTGGCGGCGTGCCGTCTGCGGCGACCTGACTTCGCTGTTCGACTTCCAGGGCGCAGGCGATACCCAGGTCGCCCCCGACCTGACCAACGTCCCGCAGAGCGACGCGCGCAAGGAGGACGCCTACTGGCAGCAGTTCTACCGGCCCAGCCCCAAGTACTGGTCCTACGAGCCGAAGAGCCTGCCCGGCCAGGAAAAGGGCCAGCGCCCTACCCTCGCGGTGCCCTACCAGTTGCACGCCACGCTGGCCCTCGACATCGCCGCCGGCAAGCTGCGCCTGACCCTGGGCAACGACGGCATGAGCCTGCCGGGCAATCCGCAGGGACACTCCGCTGCGGTATTCCAGGTGCAGCCGCGGGAAGTCGGCAATCCGCGCTTCTATACCGTGACCAGCTATCCGGTGGTCCAGGAAAGCGGAGAGGAACTGGGCCGGACCCTCAACGACGAACTCGACGACCTGCTCGACGCCAACGGCCGCTACGCCTTCGAGGTGCACGGCCCCAACGGCTTCTTCCGCGAGTTCCACGGCAACCTGCATCTCGCCGCGCAGATGGCGCGGCCCGAGGTATCGGTCACCTATCAACGCAACGGCAACCTGCAGTTGAACATCCGCAATCTCGGCCGCCTGCCGTGCAGCGTGACGGTGACGCCGAACCCGGCCTATACCCGGGAGGGCAGCCGTCGCTATGAACTCGAACCGAACCAGGCGATCAGTGAAGTGTGGCTGTTACGCAGCAGCCAGGGCTGGTACGACCTCAGCGTGACCGCCAGCAATACGGAAGCCAACTATTTCCGCCGCCTGGCCGGACACGTCGAGACCGGCAAGCCGAGCAGGAGCGATCCATTGCTCGACATCGCAGCGACCTGAAGCGAGGAGTCCATCGCATGAGACCTACCCTGACCTGGACCTTGCTGGCCCTGCTGCTCTGCGGCACGGCCATCGGCGCCGTCCTGTTGTTTTACCCATCGGAGCCGGCGCCCGTCGCGCCCTTCGCGTCTCCCCCGCAGGCCACACCGGCGGCAAAACCTTCCATTCCTTCCCGAGCCCCCGAGATGAATACAGCCACCGCTCCCGACAACCTGGAACAGCAACTCGGCGAGTTCGGCCGCAACGCCGGGCAGATGTCCGAGATCGAACGCAAGCAGGCCGCCGAAGGTCTGATCGAACAGCTCAAGCGCGAGGTGGCGGTCGGCGCCGATCCGCGCCAGACCTTCGAGGAGATCCAGCGTCTGACGCCCTATGTGGAGGCCGATGCCAGGCGCCGCGAGGCGCTCGACTTCGAGATCTGGATGGCGCTCAAGGACAACGCCTCCGTCCAGCAGCAAGCGCCGACGCCTGGCGAGGAAGAGCAACTGCGCGAATACGCGCAAGAGTCGGACAAGGTGATCGCCGAGGTGCTCGCCAGCGTCGACGGCGAGGAGCAGCGTCACGCCGCCATCGACGAACGCCTCAAGGCCCTGCGCAAGCAGATCTTCGGCGAGGAGAACCCACGCCTGCTGCAACGCTGAAATCCACGGCGCCCCGACAGGGGCGCCGTCACGCAAGCGTCACCAAAACTTCACATCCGCTACACGGCGTCGGTCGACACTGACGTCATGAGCAGACCTCTAAGCATCGCCCTGATCAGCGAAACCTACCCACCGGAAGTCAACGGCGTCGCCAATACCCTGGGGCGCCTGCATGCCGGTCTCCAGCAGCTTGGCCATCGGGTCCAGGTGGTGCGCCCGCGCCAGCCCGGCGACGACGGCCGGCGCAGCGACGCCGAGCTGGTGCTGACCCGCGGCTGGCCGTTGCCCGGCTACCCCGGCCTGCAATGGGGCATGTCGAGCCTGCACAAGCTGCTGCGCTGCTGGAAGCGCCAGCGCCCGGACGTGCTCTACATCGCCACCGAAGGCCCGCTCGGCTTCTCCGCCCTGCGCGCCGCGCGGCGCCTGGGCATCCCGGCGGTCAGCGGTTTCCACACCAACTTCCAGCAGTACAGCGAGCACTACGGCTTCGGCCCGCTGACCCGGCTGGTCACCGGCTACCTGCGCTGGTTCCACAACCGCACGCAGATGACCCTGGTGCCCAGCGGCAGCCAGCGCATGGAATTGCAACGGCGCGGTTTCGAACGCCTCAACCTGCTCTCCCGCGGGGTCGACAGCCAACTCTTCCATCCCTCCCGGCGCGATCCCGAACTACGCCGGCGCTGGGGCCTGGGCGAACAGGACATCGCCGTGCTGCACGTCGGCCGGCTGGCGGCGGAGAAGAACCTCGGCCTGCTCGGCGGCACCTTCCGCGCGCTCTGCGCCGCCCATCCGCAGCTGAAGCTGCGCCTGGTACTGGTGGGCGACGGGCCGGAGCGCAAGCACCTCGAACGGGACCTGCCCGAAGCGCTGTTCTGCGGCGTCCAGCGCGGCGAAACCCTGGCCGCCCACTACGCCTCGGGCGACCTGTTCCTCTTCCCAAGCCTGTCGGAGACCTTCGGCAACGTGGTCCTCGAAGCCCAGGCCGCCGGCCTCGCGGTGGTCGCCTTCGACCAGGCCGCCGCCGGCCAGCACATCCGCCATGGGCACAACGGCGTGCTCGCCGCGCCGGGCGACAAGAGCGGCTTCGTCGAAGTCGCCAGTTGGCTGCTGGACGACCAGGAACGCCTGCGCCGGGTCCGTCTCAACGCCCGCCAGCACGCCAGCCGGCAAGGTTGGGACAGCATCGTCGAGCACTTCCAGAACTACCTGGAGGACGCCTGCGCCAGTCCGCTGGTCCAGCCCGCTCGGTCGAAGCCCGAGCGGCCGCCGGCGGAGGATGGCGGGGCCTTGCCACGCAGCCGCGAGTAGCTCTCAGGCAAAGGCTTTCGGCGCGGCGATGAAGCCCAGGCTCATGGCCCCGGCGCCCAGATTGATGCCGCCGGTGGGACTGAGCATGCCCAGGTGCAAGTGGATGTCGCGCTCGCGGCAGGCGTTCTCCAGCGCGGCGAAGCCCGGCAGGTCGCGCAGCGCGGTCGGATCGCCGGCATAGCTGAGACCCAGTTGCGGTGCCAGCAGCTCACCCGCCTGTACCCGCGCCAGGGCATAGCCGAACAGCTTCTCCGCCGATTTCTCGAAGCTCGGCGAGAGCGCCACCGGTTTGTCCTCGCCATCGGCCAGGCTGAACACCGGCTTGACGTCGAGCAGCGAGCCCAACCCCAGCGCCGCGCCCTTGACCCGGTCGACGAAACCGCTGCGATCACCCTTCTGGAAGCCGCGCCGGCGCAAGTGGCCCAGGTCGTCGGCGACCAGGTAGGTGCAGGTCTGCTGGCTGAGTTGTTCGAGGCGCGTGCGCAGCGCGTTGGGGTGGCTGCCCTGCGCCAGCAGGCGCGTGCCCTCGGCCGCCAGGCAGGCGATGCCGGCGAACACCGAGTGGCTGTCGAGTACGCGCAGGGTGAAAGGACCGGCGATGCCGGCCGCGTGGCGGCGCTCGTGGTAATGCTGGAGCAGGCCGAAGGAGGCCTGGGTGGCGTGCTCGAAGATCGGACTGCGCAGGCTGTCGACGGTGAGGCAGACCACGTAGTCGAAGTCGGTCACCAGTTCGTCGAGGAACCATTGCTGCAACTCGGCGGCGGAGAGCGGCTGGCTGCCGTCCTTGCTGCCGACCTTGGGCAGGTGGTCGCGGTAGAAGCTCAGGGTGGTGTCGGGGTCGCGTCGATCGATGAGCCGCTGCTCGCCCAGGCGGATCCCGATCGGCATCACGCGGATGCCGTGGGCGGCGAGGAATTCGGGCGGCAGGTCGCAGGTCGCGTCGACCACCAGGCCGATACGCATGGATTCGCTCCTCTGGCCGTTTCTCGGCCTATTGTTGTGTTGGCGGTCATACAATGCCGGTTTCGGACTTTGAAGTCAGCCGGTCGCAGGGCGGGTTTTCGGAAAAAATCACGGCCATGAAAAATCCCACCCCGAGGGGTGGGATTTCCTTGCCGGCGCAGCGCCGGACCGGTGTGTCGCGGACGCGCCTTCAGACCAGGCTGGCCAGGGCCTCGCGGCTGAACGGCTTGATGTCGCCGATGCGCCCCTCGCGGACCTTCACCGCCCACTCCGGATCCACCAGCAGCGCGCGGCCCACCGCGACCAGGTCGAACTCGCCCTTGTCCAGGCGCTCCACCAGGCCGTCGATGCTCGCCGGCTGCGCCACCTCGTCGGTTTTGCCGAAGAATTGCAGGAACTCGCTGCCGTCCAGGCCGACGTTACCCACGGTAATGGTCGGCTTGCCGGTCAGCTCGCGGGTCCAGCCGGCCAGGTTGAGTTCCGAGCCTTCGAACTCGGGAATCCAGAAGCGGCGGGTCGAGCAGTGGAAGATATCGACGCCGGCCTCCACCAGCGGCGCGAGGAACTCGCGCAGGCCCTCCGGGGTTTCCACCAGGCGCGCGGAATAGTCCTGCTGCTTCCATTGGGAGAAGCGGAAGATGATCGGGAAATCCGCGCCGACCGCCGCGCGCACCGCCCGCACCAGCTCGACGGCGAAGCGCGAGCGATTGGCCAGGCTGCCGCCGTACTCGTCGTCCCGCTGGTTGCTGCCTTCCCAGAAGAACTGGTCGATCAGGTAGCCGTGGGCGCCGTGGATCTCCACCCCGTCCATGCCGATCGCCTGGGCGTCGCGGGCGGCCTGGGCGAAGGCGGCGATGACTTCCTGGATGTCGGCCTTGCTCATGCCGTGGACCAGCACCTTGCCGTCCTTGGCCTTCTCCATCGGGCCGTAGCCGGGCACGCTGGCGTCCGGCTCCACGCCCAGGCGCCGAACGCTGCCGACGTGCCAGAGCTGCGGAACGATGCGCCCGCCCTCGGCATGCACCGCGTCGACCACCTGCTTCCAGCCGGCCAGGGCGTCCTCGCCATAGAAGCGCGGCACGTTCGGATAGCCGTTGGCGGCCTTGTGGCCGACCGTGGTGCCTTCGCTGACGATCAGGCCGACGCCGGCGGCGGCGCGCCGGCGGTAGTACTCGACGACCTTGGCGTTGGGTACGCCGCCCGGGGAAAAGTTGCGGGTCATCGGCGCCATCACCACACGGGTGGGCAGCTCCAGGGCGCCGAGACGGAACGGTTGGAACAGGGCTTCTACGGGGGCACTCATGGACGGACTCCTGAGGGGGAATGGGAGGTTCGGGCAGGTATCAGGCGCGGAGCAGCAGCTCCAGGCGCGACATGAAAGCATTCAACGGAGCGAGGCCGGCGCCGACCTTGAAGCGCGCCAGGGCGCCCTGCCAGGCGAAGCCGATGAAGCCGGCCAGGCTCGCGCAGTCCTCGTCGGCGGCCAGTTCGCCGCCCTCGCGCGCCTGCTCCAGGCAGTCCTGGAGGATTTGCGCGGAAGCCTGCAGGATCGACTCGACCTTGGCCGCGATCGGCGGCGACAGCTCGGCCATCTCGAAGCTCAGGCTGCCGATGAAGCAGTGGTATTCGGGCTTTTCCTGGCGGGCGAAGTGCTCCAGCAGCTCGCCGTAGTAGCGCAGCACCCGCTCGCGCGGGCTGAAGCGGCTGTCGCCGAGGGCCTGGGCGTAGCGCGCCAGGCGCGGCGCGTAGACGTGCTCCAGGGCCTGCTGGGCGAAGGCTTCCTTGCTGTCGAAGTAGTGATAGAAGGAGCCCTTGGGGATGCGCGCGGCCTGGACGATCTCCAGCACCCCGGTGCCGTGGTAGCCACGTCGGGTCATGACCTCGGAGCCCTTGGCCAGGATCAGTTCGCGCTTGTCGAGTCGGTTGCTAGTCATGGAACGAGAGAATATGACCGGTCGTCTCGTCCGCCCAGCATTATCAACGGCGGTGATCAGGCGTTACAGGCAGGGACTTATCGCGTTGCGTCATGAACCGGCGCAAGACAGGAAAGGAAGCGGCGGGACGCGAACGCGTCCCGCGGGGGAGATCAACCCAGGGCCTTCTCGATGGCTTGCACCAGGGCCGGGTCGTCCGGCGCCGTGCGCGGGCTGAAACGCGCCAGCACGCGACCGTCGGGACCGAGGAGGAATTTCTCGAAGTTCCAGGTGATGTCGCCGGGAAACTCCGCGCCCTCGCCCGCCAGCAGGCGATAGAGCGGATGCCGCGCGCTGCCGTTGACCTCGACCTTGGCGCTCATCGGGAAGCTGACGCCATAGTTCAGGCTGCAGAAGGACTGGATATCCGCCTCGCTGCCCGGCTCCTGGCCGGCGAACTGGTTGCAGGGCACGCCGAGCACCGCGAAACCGCGCTCGCGGTAGGTCTGGTAGAGATTCTCCAGGCCGGCGTACTGGGGTGTCAGGCCGCATTTGGAGGCGACATTGACCACCAGCAGCACCTTGCCCTTGAACGGGGAAAGCGGCAGGTCCTGTCCATCCAACCCCTGCAGGGTGAGATCGTGAAAGGCACTCATGACGTACTCCTTGCGCATTCAGCGACACAACGTGCCAAGCCCCGCACCGGGCAAGAACCCTGGCTGCGGCGCATCCCCAGGGACGGGGTAAAGAGCCCAGGCATGGCGCATGACGCGAAAGGCGCCCACAGGCGCCTTTCGCTATACCAGCTTAGCAGTTCCGCCGGCGGACGGCCCAGGTCATCAATCGGCGAATGAACGCCGATCAGTGGTGGTGACCGCCTTCGCCATGGATATGGCCGTGGGCGATTTCCTCGGCGTTGGCCTCGCGCACGTCGACTACCTTGACCTTGAAGTTCAGGCGCTGGCCGGCCAGCGGATGGTTGCCGTCGACGGTCACGTCGTCGCCGTCGATGTCGCGGATGGTGACGATCTGCATGCCGCCGTCCGGAGCCGAGGCGTGGAACTGCATGCCGACTTCCAGTTCGTCGACGCCTTCGAACATCTCGCGGGTCAGGGTCGCGACCAGTTCGGCGCTGTATTCGCCATAGGCGTCTTCCGGCTCGATGGCGACGCTCAGTTCGTCACCGACGTTCTTGCCTTCCAGGGCCTTCTCCAGGCCGACGATGATGTTGCCGGCACCGTGCAGGTAGACCAGCGGCGCGCCACCAGCGGAACTGTCGATGACATCCCCGGCGTCGTTGGTCAGGGTATAGTCGATGGAAACCGCCTTGTTGGCCGCGATCTGCATGGTTCGAAACCTTTTCGATAAAGAAGATGAATGCGTAAGTGTACGCATCAATAGCCCCGAAAGCGACCGCGCCCCTGATGAACGGGGCGCGCGGGCGCCGTCGCGGGTGATTGATTTTCATCAGGACGAGGAAGGCCATTGGGTGGCAGTCTTGTCCTGTGGCCATACTCAACACCTGCGCCACCAACCGCCCTGGCAATCGCGCGCCTGGGTCCTTGACGAAAACGAGCGGCACAGACAGCTCGGCCGCGAATTTCGCTGCGGCTGGTGTGCCCGGGAAGAAGAAGAGCAGACCAAGGAGCAGTGATGCCCTCACGCAACATACTGGTGATCAACTGCGGCAGTTCGTCGATCAAGTTCGCCCTGGTCAACGAGGCCCACTCCCTGTTTCCCCTGCACGGCCTCGCCGAGCGCCTGGGCAGCCGCGATGCGGTGCTGCGCTGGAAGCGCGGCGGCGACAGCGACAGCCTGATGATTCCCAACGCCGACCACCGCGCCGCCCTCGCCCAGTTGCTGCCGATGGTGCAGAACGCCGCGGGCGGCAAGCTCCACGGCATCGGCCACCGGGTGGTGCATGGCGGCGAGCTGTTCACCCATGCCACGCGCATCGACGACCGGGTGGTCGAGGCGATCCGGGCCACCGCGCCGCTGGCGCCGCTGCACAACCCGGCCAACCTGCAAGGCATCGAGGCAGCGATGACGCTGTTTCCCAAGCTGCCCCACGTCGCCGTGTTCGACACCGCCTTCCACCAGAGCCTGCCGGAGCACGCCTACCGCTACGCCCTGCCGGAGGCCCTCTACCGTGAGCATGGCGTGCGCCGCTACGGCTTCCACGGCACCAGCCACCGCTACGTCAGCCACCGCGCCGCGGAAATGGCCGGGTTGGCGGTCGGCGACAGCAGTTGGCTCAGCGCCCACCTCGGCAACGGCAGCTCGACCTGCGCCATCGTCAACGGCCAGAGCCTCGACACCAGCATGGGCCTGACCCCGCTGGAAGGCCTGGTAATGGGCACCCGCAGCGGCGACGTCGACCCCAACCTGCACAGCCACCTGGCGCGGACCCTGGGCTGGAGCCTGGAGCGCATCGACTCGATGCTGAACAACGAAAGCGGCCTGCTCGGCCTCTCCGACCTGTCCAACGACATGCGCACCCTGGAGCAGGAGCGCGAGCAGGGCCACCCCGGCGCGGCCCTGGCGATCGAGGTGTTCTGCTACCGCCTGGCCAAGTCCCTGGCGGCGATGAGCTGCGCCCTGCCGCAACTGGACGGGGTGATCTTCACCGGTGGCATCGGCGAGAACTCGCCGCTGGTGCGCGCCAAGACCGCCGCCCACCTGCGGCTGTTCGGCCTGCGCCTCGACCAGGAGGCCAACGCCCGCTGCGTGCGCGGCGTCGCCGGGCCGATCCAGGCCGCGGGGCATCCGCGGGTACTGGTGATCCCGACCAACGAAGAGCGGCAGATCGCCCTCGACACGCTGGCCCTGCTCGACTGAACTGGATCGACGCCCCCGCCCAACCAGGCGGCGTGGCCAAACGCACGGCTTAAGGAGCCCAGATGCATACCTTCTTCATCGCCCCGACCGGTTTCGGCGTCGGCCTCACCTCGATCAGCCTCGGCCTGCTTCGCGCCCTGGAACGCGCCGGGCTGAAGGTCGGCTTCTTCAAACCCATCGCCCAGCTGCATCCCGGCGACCTCGGCCCGGAGCGCTCCAGCGAACTGGTGGCGCGCACCCACGGCCTGGATACGCCGAAGCCGCTGCCGCTGGCCCAGGTCGAGCGGATGCTCGGCGACGGCCAACTGGACGAACTGCTCGAAGAGATCATCAGCCTCTACCAGCGCGCCGCCGCCGACAAGGACGTGGTGATCGTCGAAGGCATGGTACCGACCCGTCACGCCAGCTACGCCGCGCGGGTCAACTTCCACCTGGCGAAGAGTCTCGACGCCGAGGTGATCCTGGTCTCCGCGCCGGAAAACGAGACGCTCACCGAACTGACCGACCGTATCGAGATCCAGGCCCAACTGTTCGGCGGCCCGCGCGACCCGAAGGTGCTCGGGGTGATCCTCAACAAGGTCCGCGGCGAGGCCGACGCGGCCAACGCCGAGGACGGCGTGGCGGACTTCGCCCGGCGCCTCACCGAACACTCGCCGCTGCTGCGCGACGACTTCCGCCTGATCGGCTGCATTCCCTGGCAGGACGAACTCAACGCCGCGCGCACCCGCGACATCGCCGACCTGCTCAGCGCACGGGTGATCAACGCCGGCGACTACGAGCAGCGCCGGGTGCAGAAGATCGTGCTATGCGCCCGCGCCGTGCCCAACACCGTGCAACTGCTCAAGCCCGGCGTGCTGGTGGTGACCCCCGGCGACCGCGACGACATCATCCTTGCCGCCAGCCTGGCCGCGATGAACGGCGTACCCTTGGCCGGCCTGCTGCTGTGCAGCGACTTCCCGCCCGACCCGCGGATCATGGAACTCTGCCGCGGCGCCTTGCAGGGAGGCCTGCCAGTGCTGTCGGTGGCCACCGGCTCCTACGACACCGCGACCAACCTGAACCGGATGAACAAGGAAATCCCGGTGGACGACCGCGAGCGCGCCGAGCGGGTCACCGAGTTCGTCGCCGGGCACATCGATTTCGAATGGCTCAAGCAGCGCTGCGGTACGCCGCGCGAGCTGCGCCTGTCGCCGCCGGCGTTCCGCTACCAGGTGGTGCAACGCGCGCAGAAGGCCGGCAAGCGCATCGTCCTGCCCGAGGGCAGCGAGCCGCGCACCGTGCAGGCGGCGGCGATCTGCCAGGCGCGCGGCATCGCCCGCTGCGTGCTGCTGGCCAAGCCGGACGAGGTCCAGGCGGTGGCCCAGGCCCAGGGCATCGTGCTACCGGAAGGCCTGGAGATCATCGACCCGGACCTGGTGCGGCAGCGCTACGTCGAACCGATGGTCGAGCTGCGCAAGGGCAAGGGGCTGAACGCGCCGATGGCGGAGCAGCAACTGGAGGACAGCGTGGTCCTGGCGACCATGATGCTTGCCCTGGACGAGGTCGACGGCCTGGTCTCCGGCGCCATCCACACCACCGCCAGCACCATCCGCCCGGCGCTGCAACTGATCAAGACCGCGCCCGGCTACAACCTGGTGTCGTCAGTGTTTTTCATGTTGTTACCGGACCAGGTGCTGGTCTACGGCGATTGCGCGGTGAATCCCGATCCTTCGGCCAGTGACCTGGCCGAGATCGCCGTGCAGAGTGCCGCGTCGGCGCAGGCTTTCGGCATCCCTGCACGGGTCGCGATGATCAGCTACTCCACCGGCGACTCCGGTTCCGGGGTGGATGTCGACAAGGTTCGCGAGGCCACCCGCCTGGCGCGCGAGCAGCGCCCCGACCTGTTGATCGACGGACCCTTGCAGTATGATGCCGCCGCCATCGCCAGCGTCGGCCGCCAGAAGGCGCCGAACAGCCCGGTGGCCGGGCAGGCCACGGTGTTCATCTTCCCCGACCTGAACACCGGCAACACCACCTACAAGGCGGTGCAGCGCAGCGCCGATTGCGTCAGCGTCGGGCCGATGCTGCAAGGCCTGCGCAAACCGGTGAACGACCTGTCGCGCGGCGCGCTGGTGGAAGACATCGTCTACACCATCGCCCTCACCGCCATCCAGGCGGACGCCCAGGCCCCGGCCTGAAGGAACGCCGCCCAGTGGGCGGCACTGGCTTCGGCCAGGCACGAGGATGTGCCATGTGAACGGCGGGACCACGCCCCGCTCCACGCGCCCGGCCCTGGCCGGGCGCCTACGTACAAGGACTCCTTGATGCTGTCGTTTCTCCCCCATTTCCTGCGCGGCTCCCTGGCCGGCCTGCTGCTGGTGTCCAGCACCCTGTGCTGGGCCTGCCTGCTGTTCGGCATGACCCTGGTCAAGCTGCTCCTGCCGTTCGCCGCCGCCCAGCGCCTGTGCAGCAAGATCATGAGCCTGATCGCCGAAGGCTGGATCGCCTGCAACAAGGGCTGGATGAACCTGGTCCAGCGCACCCGCTGGAACGTCCAGGGCCTGGAGGGCCTGGAGTACCAACACTCCTACCTGGTCACCAGCAACCACCAGAGCTGGGTCGACATCCTCGTCCTGCAATACCAGTTGAACCGACGCATCCCGCTGCTGCGCTTCTTCCTCAAGCAGGAACTGATCTGGGTCCCGATCATCGGCCTGTGCTGGTGGGCCCTCGATTTTCCCTTCATGAAGCGCTACAGCAAGGCCTACCTGGCCAGGCACCCGGAGAAGAAAGGCCAGGACCTGGCGACCACGCGCAAGGCCTGCGCCAAGTTCAGCCGCATCCCGGTAGCAGTGTTCAACTTCCTCGAAGGCACCCGTTTCACCCGCGCCAAGCACGACGAGCAGCAGTCGCCGTTCCGCCACCTGCTCAAGCCCAAGGCCGGCGGCATCGCCTTCGTCCTCGACGCCATGGGCGAGCAATTGAAGACCCTGGTCAACGTGACCATCCACTACCCGGACGGCAGCCCGACCTTCTGGTGCCTGCTTTCCGGACGCCTGAAGGACGTCGTGGTGCGCTTCGAGGAACTGGAGATTCCGCGCCAGTTCGTCGGCAAGAGCTACGACCAGGACGCCGGCTACCGCGCGGAATTCCAGCAATGGGTCAACCAGCTGTGGGAGCGCAAGGACCAGTTGCTCGACAGCCTGCACCGCGAGTTTCCCGGTAACGCCAAGGCGTAGGACGAAGAGCGCCGACCAGCGCCCATGAAAAAGCCCGCCGAATGGCGGGCTTTTTCGTCCAGTCCGCGATCAGTACTGCGGCTGGGTCTGCGCCGGGCCCTGGGCGCCCGGAACCGGTCGCAGGTTGACCTCGACGCGCCGGTTCTGCGCGCGACCGTCGGCGGTGGAGTTGCTCGCGATCGGCTGGTCCGGGCCCATGCCGCGGGTACTCAGGCGAGTGCCGTCGACGCCCTGGGCGGTCAGGTAGCCGGCCACGCTCTGCGCACGACGCTGGGACAGGTCCATGTTGTGCTGGCGGCTGCCGGTGCTGTCGGTGTAGCCGACGATCTCGATGGTGTTCTGGTTGTACTGCTTGAACGAGTTCGCCAGGTTGTTCAGCGGCGCGTAGAAGCTCGGAGCGATGTTCGCCGAATCGGTGGCGAAGGTGATGTTGCCCGGCATGATCAGCTTGATGTCGTCGCCCTGGCGCTGCACTTCCACGCCGGTGCCTTCCATCTGCCGACGCAGCTCGGCTTCCTGCTTGTCGGCGTAGTAGCCATAGCCCGCAGCGGCGGCGCCAGCGACGGCAGCGCCGATCAGCGCGCCCTTGCCACGGTTGTTGTGGTCGATCGCGGCGCCGGCGACGGCGCCGGCCAGCGCACCCAGTCCGCCGTACTTGGCCGTCTTGCTCATGCCACCCTGGCTTTGGCTTTGCGTGTCGTAGGGGTTGTTGTTGGCACAACCGGCGAGCAGCGCCAGTGCGGTGACGGCTGCGGCCAGAGGCAGGCAACGGGAGGTGAACATGGGAAAACTACTCCTCGAGGTACTGAAACGCCCCTGCGTGAGGGGCGGCCGACATCTTAGAGCATAGCCAGGTGGCAAAATTCCCGATGCTCGGAAAAATCCTTTTCAGCCCCTGACGAAGGGATTCTCGCGCATCTCTTCGCCCAGCGTGGTATCCGGGCCGTGGCCGGCGACCACCGTGGCATCCTCGTCGAGGCTGTACAGGCGCTGCCGGATCGAACGCTGGATCGCCGCCGAGTCGCCGCCCCACAGGTCGGTGCGGCCGATGCCGCGGCGGAACAGGGTGTCGCCGGCGATCAGCAGCTTCGCCCGGGGGAACCAGAAACTCATCGAGCCCGGCGTATGCCCCGGCGTGTGCAGTGCCACTCCGCAACCGCAGGCCAGTTCCTCGTCGTCGGCCAGCCAGCGGTCCGGGGCCGGCACCGGCGTGTAGGGCACGCCGAACAGTTGGCACTGCATCTCCAGGTTGTCCCAGAGGAACTGGTCGTCCTTGTGCAGGTGCAGGCTGGCGCCGGTGCGCTTCTTCATCTCGCCGGAGGCGAGGAAGTGATCCAGGTGCGCGTGGGTATGGATGATGCTGACCACTTGCAGGCCGAGGCGGTCGAGGCGCTGCAGGATCAGTTCGTGGTCGCCGCCCGGATCGACGACGATGGCCTTCCTGGTCAGCGGATCGCCAATGATGGTGCAGTTGCACTGCAAAGGCCCGACGGGAAAGGTTTCGCGGATCAGCGCGGGGGATGTCGACATGCAAGACTCCGATCACGGTCGGCGCGGCAAGCGCGCCATGGATTTCTATGAAACGCCAAGCATGGCACATCCGCCTGGTGCCGAGGACCGTCGGCGTCGGCTCAGGGCGCTTCGCGGTAGTCGCTGGGCAGCTTGCCGGTCCACTTGCGGAACGCCCGGCGGAAGTTCGACGAGTCGTTGAAGCCGAGCAACAGGGCAATCTCGTACAGCGGTAGCTGGGTGGTGGTCAGGTATTGCAGGGCCAGGCGCTTGCGCACATCGTCGAGGACCTGCTGGTAGGTGGTGCCCAGCGACGACAGGTGCCGGCGCAGGCTGCGCCCGCTGGTGTGCAGTTCGCGGGCGGCCTGTTCGAGGTCGGGGAAGTCGCCGGGACGCGCCAGCAGCAGGCGGCGCACACGGGTCAGCAGGCCTTCCTGGACGTCCAGGGTGGCCAGCAGCGCCTCGCACTGCTGCTCGCACATCTGCACCGTGGCCGGGTTGGCCAGCGCCATCGGTCGTTCCAGGTACTCGCTGGGCATGCTCAGCCAGTGCCAGGGCTGCTCGAACTCCGCAGCCACCCCGAACACCTCGGCGTAGCGCCGGGCATGGGCCGGCGGCGGATAGGCGAAGCCGACCCGCACGTCCTGCAACGGCTCGCCGACCAGGAAGCAGGCGATGGAATACAGCGTCGCCATCAGGCCCTCGGCGGCGAACACCGAAGCGGCGCCCAGCGGCATCGACTCCACCGCGCGCAACTCGGCGCGGCCGTCATCGAGCACCAGTTCCAGTTCGTAGGCCAGGCCGAGCACCCGGTAGTACTTGAGGGCGAACTGGATGGCCTTGCCCAGGTTGGCGCTGGACAGCACCGCGTAGCCGAGGATGCCGTGGGCGGAGACGTTCAGGCGCTGGCCGAGCACCAGCCCCAGCGCCGGCTCGCCGCACAGGGCCTGGGCGCTGTAGGTGAGCTGGTTGAAGTCGAGGAAGGACAGGCGGCCGTTCGGGCTGTCCAGCACCTCGGGACGCACCCGCGCAGCGTCGAACAGCGCCTGGCGGGATACGCCGTACTCCGCGACAAGATCGAGTAGTGCCTCGGCATAGGCCACCGGCACCAGTTCGGCGGTGAAATTGAGCGGTTGTTTCATGGCTGTTTATTGTTCTGACCGCTGGCCGGATATGACCGGAAAGTTGGCAGAAGATAACCTTGTGAGGCTATCCCCCGCAAGCGATAGTCGATCCCATGGTCCTTCACCATCACAGGGAGCCGCTATGGCCAGCACCACCCCCGAAGGTCTGGAGATCCGCCCGCGTCATCTGGACTTCGACCTGCCCGATCCGATGCCGCGCCACTGGCACAGCGGCGACGCTTTCAAGACCCACATGTTCAACGCCATGTCGGTGCTGTTCCCCGATGGCGAGCGCTTCTTCATCGACTCCGTGCGCCACTACCGCGAGCGGGTCGAGGACCCGGCGCTGAAGCAGCAGATCCGTGGCTTCATCGGCCAGGAAGGCCACCACAGCCGCGAGCACCTGGTCTACAGCGACCGCCTGCGCGCCCTCGGCTACGACATCGACCGCCTGGAAGGCGGCGCCAAACGGCGCATCCGCTTCGCCCAGCAGAAACTGCACCCGTCGCGGCAACTGGCGGCCACCGCAGCCCTGGAGCACCTCACCGCGATCATGGCCGACGGCCTGCTGAGCAACCCCAGGTGGCTGGAAGGCGCCGACCCGACCATGGCCCGCCTGTGGCGTTGGCACGCACTGGAGGAAACCGAGCACAAGGCGGTGGCCTACGACGTGTTCATGCTGGTCAACGGCAAGGCCAGGCTGCGCCGCCGGGCGATGGTCCAGGGCACCTTCTTCTTCGCCCTCGACACCACCAAGGGCCTGGTCCACATGCTCAAGCGCGACGGCCTGCTGTGGAACTTCAAGGTCTGGCGCGACGGCATCAAGTGGCTGTGGGGCAAGGACGGCGTGTTCCGCTCGCTGGTGGGCGTGTACCTGGACTTCTACAAGAAGGACTTCCACCCCTGGCAGCACAATAACCTGCACCTCATCGAGCAGTACCGCGACCAGTTCGAACCGGAACCGAAGGCCGCCTGACCCTCCTCGCCGCCCCTCCGCGCCGCGAGAGGGGCTTGCATCGCTTCCCTGCCCTGCCTGGTATTTCGGCCTTTCGTCCATGCATTAAAAAGCCCGCGACTGACCAGCGCGGGCTTCTTCATGACGGCCTGGGATCAGGCCATCAGGAAGCGCAGTGCATCCGCCGCGGTCTGCTCGGGAATCTCCTCCATGGGGATATGCCCGACGCCCGGATAGGTCTTCACCTGGATCCCCGGCAGGTCGCGTTGCCACAGCGGTACGTGCTTCGGCGAGATCCAGCGGTCGCGTTCGCCCCACATCAGCAGGGTCGGCGCGACGATCCGGGCGATGCGTTCGCCGGAGGTGCCGAGTTCCTCGCGGTTGACCTTCAGCAACACGCGGAAGATCTCCATCATGCCCTTGCGGTTGCCCGGGCGGCGGCTCAGGTCGTAGTAACGGTCGACCACTCCCGGCTTGATCCGCCCCGGCTCGCCATAGACTTCCTTGATGCCCTGGGCGATCAGCGCTCGCGGCATCCACAGCGGCATCGCCAGGGTCGAGCCGGGCAGCGCCGCCGAGGCGATCATCCACGGCACCTTGCGCATCTGGTAACCGGCCGGGTCGATCAGCACCAGCCGCTCCACTCGCTGCGGCTGCGCCAGGGCGAAGTTCCAGGCGATATAACCGCCCAGGGAGTTGCCGGCGATCGAGGCCTTGTCGATCTTCAGGAAATCGAGCAACTGGCCGAGGATCGCCACCATGCGCTCGCCGGAGTAACGGCTGTCACGCCCCGGCCCGGTCAGGCCGAAGCCCGGCACGTCGAAGCGCACGATGCGGAAGTAGGGCGACATCGCCTTCACCCAGTCGTCCCAGGTGTGCAGCGAGGCGACCACGCCGTGGATCATCACCAGTACCGGCTTGTCGCGGCTGCCTTCGTCGCGGTAGTGCAGCGGGAAACCGTCCAGCTCGATGAAGCGCGAGCCGCTGGACGGTGCGGCGTAGCGCTCGCGCAACGACTCCAGCGAGAGGGAGCCGAAGCCCAGGCGGGCGAATCCGACCGCCAGCGGCGGTTGCAGCAGATAGGGTGTCGCGGACATGGACGCACGTCTCCCGTCTTGTTGTTATGACAGGGCATCAGAGCATGGCCACGGTGGGCTGCGAGCCCAACCTAGGTTCTGTAGGCGCGAGCGGCGACTGCCCGGCTGTTACCCTTGCAGTCTCGTCGGAGCCTGGGTGCTGGGACAGAGCGTACCCACCAGCAGGTCGCCGAGCACCCGCTTGACCCGCGGCAGCTCCAGCGGGTCGCTGGCATTGAGCAGCTCCAGCGAAGCCGCCTCCATCGCCCAGATCAGCACCCGGTAGGTCAGCGCATCGTGGGCCGCACCCTGGGCGCCCAGGCGCTCGGCCCACAGCTCGATAATCTTCAGGTGCGCGCGCTGCCGGTGCGCCGCCAGCGGCGAGCCGGCATGCAGGGCCTCCTCCTGCATCATGCGGATGATCGGACCGACCGCCAGGTGGTAGTCGAAGAACAGCGAGACCATCGCCCGCAGCCAGTCCTCGTCGCTGCCTGCCTCGCTGCGCAGCCCGCCGAAGCGCGCCAGCAGCAATTGCACGGCGCTGTGGTAGATGCTTTCCAGCACCTCCAGCTTGCCGGCGAAATACTTGTAGAAAGTCCGCCGCGAGACCCGCGCCGCCTCCAGCAGGTCGTTGACCGTGGTCTCGGCGACTCCCTTGCGGGTGAACACCGGGATCGCCGCGAGCTGGATGTTGGTCCGTTGCAGATGCCCCACCAGCGGCCCCTCGCCCTGCGCCGCCTGGCGCGCCAGCGCGCCGTAGCCGCCGAGGTCCTCGAATACCGCCTGCAAGCCGTCCCACTGCGCCGTTGCCATCCCGTCCGCCCCAATCGAAGCGCGGGGTGACGCCGGCCCCGGCCATCGCTAACCTAGGCCGATCCACGCGCCCCGCAAGGAAAGTCCGTGCCGACCCTATCACGCCGCCTGCTCTGGCCGCTGGCCATCCTTTTACTGGTTCTCGGCCGCCCGCTCGCGGCCGCCGACCTCTACTACCTCGGCCAGCGCATCCCGGACATCCAGAAGCCCTGGGACAGCCACGACTACCAGGTGCTGATCGACGCCCTGAAGAAGATCGAGGAAACCCAGAAGAACGCCCTGCCGCGACGCAGCGGCGAATTCACCGGGCCGCTCTACCTGCGCATGGTCAGCGAGGAAAACTTCCGCCCGCAGCTGAACATCTACAGCCCCCTGGAGATCCGCCAGAACGAGGCCCGCGAAGTGCTGTTCAAGCTCAAGGAGCTGATGCGCCTGTACTTCGACTTCCGCGCCGCCAAACAGCCCTACGGCGCCGAGGCGCTGGGCCTGATGAGCTACTCGCTGCGCGAGCAGTCGATCCTGTTCACCCTCACCGTCGAATTCTGGATGACCCTGTCCCAGGCCGAACAGCGCAACCCCGCGCGTCTGCAGGGCATGCAGGAAACCAAGGCGGCCGCGGCGATGCTCACCGGCAGCGCCCTCGACTACCTCGGCCTCACCGCCCAGTTCGAGCGCCAGGACCTGGTGCTCTACTCCGCCGAGCTGGCCAAGGAAATGCCCGAGCTGTTCATCCACCTGCCCTCCCCGGTGCGCGCCCAGTTGCTGGAACGCATCGCCGATTTCGCCAAGGACCACCCTTACCCCGAGGTCCGCGACAACATGCGCGACCTGCAACCGGTGTTGCAGGCGATCCAGGCCGACGTGGAAAAACAGCTGGCGCCCGGGCGGAACGCCAAGGCACCGGACAAACCCCTGGACCTGAGCCCGCCTCCGGAGGGGAAACCCAGCGGCGTCAAAGGTTTATGAGCGGCGGATTGGACTCTCGCAGCCCTTTGCCGTAGACTGGTCGTCGACCTGTCAAGGTTTTGGGGCCGATTAGGATTCGACGCCGGTAACAAAACTTGAGGGGCATGCCGAGCTGGTAGCAGAACTCGTAAATTCGCTGCTGCAAACTTATAGTTGCCAACGACGACAACTACGCTCTAGCTGCTTAATGCGGCTAGCAGTCGCTAGGGGATGCCTGTAAACCCGAAACGACTGTCAGATAGAACAGGATCGCCGCCAAGTTCGCTGTAGACGTAACGGCTAAAACTCATACAGCTCGCTCCAAGCACCCTGCCACTCGGGCGGCGCGGAGTTAACTCAGTAGAGCTGGCTAAGCATGTAGAACCGATAGCGGAGAGCTGGCGGACGGGGGTTCAAATCCCCCCGGCTCCACCAAATAAGCCCCTGAAAAGCTTAGAGTTTTTCAGGGGTTTTTCTTTTGGTGTCGAAAAAATGTCGACGACTATCCGAACCTCAGCTAGCGTTATAGTGGCACTTCGCCCCACAAGGAGGTTCACATGGCTGTTTACATGATCGGTTACGACCTAATTACACCCGGGAAAGACTACAACACTCTTGTCCAAGCAATTACCCAGGTTTTCCCTACCCGCTGGCACTGTCTAGACTCGACATGGTTAGTCGTAAGCGACTTAAATAGCCAACAGATCAGGGACTACCTTTTAACTTTTATAGATAGCAATGACCGTTTGCTAGTCGCCCAGATGGGTAGAGGTGCCGCTTGGACAAACTCTTTCAATACCGGCTGCCAAAACTGGCTTAGAACAAATCTCTGAGCGCCATAGGGCCATGACGAATAGCATCTTGAAGGTGATCAGGAGACAAGTGGGCATAACGCATAGTCATGGTCAGTGTGGAATGCCCAAGGATTTTCTGAAGAGTGAGAATGTTGCCCCCATTCATCATGAAGTGGCTAGCGAAGGTATGTCGTAGGGCGTGGCTCGCCTGCCCTTTCGGTAGCCGAATTGTGGTCCGCTCCAGGGCGCGGCGGAAGGATGTGATGCAGGACGTGAACAGGCCGTGCGTTCGCCAATGCATCCTGATCTTGTCGGCCAACTCGGTAGGAATTGGAACGTGGCGAACCCTCCCCGACTTCGTTCCGGCATAGGTCACGACGTTGCCCTGTAGCCGTTGTGGAACCAGCTTTTCCGCCTCAGACCAACGGGCCCCCGTGGCAAGGCAAAGCAACGTCACCAGTTCCGTATGGGGGTTGTCACTGCCGCTGCGAATCGCTTCGAGCAACTCGGTGATCTGTTCTGTGGTCAGCCAAGAAAGCTCGCGCTCTTGGAGCTTTAAAGGTTTCACCCCTACCAAGGGGTTGGCATAGTCAATCTGGCCCAGGTCTTTCAATTCGTTGAATACGGCCCGTACATAGCCCAATTCGTTATTCAACGTCTTCCCGGATATCCCATCCTCTAGCCGTTTGCGGCGCAGTTGCGCATAGCTAGACGCCTCAAATGCAGTCCCTACCGGATCACCCAAACGAACCGTCAATTGCTGGAGCTTCGACAAGCGCCGCTTTCCGTCGCGCAGGGAGTGGCCGTGCAGTTCATACCAAAGCAGGACCAGTTCAGAGAATCGGCGCCGATCTTTCGGTTTTGTGACCTGCCCCCCCCCCCCGATTTCAGTACCACGTCAAACTTAGTAGAGTCCGTTTTCCGAGCAGGAGACGGCAGTGAAAAAGCGTTTTACCGAAGAGCAGATTCTCGACTTCCTCAAGCAGGCGGAGGCCGG